>JBGSJT010000757.1:0-67011 GCA_041741715.1 Pirellulaceae bacterium | reverse complement strand
GAGGCACCGACCGATATTACGCTCAGTAGTACTACAGTGGCTGAAAACGCTGCCGGAGCGGTAATCGGTATCGTGACTGTCGTTGATCCTGATGTGGGGGACACGCACGTTTGGTCGGTCGATGACGGGCGGTTCGAGATCTTTGGTAACCAGTTGAAGTTAAAAGCTGGTCAATCACTCAATCATGAAACGGAGCCGACACTGACATTGCTCCTCACGGCCAGGGATCAAGCCGGAACAGGCTTTGTCTACAACAAATCGTTCAGCCTTACCGTTAGCAATGTCAACGAGGCACCGACCGATATTACGCTCAGTAGTACTACAGTGGCTGAAAACGCTGCCGGAGCGGTAATCGGTAACGTGACTGTCGTTGATCCCGATGTGGGAGACACGCACGTTTGGTCGGTCGATGACGGGCGGTTCGAGATCTTTGGCAACCAGTTGAAGTTAAAAGCTGGTCAATCACTCAATCATGAAACGGAGCCGACGCTGCAACTATTCCTCACGGCCAGGGATCAAGCCGGAACAGGCTTTGCGTACAGCCAGGCCTTTGCGATTTCAGTCGCGACTGTCAACGAAGCGCCTTCGGATATAACGCTCAGCAAGTCAACTCTACAAGGAAACTCGCCTGGTGCAATTGTAGGTAGTCTAGCTGTTTTCGATCCGGATGTAGGTGACACGCATACTTGGGCCGTGAGCGATTCACGATTCATGGTGGTCGATGGACAGCTCAAGCTGAAAACCGAGCTGCGCGTCGCCAGCCACCTCGAGCCAACTGTGGACGTGACCGTTACGGCCGTGGACGCTAGCGGTCTGAGCTTGGCCAAGTCCTTTACAATCTCGGTCATTGCGCCGCAGGTCATCATACCCGTTAGTCCGCCAGCATCGATAACCAGCAGTTCCTCGGCCAGTAAATCAACTTCCAGCGATGGGGACAGCACATCTGTCGTCGATTCGGGAAGTGAGACTGCTAAAGACAGGAATTCTGGGAGTAAATCTTTGAAGGATGGAGAATCCAGTAACCAAGCCGAAGCTGTTACTGTCGGTGGGAACGTTGGAATAAAAGGCCAGGTTGGCGTTATGCAAGGCATTGCGAACCAAAGCGCCTCGCAGGGATCACCAGCATTGGCAACGTTGATGCTTGAGATGGCAAACATTGATGACTCAGATGACGAAGGTTCAAACGCGGTTGATGTTCTGGCCAATACATCCATTGCAAGCACACACAGCTACACCAATGAAACAACTTCTTCCGCCAAAACAACTGGTGAGGAACGCTTCTCCACCGAATTGCGGCACCTTGGCCTAACCGGTTCGAGTTTGCCCGTGTCACAAGCCAACTACGCCATGATGACGCGTCCTGGAGAAATGTGGGAAGAACTAGACCAACACCAACAGCTAGTCGAATCGCAAATCCAGAGTGATTTGATCGTGGTCGGAACTGCTGGTGCCGCCGCGTCAAGCGTGACAGTGGGAATCATCGCGTGGGGACTTAGAACTGGTTTTCTAGCCTCGGGCTTGTTAGCCCAATTGCCTGCCTGGCGTTCCATCGACCCACTGCTGATCATGCAGGGGGCGGGCCAGGGGGACAATGAATCGCTGGAAGAGTTGATGAAGCGTCGCAGTGACGCGCTGGACGATGCCGAATCAGCCGAAGAAACAATTGATCCATGATAAAGCACCTTTACAATAGTATTCCGATCCGCCTCCGCATTTCCGTCGGCTTGGTCGGCCTGATGGTTGGTACCCTGCTGTTTGCCAGTGCCTTTGGGTTTTTTCCCAATGAACAACGCGAGGTACTGCGTGGTCGGGCGAAAGTCTGCGAAACGTTGGCCATTTGTGGCACGGCAATGACGTCGAGCGCTCGTTTCGATGATCTCAATCTCGCTTTGCAATCGATTGTTGCCCGTGACGAAAAGATCGAGTCGATCGGCTTCCGGCTAGAGGATGGCGAGCTACTCGTATCTGCGGGGACACACGAAGATCAGTGGGATGCACTGTCGTCCGACCACTCCCGCTATATGACCGTCCCTATTTTTGTGGCTGGAAAGAAATTCGGCATTCTCGAAGTCGCCTTTTCGCCCCTTGGTGGTTTTCTTGGCCTCGATCAATGGGCACCTGCTTGGTTGCTCGTTGTGATGATTCCCGGATGTCTGATTCAATTCTCGTTCTTCCTGAAAAAGACTCTCGAAAGCTTAGATCCGAACGGCGCTGTGCCCAAACACGTTCGGGACACCTTCGATCGCTTGGTGGTCGGAGTCATGTTAGTCGACGTGCGTGACCGAATAATCCTGATGAACCGGCTGTTCACTTCAGCCGTCGGATTGGAGGATGACCAGATTGTAGGCAAGAATCCTTCGTCATTGGCGTGGATTCGAGACGACACGAGTCAGGAGTTACCCTGGACTGAGTCCAAACGCACTGGTGAGATGGTCAGTGGACGAGTGCTCCACTTGCAGGTTGAAGATCGTAGATTAACTTTTAATGTCAACAGCACGCCGATTATCGGTTCGGGCGTCATGATTACTTTCGAGGACATTACGCAACTCGAAGAGAATAAGATCGAGTTAGCCAAGGCACGTGATGCTGCCGAAGCCGCCAGCAAGTCCAAGAGTGCCTTCTTGGCGAACATGAGCCACGAAATTCGAACTCCGATGAATGCCGTGCTCGGGTTTACCGAAGTATTGCGGCGCGATATCGAGCGCAACGAAGAGAAACGTCGCCAGCACCTCAATACGATTCATTCCAGTGGCACTCATTTGCTCAACCTGATCAATGACATTCTCGATCTTTCCAAGATTGAAGCGGGTCGTCTGGAGATAGAGTCCATTGCATGCGAAGTTCATCGTGTCATCGCGGACGTCGTCACAGTGATGCGAGTCCGCAGTGATGAAAAGAACATCTCGCTTGACTACCAATTTGACGGTGAGATTCCAGCGACAATTCAAAGCGATCCCGCGCGTTTACGGCAAGTTTTGACAAATTTAGTGGGTAATGCCATCAAGTTTACAGAGCAGGGTGGCGTGCGTATTGTCGCCAAGCTAGTTCACGAACTTGATCGTCCACAAATGATGATCCAAGTTATCGACACTGGAATCGGCATGACCGAAGCTGGTGCCGCTAAGATTTTTGACCCATTCTCCCAAGCGGACGCGAGCGTTACGCGGCGGTTCGGTGGCACTGGCTTGGGATTGTCAATCAGCAAACGTTTTGCCGAAGCACTCGGCGGAGCCGTGACTGTCAGCAGCCAAGTCGATGTGGGGAGCGTCTTTACCGTGACGCTCGACACTGGTTCGTTGACTGGCATCGCCATGATAACACCCAACCCGGCAGACCTAGCGACTGTTTGTGAGGATGAAGAACACCTGGCGATCAGCCTGCCAAATATGCGCGTACTGCTGGTCGACGATGGCGACGAAAACCGGCAATTGATGAGTCTGATTCTGCACGAAGCGGGTACTACCTATCAAACGGCTGAGAATGGTTTGGAAGCGGTTAAGTTGGCGACTGAGCAAGAATGGGACGTTATTCTGATGGACATGCAGATGCCGGTGATGGACGGTTATACTGCGACACGTACCTTGCGTGCTCAGGGATATACTAAGCCGATTATAGCGCTCACCGCGCACGCGATGCAGCAGGCCGAACAAGAGTGTCGCGACGCGGGCTGCAGCGGTTTTATGACCAAGCCGATCAACTTCGATAAATTGATTGCAACCCTGGCTGAAATCGCGGGCATCGAAGTAGAAACGGCTGGTGTAAGGATACCGCTGTTGGCCCAGGTACCTGCCGTCTCCGTAGAACTCGAGTGCGCGGACCAAGTGTGCGCTACCCTCGAATGCGCCGAAGGACCGATTGTCTCAACGTTGCCACTCCACAAAGAGCGTTTCCGTGCCATCGTTGAGCAGTTTACCAGTACGCTCGACGAGCGATTCGACGCATTGGAGTCGGCACTCGGGGCTGGCGACGCTCGGGCTTTGGCAGAGCTCAGTCATTCGCTCAAGGGGGCCAGCGGCAATTGTGGTTTCTCTCCGCTCGCCGAAGTTGCCTCTCTACTAGAACTGGCTGCCCGAGCGAACGAGCTGGATACGATCCCAGAAGCGATTGTTCAACTTCGCCAAATCCAAAGTCGCATTGTGACACCGAAACCGAAGAATGTTTACCCTTGTTCTTAGTCGTAGCTACGTTCGCCAGAAGGTCGACTCCCTGCGGTCTGGCGACCGCAGCTACGTTTAAGATCCGACTCCTATTTTCCGAACGATGCTTAGCGGAAAAATAGCTCGAGCTACAGAACCCGCGCGATCGTCATGATCGTGCGAACTCCAACTCTGATTTTCGATCCGCGTGGCTCAGCCCCACGATTTTCGATCTATCTGTCATTCGTGAACTAGCTTTCAGGTGGTGGACAGGCGAGCTCTTTCGATTGAACGAATTGCCCTAGAAAATGTTTGACGCGACACAACTTGCAACCTTTGCGGAACTCAGCTCATGTAGTCTGGGGCTGCTTGCAGCTTCGGAACCAATGGGGGTCGACCCCCGTGAAAATGAGACCGAAGACTCGCGACATGCGCGGATCATGATCGTCGATGACGAAATGATCAATATCGAAGTCGTCAAAGCCTATCTGGAAGAGGAAGGATTCTTCAATTTCTTGACCACGACTCGTTCGACGATGGCCATCGATATGGTTCGTAACGAGAAACCGGACATCGTATTATTGGACATCAACATGCCGCAAGTTTCAGGGCTGGACATCCTGAACGCGATGCGGAATGATCATGAATTAAAATTGATTCCAGCCATCGTCTTGACTGCGTCTCATGATCCGCAAATCAAACTCAATGCACTGCGGTTGGGGGCCTCTGATTTCTTGGCTAAGCCGGTCGATCCAAGTGAATTGATGTTACGGCTACAAAACGTGTTGGCTGTGAAGGCCTACCAAGATCACCTTGCCAAATACTCCGAACGACTGGAGGATCAGGTTCGTCTGCGTACCGCCGAGTTGATGCTTTCGCGTCAAGAGGCGATTCACTGCTTGGCGCGAGCGGGCGAGTTCCGCGATGACGATACCGGGCACCACGTTACTCGCGTCGGACGATATGCCGCATTAATTGCTCAAGAGCTGGGCTTTGATCAAGTGACTGTGGACTTGATCGAACAGGCGGCTCAGCTCCACGACGTTGGGAAGATCGGAATTCCTGACGCCATTCTTCACAAGCCGGGGAAGTTGGACCCGCAAGAGTTCGATATGATGCGAGCGCACTGCGGGATAGGGCGTCGCATCATCAATCCTCTTTCCAATGAAGAGTCGATTCGATTGCGGACGCATGCGACGGTCGGCATGCAAATCATGGGCTCGACCAATTCGCCAGTCCTCAAGTTAGCGGCGGTGATTGCAGCTACCCATCACGAGAAGTGGGATGGCACCGGCTACCCGCACCAAATCGCTGGCGATAGGATCCCGCTCGAAGGACGCATTGTGGCGGTAGCGGATGTCTTCGATGCTCTCAGTTCAGCACGCCCCTACAAAGAAGCATTTCCAATTGAAAAGTGCTTGCAAATTCTCCGGGAGGGCCGCGGCTCTCATTTCGATCCGTATGTACTAGACGCATTTTTTCGCAGACAAGACGAAGCCATCAGCATTCGCCGAGAATACGGTGATGTTTCAGATAACTCGCCAACTCGTTGAAGCCAGCGCCTGCCTGAGCAGCGTTTGGGGAAATAACTGTCGTTGCTACGTTCGCCAAAAGGTCGACTCCCTGCGGTCTGGCGACCGCAGCTACGTTTAAGATCCGACTCTTATTTCCCGAACGATGCTTAGCGGATGCTGCGCTCGCTCATCACGCGATTACGTCCAGCTTTCTTGGCGCTATACAGCAAGTTGTCGGCGCGTTCGAACCAACTTTGCCGATCGTCGTCGTTCCGCAGTATGGCCACGCCCACTGAGGCCGTAAGCCTGCCTACTTTGGCACCGCTTTGCTGAATCGCCAGCTTTTTTCCAGAGAAAAAGTCGCAGATCGTTTCCCCCAACGATTCGCTGGCCTGCTCCGAGTCGATTCGTTGCAGAATGCCGAATTCATCCCCCCCCAGCCTCGCCACTGACCCGTCGCCAGCTAGTCGCTGCATCTCATGGGCCGCGAATCGCAACACCTCGTCTCCAGCGCTGTGCCCAAGCGTATCGTTGACTTCTTTGAAGCCATCCAAATCGATCAGGGTCAGAACGTCTCGGTCACCAATACCAGTCCCCTTTTGAAATGCTTCTAAGGCTTGTTGCATCAACAATTCGAAAAACCGCCGATTACCGATTCCGGTTAGGTTATCAGTCAACATGGCCTTTTGTGAATCGAGCAGATCGCGCCGCAATGCGTCAATGTGTTGTTGCGAGGCAGCCAACTTGAGTTCCGTCTCAGCCAACTTGGCGTGCATCTTGGCGTTGCTGGCCAGCACCTCGTTAATACACGCTTGCAGTTCGTCGCGGGTGGGAGTCGGTTGTTGTAAAGAATCACTATTGGCGCGCAATGCTTGACGAAAATCGCTCCCTGCGTTCCGCTGTTCTTCCAACAAACGCTGCATCGCAGCAACTTCCGACGCGAGCGAGTCGCCAGTTTGGCGATGCAAATCGGAATTGTCAGTTTCAGGGAAATACTGTTTGCGAATTGCTTCCAATCGCTCTGGCTCAACAGTCTCCCGCTCAAGTAAAGCAGTAAGTTCTGAGTGGAGAGCTTGATCTGAGCCCTCCGCGTAGTGATACCACAGCCGAAAGATTGGGGGAGTTGGCGGGGTGCGATACGTACCGATGTAAGTCAGAGCTTGCTTGGCAAGGTTGAACGCGTTGCTAAAGCTCGAATCGTCAGCTGCCTCAGCCCCGGTTGGCACGTTTAATTGTGGCACAAGTTCTCCGTCCGTCTGGGAAGGGGATATTATCAGGCGCTATCGAGTTAGATCGTCCCGTGAGCTTGGACATTATATTAAATTTCTGAACATCAGGATAGGTTGAACATTCCCCTAATTTCTTGACGAAAGTCCCCCTGGGTGATTAGCTTCGTTGGACAGCTTCACATTCGGTTCGAATTTCAGCTAAGCATCGTTCGGGAAATAACTGTCGTAGCTACGTTCGCCAGAACGTCGACTCCCTGCCGTCTGGCGACAGCAGCTACGTTTAAGATCGGACACTTATTTTCCGATCGATGCTAAAGTGACGCTGTCCATTTAGCATCGACCGATAAATAACTGTCCTAGCTACGTCCGCCAGAACGTAGACTCCCTGCGGTCTGGCGACCGCAGCTACGTTTAAGACGCGACAGTTATTTTCGACACGATGCTTAACTGAAAGGACATGGGCTACAATGGACAGTTGTTTAATACTTACTGTGCAATAACCACGACTTATGGGTGGGAGATACCATGCGATTTTTTTCGACAATCTGTGTGGGCTTAGCAATTTGTGGCCATATTCCAACGACTCTACACGCACAGCATTTGCATAGGCATGGCAATCACTTCGATGTCCATCAAAATGTACCCCATGGCCATGACTCAGCGGGACATCTCACCGACAGTTATGGGCATCATATCGATGGGGATGGACGACATACGGGTGCGATCGGCGTCTTCGAAAACGGCTCCCATGGTGCGCCCATGCAAGGGCACCTTCCCGCGTTCGGGGGCTATCCCTCGTACGGATCTTTTTCGTTTGGTTCGTCCTATTACAGCGCCCCCTACAGCACTCCTTATTTTCGCGCGCAAGTCTATGGCGCGCCCTACACTGCCAATCCTTATACCAATGCACAAGTCCTGCAGTCGCAGACCAACAGCTCCGCTTTGTATGGCGCGGGAACTTATAGTGGCTCACAGTATGCCGCCCCGCGCAGTTCCATCCCGACCATACTTGGGAACTCGTCGGTGATTGGCCCCACTTCGCAAGCAACCGCAGCGACACCGACCGCCAGCATTGTGGCCAATCGCATTCCGATTCCCGCTACCGGTGTCAACGCGCCGTCTAAAGGGGGCGCGCTTGGCCCAGATATTCACCTGCGCAATCCGCGCGATAGTGGTGGGAGCGTCAATTATTCGCTCAACGAATTTCAGTACACGATCAATCCAGGTGAGGCGCAGCAGATACCGTCCGATCGTCGCTGGACGCTCCGCTTCGATAACGGCTTGGGCAAGAGCGTCGCGCTGCAGTTGAACGCCGGGAGCAGTTACGATTTTAGCGTTTCGCAACAGTCGGGTTGGAGCATTGGACCGCGGAGCGATCCACAACACTAACGAGCCAAACGTCGGCTGGCTTTGCGCTTCATTGGAAAGAGTCGTTTCTTACGAGGCACATCGGCTTCGGCAACTTTTTCCAACTCGGCCGCCGCGACAGCTTGTATAGCGGGGGTCGGTGGGATTTCGCCGTCGAGCGAATCGCGTTGCAGCAGTCGGTTGATATTCAACTCGATAGCTGTCAACTGATATCCTTCGTCGGAGGTCACAAAGGTAAAAGCGATCCCCTCGCGCCCCATGCGTCCCGTCCGTCCGACGCGATGCACGTAATCATCGCAATCGAGGGGAATATCGTAGTTGATAATGTGTGACACGGTCGAGACGTCAATACCTCGTCCCACAACATCGGTAGCAACCAGGATGCCAACTTCTCCACCCCGCAGAGCGTTGAAGACTCGATCGCGATCGCGCTGATTCATATCACCGTGAATACATGCGAGCTTGGAATGGGCCAACGACTTGATTCTTGACAGTTCGGATTGCAGGGCGCGGTGCAAGCGATCAGTGCCGCGTTTAGTGCGGCAGAAGATGATCGCTTGTTTAGGTTGTTCGCGTTCCAGCAAACGCACCAATGTGCTCTGCTTCTCATCGTGCCGTACCGTAATGTAGCGTTGCTCGATCGTCTCAACAGAGATCTGAGTCTTCGAACAATTTACGTGTACCGGATCTTCCATGTAGCGTTTACACAAGCGTTCGACATCGGGGGCCATCGTCGCGCTCAGAAGCATGGTTTGGCGATCCTTGGGGCAGGCTCGCAAGATTTTCTCAATGGCGGGACGGAAGCCGATATCCAACATGCGATCAGCCTCGTCGAGGACTACACACCACAAATCGTCGGTCTTGAATGTCCGGCGGTGGATGTGATCCATGACCCGCCCCGGCGTGCCAACTACGATTTGACAGCCATCCTGCAATTCCTGCGTTTGACGACGCATGTGCTTGCCACCCGCCATGCACGTGATCGCGGTCTTGCACCCATAGGCCAAACGCCCCATTTCTTGATAAACTTGATCCGCCAATTCGCGGGTGGGGACCAGAATTAGTGCCTGCGGATTGCGACACTCACTCAATGGATCGAGCATTTCCAGAATGGGAATACCGAAAGCGGCAGTTTTCCCAGTGCCAGTTCGAGCTTGTCCCAATACATCGCGACCGTCGAGCGCCGGTGGAATTACTTGTGCTTGAACCGGCGAAGGGGTCTCATAGTTGAGCCGCTTCAATGCGCGTTGCATGACCGGAGATAGGTCAAGCTCTTTGAAAGAAGTGATTTCGGTTGGAGTGGTTTCGGTGAGGGACGGACTAATTTGTACGGTGGGAGTAATAGTTGTTGACATGCGGAGGGAAGATGGCTTTCTGCGATTGGTAACAAGTTGACAAAGCCAATCAGTATAAATCCGGTCGCGGACGCCTCGCGTGCAACCCTCTAGCCCGACGCGCAGCTCAGGTGTCAACCACCTGGGCAGCGCTCCGGGCCAGCGGTGCAACACGCAGGGTGCTACTGAGGCTCGAAAATTCGACATTTTTAAATTTGATGTGTGGTCTATGGTAGCTTCAAGACGGGGGGCGTGTCACTCCCTATTGCCTGTTTTGTAAGGTAGTTGTGCAATATAAGGGCCGGTTCTTGCGACTTCACCCTCAATGCTCCTTCTGGTTCCCCGGGCTCTGCCTGGGAACGAGCGTGTTTTTTTCAACTTCGAGCAATCGCCTTCGGCAGAAACAAAAAATTTAAGGTTTGAAATGGAAACTAGCAACGATTCATGGATACCCGCAGTGTGCCATTGGCTGCGTGGAGATGAGAGCGATCTGCATGCTGGAGCGATAGGCCAAGCCATCGCCTCTGCTCCCAGCGACGAATTGGAGAGTTTGATCGAGGTGCTGGTCGCCAACTTCGACGATTTAGCGAGTAGTCCGCAACGACTCCGCATCCTCATGCAAGCCCTCGCCTCGCGTTTGGTGTCAGCCCCCGAGGGCAATAGACATACCGAACCCGATGGGGACGGGCCGAGCGAACTTAACCAGGTGAGAGAGTTCCCCGCAGTCAACCCAGCCGCATTGTCGAGTCTCTACGAATTGTTGGGAGAGCTAGATGGCAACTCCGCCGCGCACGCGGTCCAGATTTTGGCTGGTCAGGGAGACGAAGAATCGATGGGTGCCCTGGCTGAAATCCTGAATGACTCACCACCCCCGGATTGGAAACACGTTGGACTAGGACTCAGTCCACTCTGGAAAGCTGAGTCAGATCAGCTCGAGTTGTTTTTCGCTAGGCTCGATGTTGGAGGTCTGCAACCCTCTACGCTCTCCGTCCTGCTCGACTTGGCTGGCCATTCGTTGCGCATGGGTAAATTGCGACAGCATCCTTGGCAGGCTGTGCATCAAACGCTCAGTTCACTACTGCTAAGCGTGACCACTCAACTGCGTTCCCTGGAGCGCGCGCCTTCGCTATTTGGAGCCGATGTGCAGGAAGTTCAACGCGTATTGAACGACAGCGTCGCCCTGACCGTGTCACTGTGTGATGCCCTGGGGTTGATTGGGAGCAAGTCTGCGGAGGAAAGTCTATCGCAAGCCCTGGAATTATCGCATCGACGCATCCATACAGAGGCGGCCTGCGCGCTGGCACGACTTGGATTCGAACTCGGCCGGGCGCGTTTGATCGAACTGGCCAGCGATCCAGTAGCGCGTCTGCGAGCTGTCAACTATGCGGAAGAGCTGGGATTTGCCGACCAGATTGAGGAGTCGCTTCGCTACCCTGCCGCACTGGCCGAATCGGAGATGGTTGCCTGGCTAGCTGGTGTCGATCAGTTCGGCCTTCCCCCCAGCCATCTTCAATTGGTCGATGCGCGAACCATGTTTTGGCCCAGCTACACTGAACCGCAAGACTGCTATTTGTTCCGCTACGAGTATCATCTGACGGGAAGTGATTTGATCAATATCGGTATTGCCGGTCCAGTCACCCATGCATTTCAGTCCGACCTGAGCACGCTAGCCACGGACGATGTGTATGCTGCGTTCGCTGGCTGGCAAGCCGAGCATGAAGACATCTATGAAATCCCCATGCCGCTACTCAACTCGGCACAGCGCCGCGAGGCGGATCGCCTGATAAATCACCTAGAAGAAGACCACTGGGAACTAAACGAGGCCTTGGCTTTGACTTTCTTTCTAGGTGAAGTGGCGATTCTGGCCATTGTCGAACGCGGGGGCCAGCGGGCGATTGCCATCACGGATGGTTCTGAGTTGCACCATCACCCCCTGAGCGACAGCCCGACCTCCCTCTCGCCAGAAATAGTGCTGGCCATCTATCGCGGACGAAAACTGTTGCGGACATTTAACAGTTAAATCGCTAGACAGTGTGAACTGTCTAACTGAGCTTGACTGAGTTTGTTAGCGATAATAAAGAGATATTAGGACACTTTTCGCTGAATGCCACCACGAACACGCTCGTTCCTAGGCTCCTGCCTGGGAACCAGATGGGGGCGACTGAGCGAGAAGTCTCGATACTGAATCGTTGGCGGTTCTTTTAGCATCGTTCGGGAATTAAGTGTCGGATCTTAAACGTAGCTGTGGTCACCAGACCGCAGGGAGTCTACGTTATGGCGAAAGTAGCTGCGACATTATTTTCCGAACGACGCTTAGCGAAGTTTAACGAGTGTGAAATGGAACGGAATGTCAGGCAAGAAAGCCTGACGTACGCAATTGCCCAATCCTGTAATTGTCGAGATCGCGACGCATGACAGCGGAAAACCGAGTAGATTCGTGGTTGGCCTGTGAGCCAGGAACGCTGAAAAGTCTTTCGAGTCAGCTAGAGCGAAACCGCGCGCGGCGGCGACTGGTCAAGGGAGCTGTCATTG
Source organism: Pirellulaceae bacterium (assembly GCA_041741715.1). Classification (GTDB taxonomy): domain Bacteria; phylum Planctomycetota; class Planctomycetia; order Pirellulales; family Pirellulaceae; genus Aureliella. Next base: position 54,898 of record JBGSJT010000757.1, on the reverse strand, counting down.
GCGGCAGTGTGGGTGCAACACTAGCGGTGCTACTCCTATTGAATACCAGCGGGGTGTGGACATCTCAGGAAACACAGGGTAATCTCCAGCAAGGAATTCAAGCCCAGGGTACGCACTCCGTTAGAGTGCATCTGTCTTGTGGCGATGTGTTGGGCGTCTGCGATCAGTTTCTACTAGGTCATATCGACGATGAAACTCAACGGAATGTGCGGACCCACTTGGGGTACTGTGCTGGCTGCCAAGCCCACTATCGTGAGCGGGCGCAGGAACTACAAGTAGAGTTCACCGTGCTAATTCTTCCACGCGTTCAGACCTCGTTCACTCTGTACGCGGCGCGTTAAACTAATTGGACAGCGTCACTTTGTACGGTTGGATTTGTCGCAAGCTCGTTGGAGTACAGCCTTTAGGCGCAATTGCATGTCAAACGCAAAAACAGCGGCTAAAGCCTGGACTCCAGCGCAAAGTGGCGTTGTCCAACTAAGCATCGTGCGGGAAATAACTCTCCGATCTTAAACGTAGCTGCGGTCGCCAAACCGCTGGGAATCGACGTTCTGGCGAACGTAGCTACGACAGTTCTTCCCCGATCGATGCTAAGGCGTTTAAAGGTGTGGGAGCCAGCCCAAACAATTGTTACAATCCCCTACTCAAGACGGCACACTGTTAATCGTCGTCGATCGATGAATAGTTTGAGATACGGGAATTCTACTGTTGGCAAGTATTCGCATTGGTACGCGTGGCAGCAAACTGGCGATGTGGCAAGCGGAGTGGGTCGCCGGGCAATTGACCCAGCGCGGGCACGAAGTCGAATTGGTGATCATCGCCACTCGTGGTGATGTCTCCGCAGCATCACTCAGCCAGGTCGGCGGGCAAGGTCTATTCACAAAAGAGATCCAGCACGAACTGCTCGACGACCGCGTCGACGTGGCCGTACACAGTCTCAAAGACTTACCGACACTCTCAATAGTTGGTTTGACGCTGGCCGCCGTACCGGAGCGTGAGACGACGCAAGATTGTCTGCTCAGCCGCGACGGACTGAGCTTCGAGCAACTCCCCACTGGAGCCAGCGTTGGGACAGGCAGTTCTCGACGCGGGGCACAACTGCTAGCCTGGCGCTCGGATATTGAAATCAAGGATATTCGCGGCAACGTCGACTCGCGCATTCGCAAGCTCGAAGAAGGGCAGTACGACGCCATCGTTTTAGCCGCCGCTGGCTTGAGTCGCTTGAAGTTAACCTCCCACGTGAGCCAGTACTTGCCACAGTCGAAAATACTGCCCGCCATTGGACAAGGTGCTTTGGGTTTAGAGTGCCGCAGCGACGACACACAAACTTGCGCCGCGCTGCTGCAACTCAATCATGAACACAGCTATGCGGCAGTGACGGCTGAGCGTGTTTTGCTTGCCAGCTTATTGGCTGGCTGTTTAGCTCCAGTGGCCGCGTTGGGGCGCGTCACGTCAGATGAGCAACTCGAGCTCGTCGCTGGCGTCTTCTCTGTGGATGGTCAGCGCGTCATCCGCGGCACGAAAACGGGAACTTTCTCCCAGGCGACAGAGATAGGCAGACAACTAGCTGATGATTTGAAGAAGCAGGGCGCTGATGAGCTAATTGCCGCAGCGCGGCGTTGACTTTGAACGTTAGAAACGACATGCTTAGCATTCAGTGGACCTCCACCGCTAGCCGTTTACTTTCAACTCTAACCGCAGTGTGAGCGATGCTCCAAGAACCAGGCGTCAGTCCCTACGATTTACAATTCTCCGTGCTCGGCTTTCCGGTCCGCATCGCGTGGGGATTTTGGATCGTTGCCGCAGTCCTAGGATGGACGTGGAGCACTCAACTGGATGACATTTCTCCCCAACTCAACGTCGACAGTCCTGGTGCGCCGATGCTGTTACTACTGTGGATCAGTGCTTTGCTGCTATCGATCTTGGTGCATGAACTGGGGCATGCCTTGGCGATGCGAATGTATGGCATGCGCAGCCGCATCGTGCTCTATCACTTCGGTGGACTGGCCATTTCTGATGCCTTCGGTGCATGGGATGGTGCGCGTCAAGGACGCGTTGGTCCCAAGGAACAAATCATTATTTCCGCCGCAGGGCCAGCCATGCAGTTGGCGCTAGCGCTGGTGGTCTGGTTGATTGGTTTGCAATTGCAAATTCCGATGAACTTGAACGATTGGATCAATCGTCTGGCTGGCACTGAATTGGGAGCGAACGATTTTGGAGGTTCCATCGTGATGTATGCGATGTTCGATGCTATTCTCTATCCCAGCACGGCATGGGCTTTGTTGAATCTCGCACCAATCTTACCGTTGGATGGTGGACAGATCATGCGCAGTGGCTTGATGCTCAGCCGCGCTGGCGATCCGATTCGTATCGCGCATACGGTATCGATCGGCGTCGGGGCGTTGATTGGTTTGTACTTTATTCAAAGTGGCGAACCGTTTGGCGCGATGTTTTTGTTGCTCGCCGCCAGCAATTGGCAAGCGATGCAGTTTGGCTCGCGGGGTTTTTAAAGTTGTTTTCGCTGTCAAAAACAAATGACGTTGGAAAAATGTCAGAAATATGTTTAAAAAATGTCAAAAACATATTGCATTGCTTGCGAAAGTTCGTACAAATAGGATCTGAGGACGTAGGTGATCTTCATTGGATAGGGTCGACTTCGGCGGTGGCCACCGTCAAGACCTCAAAGAGTGAAGATTTTCTTGATTCGGAAATGACCCCGACGCTAGCATGTGGCTGTTGTCGTCAATTATGGGTCTTTTCCATGTTTCCGTTTAGCGGAGGAAAAAAACGTGGCGAAGAAGAAAGCTGCTACCAAGAAGAAGGTAGCTAAGAAGGCGTCGAAGAAGGCAGCTCCAAAGAAGGCAGCTAAGGCTGCTCCAAAGAAGAAGGCTGCTAAGAAGACCGCCAAGAAGAAGACTGCAAAGAAGAAGTAGTTGTGACGTATCACTAACTACGGAACCGAACATGCTTTCTCCTGAAAGCGAAATCAACCGCCCCTGGCTCAGCTAGGGGCGGTTTTTTCGTTTTCTCCTGATGACTATCCGACCTGTCGTGAACCTCTAGCACTAGCCGACGCCCGCAACGCAACTTAGCCCCCTCTGCTTGTGGCAGTCCACTATTGCAAGTCTTTTGCAGGCGAAAGTATCTTGCACGACATCTTGATCAATATCTTTAAACGGTTTTGTATAGCAATATCTAACTTTCTCGTGATAGCTTGCTCCAAAATATCGTAACCGTTCACGGTACACATGGGAATTGAAACGGAGGTGAACTATTGTCTCAATGCTTCACCGCTGTGGTTGCTCAACCTCATCAAATTTCGACACTTCTCGCTGATCGCCGGTATGGCCAACTCTCCCCCTGGGGAGAGTCGCGACGGGCACCGACGAAGTTGGTCGGCGAGCGGAGAGGGGGGCTTTGTTGGAATTTCCCTCCCCGTTGCTTAGGCTCCGACCCTCCCACCGTAAGTTACGTCGAATACGACGTAACTTACGGTGGGAGGGTGAGTTGCACCGAAACTAAACCGGCGATCAGCGAGAAGTGTCCAAATTTCCAAACAATTGGGGACAATTGTTCTACTCTCCAATGTTTACGGGACCGGCGATAACAGGCTGGCTGAACCAATTCTAGCGCCAATCGCACTTACTTCGAAAAACAGCTCCATGTTGAGTGTCTTGTCGGCAAACTCCAACTCGTACACGGCGTGAATGTCGTTGCTGTTCTCATTAACTTTCCAACTAATCAAATCAGACCACAGAAAGTGACCACACTTGGCTAATAGTTCGTCGCGTTGCGTCGACAATTGCTGCAGCAGCTCAGATCGATCAGCTTGGGCGACCATGTGTTCGGTGGCTAGTTCAGTCTGGCTGGCTTTCATCCATTGTTGCAAGAACTCTTGCCCATTCCGCTCCAAACTATCAACGTTGGTCGCCGCGCGCATGAACGTTTGCAGCTCGGGAGCGAAGAAGTTAAACGACTTCAATTCGCCAGCTTGTGTGACCGCCGTGAACAATATCGAGCGTCCTGCAGACTCCAAGCGTGCCTGAAGATATTCCTGGCGATTGGCGGCCCGATACTGATGCAACACTCGGGTATCACGCATGGCTGGCGGCTGGTTGTCGAACACTTCGACGAGCTCACGCATGAACAAACTGGCTATTTCAGCGACAAACACTTTGCGGCCCGATGCGTCCAGCAGTTGCTTGACCCGCTTAGGGTCTTGGGACAGAAACGCCGCAACGATTCGCTCGACCGAAGCTGAATCGGCAACGGGGAGCGTGGCCTCAAAGTTATTAGCGAACGACAACAACGTCCCTAACCCCTTGTCGCTTCCAAATTCGCATTGGAGGGCTTGCTGCGATCCATCCTCGAATTTGGCGAGGTAATACGTGGTAAACGCAACCGCTCCGAAGCGCTCCAAGCGATTGGAAAAGCGGAGCCTATCGAATTCGACTACCTGCAGTGGTGACAATCCCAGTAGTTCGCTCTGGGCAATAGCGAGTTCGAATTCCGTCAGCGGCAGCTCGGCTTGGAAACGAGGAGCGAGCAACTCGTGCGCGGCCGCAAGCTGATCATGGAAGACATGCTCCCAAAAAAGGCGTCCCTTCTCCGCCAGTGGCATGTTTGGTTTCAAAAGATCGAGCGTCGAGGCTGCGTAGTTCTCACCGATGAGCGTCACGCCAATCAGTTTCTCGTCGCAGAAATCAGCTTGCAGTTCAATTTGATCTGATTCAGTCACCACTTCTCCTCTTGCAGACAGACGCTGCCCATCGATTTGATAGCTCCAAGTCGACCAGTTGGGCGTCTCAATCAGTTCTCCACAGCGTTGCGCTACCTGCTCAACTATGTCAGTTAACCCTGATAACCGGAATTGAGCGAGCATGTCAGGATGTAACAGGGCTAAGAACTCGGCGTTGGATGTGGCTAGCGACTCGCCCGGCGATTCGCCCAAATGTTGATTGGTCATCTGCGACTTCCCCTCAGCAGCCATGGGTGGCTCGCCAGGAAAAAAAATCGCCAGCGCGGCTTGAGCGGTAAGCAGCGTGTTGGGTGAAAACGAAGGCCACGTCTCACGCACATCAATCGCGGCTAAATCGGCTGCGGCTGCTCGCACATCGTCTAATGGCAAAAAGAATTTCACGGATGTGATGGCCTGCTTACCTGAGTCGAAGACAACGCGATGGCGGATTTGTAATGCTTCAGTCTGTGTCACCGGATCGATCGCTCCAAACTCTGTGTCCAAGAACTCAATCTTGGTTACTTGGTTACCGAGCAGCTTTCTGAGATCGTTGCTGAGATCACTGATGGCTTGGTGCGTGATTTGCTCGTGGTAGGCTGGGGAGAAGTACTGGTGCGCGTCGCTCGCCTCACCCGCCAGCAATAGCCGCGTTAGCTCCGCGCTTCGCGCGATGAGTTCGGACAAACGCTCATCGATCATGGGCAACTCAGTGCTGATTGCGGGCCCGCTAGGTAACGTGGCTGGAGTTGGGGTGCTTGGTGCCTGTTGAGCACACCCCAGTCCATAAACTCCTAGTCCATAAACGCTGACCAGCAGTAGCATGAACACAGTGAGACGAGGTGGCAATCCGAATCTTCTTTTCCAGCAGGTACTGAAGAATCTGCAGGTCGCAGGTAAACTAGTTAGGGCGAAGTGAAATGTATTTCTTGGCATGACGGTTACAAAATTAGGTGGCGAATTACAAGAACCCGTCGTAGTCTGCACCCATCGTAGCGAGAACCGAAGTCTGGCGACTCCGGCTACGAGTGGCACTGTACCATTAGAGTCTAACCGTTCACTCCTAGCAGTCATTCAATTTTTCGTTGAGTTAACGATAGAACCATGAAACTTGCTGCAAAACTTGTGCTCCTCTTCCTAGCTTGCCTTGCGTTAGTGGTCGGAGTCTTTTCGTTCCTGTCGCTCAAACAGGCGCAGAGTCTGGCATTGACTGAACATGAACAACATGCAACCGATCTGGCTGCGATGCTGCGGTCGGCACCAGATTCCATGTCGAAGGAGCAACAGGTGTGGATCGCCCAGTCGGAGGAAGTGCACCATGTGCGTTTGCGCTTGGTCAATCCCCATCGCCCCTACGATCCATCACTCCGTCCCACCGTCCCCACCGACTTGGTGATTCGCGTTACCGAAGTTACCACCTTTTCCCTCCCGAACGATGCAGGGGAGGAGACCATGGTTACCTACGTCCCCCTGCATGATGCAGCGGGGACACAATTGGAGGTCGCTAAGCCGCAAGCCTACTGGTCGAAACAACTATCGGACTCACTTCGTCGTTCAGCTATTGCGCTGCTCGCCGTATCGACTGTTACTAGCTTAGTGATCCTATTGGGGGGACTATGGATGGTGGGCAAACCGCTCGATCTATTGGTCCAGAAGGTGCAACGGATTGGCCACGGAGATTTGTCAGGACCGGTCGAGCTGAAGAGGGACGACGAACTTGGCAAACTGGGGCAGGCAGTCAATGAAATGTGCGAGCAACTCGAGCAACAGCGGACGCGCATCGCGTCCGAAACGCAGCAGCGATTGGCTGCGGTTGAGCAATTGCGACACGCGGATCGTTTGCGCACAGTGGGACGCTTAGCAGCCGGCTTGGCACATGAAATCGGAACACCCTTGAACGTCGTATCGGGACGCGCCGAGTTGATCGCCAGCGGTCGATTGTCGAGCGAAGATGCGCGGGCCAGCGCACTGACGATCAAGGCCCAAACGCAGCGCATCACGTCGATCGTTCAAGAACTATTGAACTTCGCACGCAGTAAGACACTACAGCGTGCGACAATTGATTTGAATCAATTGCTGGCGGAAACTGTGAATTTGCTGCGCCCACTGGCTGACAAAAAACAAGTACAAGTCACGCTAGCTCCGTTTGAAAGTGAAGCCCCAGCCGAAGTCGACTCAGCGCAATTGCAACAGGTCTTCACCAATCTACTTGTCAACGCGCTGCAGGCCATCGATGCGGCAGGGCAAATCGACATCGCCATCTCCAAAATTGACCCCTCACAAATCGAGCAAGGATTGAGTCTGGCCGATGTGAAGCAACGCTCTGATCAGTATTGGCAAGTGAGTATCCGGGACACCGGTCAAGGGATCGCTGCAGAGATCATCGACAATATCTTCGAGCCATTCTTCACGACCAAGGATGTTGGCGAAGGGACAGGTTTGGGCTTATCCATTGCCTACGGGATCATTCGCGAACACGCAGGCTGTATTATCGTCGCGAGTGAAGTTGGCGTCGGGTCGACATTTAAAGTAGTCTTGCCAGCCACTGTTCCTTCGTGAACAGGTAAGCATCGTTCGGGAAATAAGTGTCGGATCTTAAACGTAGCTGCGGTCGCCAGACCGCCGAGAGTCTACGTTCTGGCGAACGTAGCTACGACAGTTATTTCCCGAACGATGCTAAATTCACGGAATTGCCCGAACCACTACTCGGCGAGCAATTCTGTCACGACAGCTTCGAGATAGTAGTAATCGTGCAGTCCAACTGCTTTTAAACGCACTTTGCCAGTCTTGTCGAAAAATAATGTCGTGGGGTAAACATTGAAGCTTGGGACCTGAGCCAAGGTCGTTCTTTCACCCAAGATACATGGGTAATTGATCTTCATTTCCTTAACATAGTCGACTACGCCCGCCAAGTTCGCTTCTGGGCTGGACTGCTGTTCGATATTCAATCCGATCATTTGGAAACCTTGCTCGGAGAATTTGTCTTGCAGCTTGATGAAGGAGGGGATCTCAGCGCGGCAGGGAGGGCACCATGTTCCCCAGATATCGACGATCACGACCTTCCCCTGCAAGTTCGTCAGACTGATCTCCGAGCCAGTGATATCGGTGCCGGTCAGTTCAAATGGAAATGATTCACCAGCCGCCAGATCATGTTTCGCCTCAGCGCGGAAGGTCTCAAGTATCGACTGTTGCCAGGTTGCGAGCTGTTCTGAAAAGCCTTCTGACTTGCGAACCGCGACTAGGTCTTCGTCGTTTGCCAGGGCTGATAAATTGGTAAAGCCATACTCGACCGCATCGGCCAGCGCAAGCCGCGCTTCCTTCACTTGTCCCGCGCGGCTCAGCGCGCCAGCTTCGTTGAAGAAGATACTTTGAATGGTCGTGGGGGGCAATTGCTTGGCTCCCTCAGGCAAACCACCGCGCAAGGCGCGACCACTTTGCGCGATAAACTTATACGCTGCCTCTTCCTCGCCACTCCGCGCCAATATCAACGCAAGCTGTTGTGACACCACTGCCAGATTCACTTGCCCGCTGGCGTCACCGGCCAATGACAATTGGACTAAAGTCGGGTAAACATCACTGTAACGGCTGTCGATCCCTTCAGGCAATCGCAGCCAATCGCCATAGTCCATTTCGCTGGCGGCGGGCTTGGCGACTTCATCCAGTGGTTGAGGAACGATATTATCATCCGACCGCGACTGCACCGTTGGTTTGGCATCCGCCACGCTGGACTCGCTGCTCGGCTGCTTGCTACAAGCCAGCAACAAGCATATTGAGCACATTCCAGCGGCAACCTGAAAATACTTGGGCATGATTTTTACTCTTTAACAGATTCAACTGAACGAACCGCTTCCGCTACTCTGCGCATCGTGAGGAACATAACGGTCGTAGCTACGTTCGCCAGAACGTAGACTCCCTGCGCTCTGGCGACCGCAGCTACTTTTAAGACGCGACAGTTATTTTTCGCACGACCTTAAGTCTACCCGAATTCACCCGCACGAATAACCCTGGACTCCACTGCGACTAGTGCTGTGTGACTGGTCGTGCTGGGGTGGCGATCACGCGATGAAAGTGCAGTTTGACTTCTAAGTCTACTACGCGGCGGACACCTTCCACTAGGCAACGTGGTTCGTTGACCTCCTGTCCCTCGCGCACGATGTCTTCAATGCGCGCGCCAGGTGGGACGGAAAAGGTGGATTGATTAATGGTCTGATTGCCAGCGTCCAGTTCGGGGACGATAAAGTGACAGGTCGCCCCATAGGTCAACATACGAGCGGCAAAGGCGTCATGGTAGGGGCGAAATCCAGGGAAGCCAGGGAGCAGTCCGTGGTGTAAATTAACGATTCGCCCCCCTGCAAATTTCCAGCACGTGTCTGGGGGTAAGACGCGCATGTATCGAGCGAGTACTACGTAATCCACTTCGTATTGATCCAGCAGCTCAACAAACCGCTCTTCGTCGGCGGAGCCATCGTCACGGCCAATGTGATGCCAGGGAACGCCGAATTCGGTCGCCAGTTTCTCACATTTGGCGCGATTGCCGAGCATCACCGTCGCATCGGCCCGAATGACCCCATCCGCGACCGCTTGCAGCACGGCGCGGGGTGTGCTCTCTTGGTACGTGACGCAGATGGCCAAACGCGCCGGGCGGGCGGGGGGCGTGGGGGTCCAGACACGGACCGACAATCCTGTTTGGCCGCCGATGCGCTGCATAGCTGCGCGAATGCTGTCCCACCGCGAAGCATCAATCTTGAGCCGACACATCATGGCGAACACGGCTGCTTCATCATGATCGTACATTTGGATTTCCGCAATACTCGCTCCCTGACTGGTCAGTTCGTGAATGATCGGATCGGCCAAACCTACGTTATCAGGCCCTACTGCGGTGACTACAATTTCCATTTGAATTCCAGGTTGACGTCGACAATGAATTTGCAGGGTGCGAGTTCCGCCCCACCTTGCCAAATACTACTCGCACAGGCGATAAAGTGTACTTAGGCGGGCGGCAGATAGTTTCGAACCAATGTAGCCGAAGTTGCAAGACTTCGGACCAGCCCGATCAAAGTCTTGAGACTTCGGCTACGATAAACTAGTCGCTGCCGCTCACGAGTGATTAAACTCGTGCCATTTGTGCCCGAACAGCTAGCGATAATAAGGCTTATCGATATGGTTTCCCCGAAAATGCTGCGTGAGAATCTCCCCAAGGGTGAGTGTTTGTGCGACTATTGCAACGCCAAATGCTGCCGCTATTTCGCTTTGCCGATTGATAGCCCTGACTGCACCAAGGATTTTGACTACATACGTTGGTTCCTACTGCATGGACAGGCGAGCGTATTTGTGGAGGATGAGAGTTGGTATTTGCTCGTACATACGGTGTGCAAGCATTTGCAAGCTGACAATCGCTGTGGCATCTATTTGACTCGACCCGAAATTTGCCGGGAGTACTCCACCGACAACTGCGAGTACGATGAAGACAGCACCTACGAAAAGTATTTTGAAACGCCCGAACAAGTCGCGGAATACGTAGAGGCGACGTACGGACAAACCGACTTGGGGTGCGTGCGGTCTCCAGAACCGCCGATGTTGCCTGTACTCGGGATGCAACCAGTCAATTGACCCACCCTCGCATTTGCATCGTGTGGAAAATAACTGTCGCAACTAATCGTAGCTGCCGTCGCCAGACGGCGGGGAGTCGACGTTCTGGCGAACGTAGCTACGACAGTTGTTTCCCGCTCGATGGGGAGTCGACGTTCTGGCGAACGTAGCTACGACAGTTATTTCCCGCTCGATGCTTAAGCGTTGTGAATTTCAGGCGCTAGCCGTGGGCTCGTTGATTAGTTCCTAAGGTCTCTCCCACACTTGAAGAAGCTGGCTGCGCATGAAACCTGACTTCACTCAGCAGCAATCGCTCAACGGCCTGCATCATGCCGAGGTGCTCAGTCTGCAAGCTACGCTCCCACCGGCCGAAGTCCCTGGCTACAAAGTCGAACAGTTGCTGGGCCGAGGTGCCTTTGGACAAGTGTGGCTGGCAAGCGATTTGAACACTGGTCGACAGGTGGCCATCAAATTCTACTTGCATTGTGGCGGCGTCAATTGGTCCCTGCTGCGGCAAGAAGTCAAGCACTTGGTGAGCATGTCGACTGGGCGCTACATCGTCCAAGTTCTAACGGTGGGTTGGGAGTCGCAGCCACCTTACTATATCATGGAGTATCTCGAGAACGGGTCGCTCGAAGATTACATTCGCGCGCGCAATGTTTTGCCCATCAATGAATCCATTGCCATGGTTCGCGAGATAGCCGAGGGTTTGAGTTACGCGCATGGCAAGGGTGTGCTGCATTGCGATTTAAAACCGGCCAACGTGTTACTTGATCACAGTTATCGCCCACGCTTGGCCGACTTCGGACAGAGTCGCATGTCTGACGATCAGACACCTTCGCTGGGGACGCTCTTCTTCATGGCTCCCGAACAAGCCGACTTGCAGGCAGCTCCCGATGCGGCTTGGGATGTCTATGCGTTGGGGGCGATTGCCTACACACTGCTGGTTGGAAGTCCACCTTATCGCACGGCTAACACGGTACAACAACTTGACACGGCCAACTCGCTTCCGGAACGCCTGCAACGCTATCAACACACCCTCCGCCACTCGCCGCGTCCCCGTTTGCATTACCGTCGTCGCGGAGTCGATAAACCACTGTGCCAGATCATTGATCGTTGTTTAGCTCCCGATCCCACACAGCGCTATGGCAACGTGCAACAAGTCATCGCCGCGATTGACGGACGGCAACATGCGCGCAGCCGGCGTCCATTGCTGATGATGGGCTTGTTCGGTCCGATCCTGCTCCTGTTGTTACTGCTATGGTTTTCCAGTGTGAGCATTTCGATCGCCAAACAAGAATCTCTGGAGCAAGTGCAACAGCTTTCATTGCATGGTAATCTGCAAACAGCCAAATACGCGAAAGCGACGATGGAAGGTGAACTCAAATCGTTGTTTCAACTGGTCGAGCGCGAAGCCATGCGTCCTGAGTTAGCACAGGCGTTGTCCGCGGCGATCACCAGCAACCAGACATCCTTGGACGCAAACGCCCAGCCAAACGGGCAACCACTTCTATCCAATGAGTTCTTGATGCAAACCGAGCGAGTACGGTTGGCGCAATTGCTCGATCAACGCATTGCGTCGATAGTTGCTCGCGAAGGTCCAGGAACTGGGGATGGCGTGGCGATATACAACAGCCTGTTTATCGTGGCGGCTCAGGGAACGAACCTGGGGATCGCCTTCGTTGATCCGAGTGAAGAATTGGCGAACAGTCCAGTGGGCAGAAACTTTTCCTATCGCAGCTACTTTCATGGAGCGCGCGAAGATGGTCCGAAGAGCGCCCCCCCAGCGTCGTTCCGCCCCATTCGTGCCCCGCACCTTTCCGCTTCGTTTCGCAGCACGACAACTGGTGAGTGGAAACTGGGAATCAGTGCGCCCATCTGGCCAGCCGAGACCTTCGGATTGTTAGAACTAGGGCAAACGCCGGCTAACGACATTGAGCCGTTGGGAGTGCTGGTGTTGACCGTAAATTTGGGCGATTTCGTATTGTTGGGTGGAGTCTCAGTCGGTGACAGCCAATTCACGACTTTGGTCGACGGCCGCGTAGGCAATCAGCAAGGGACACTACTACAACATCCATTGATCGAAGCCATGGACCACGACACTATGCTAAAATCTAAAATGCCTCAGATGAGCGCGCCGCAACTTGAGCGATTAATGCGGTCCGAGGGAATCGTAGATTACGTCGATCCGGCCGCTAGTTTTCCTGGTGGTGAGCCATTTGCAGGAACTTGGATCGCGGCGATGTCCCAAGTCCAAATGCCGCGTGCGAGCAGAACTCCTAGTCCAAAAACTACTACTGCGTCACAAACCGCTGCAGTCAATTCGGCGGGGAGTGACCTCTGGGTCTTGGTTCAGGAGCGGAGTGGTACAGTGTTTGAGCCAGTGCGAAAGTTAGGAAGTCGGCTGCAATACGAGAGCGCCAAGGCGTTGGCTGCGTTGTCCTTACTGATCGTCGGATTATGGTTTACCTTTTTTCGCTTGGGTGGTTGGCTGCAGCGTTCCAACCTGCCGCGATCTGGCTGGTTTCAAAGTGTTGGTGCGTCAGATGAAATTACCCCTAGTCCCCTGGAGTCGACAACTCGCAGTGACCTCTGATGCACTTCCAACTGAACCTGCAATGCGCCCCCGGCGAATTGGTTATTGGCTGTGGTTGGCTGGTCCATCCGCTGTATTGATAATGTCGCTGATGCTGTCCACCGGTGACGATCGGCTGGTGTTTTTTCCAGGCGTGGGAGAGCTCCCGGAGACTTGCACCATGCATTCACGGTTAGGGATTGATTGTCCAGGCTGTGGACTAACGCGGTGCTTCATCCACTTGGCTCACGGCAATCTGACTGGGGCCTGGCGTCTAAGCCCGGTGGGAATCCTACTGTTTTTGTTTGTGGTGCTGCAAATCCCTTTGTCCCTCGGGGCGCTAGTCGGAAACAGGTTGCAGGGTGGAGGGCCGTCGCTACTAAGTCGCGTTTCACCCTGGAACGAAATTCTGTTGGTAGGTTTGTTGTTGGCTCTGCTCCTTCAATGGTTGATGCGTTTGGCAACGGGAGAATTGTTTTAATGAATACCATTTCCTTTTTGGCGCGGCGCGGCAATCTTATCTCAGTGACGACGCTGGGGTCGGGACCTCCGTTGATATTGCTGCATGGCTTTCCGCTCGACCACCGTCAATGGTTGCCACAATTGAATCAACTATCGGCCAGCTATCAGGTGATCGCCCCTGACCTACGCGGGTTTGGGCAATCGACGCTGACCGAAGAGCAGTATTCACTGGCCGACTTGGCCGACGACGTAGAACAAGTTCGTCAACATTTTGCACCCGATCAACAAATTGCGTTGTGTGGACTATCCATGGGAGGCTATGTGGCCTTCGAGTATTGGCTTCAATTCGGGGCGCAGTTGAAGGGGCTCATTCTAGCCCACACCAAACCGCAGGCCGATACTCCGGAAGCCCGCGCAGCGCGTCAACAAATGTGCGACTTGGCTCGTGCTTCAGGGAGTTGGGAAGCCGTATCAGGGATGCTTCCCAAGCTATTGTCAGCCGAGCACATCGCCGAGCGTGGGCTACCATTAACCGCGACGGAGCAGATGCTTAAGGCGTGTTCCATCGACGCGGTTTGCAGCGCGCAGGAAGCGCTCGCCAAGCGATCCGATTTCATTGCCAAGCTCCCAGCTATTCATACCCCCACGTTGGTCATCACCGGTAGCGATGATACGCTGGCCCCCGTCGAGGCAACTCGCAAATGGGCAGCGGTCATCCCCAATAGCAGTTGTGAAGTCATCCCACGCGCCGCACATCTCAGCCCGCTGGAAGCCCCCGATGTATTCAACCAACACGTCCACTCGTTTTTGCAAACGTTATGATTTGATGAAGTTCACGAACATGCGCTGGTTGCGAACACATCCACAAATTGATCTGCTAGACTCGGGCCAAAACCGCTATGGCGGAGAAAAAGGTCACCCAACAATCGGAGAATTCGATGCGCCACTTCCGTCTTAACGTATTGCTCAGTCTTATCGCTCTCGCAGTCACGCATCCGTCCGTTGGTCGCGCGACGGAATTGATCCATGTCTCTCAGAGCAACTACAGCCAAGTTGTGCCAGCGGGTAAGGAAGTTGATGCCATCGTCGGTGACTACGTTCTTCGCAACGAACATGTTACCGCTGTGATCGCTCAAGCCGTCCCGAATCGCAAAGCCAACATGACAGTCCGTGGCGTGAGTGGAATGCTGATCGACTTCACTGGCCGGCATTTCGGTAGCGATCAACTCAGTTGTTTTTATCCCACCGCAGGTCGCTATTCGTTTGAACAGTCGGACCAAGTGCTGTGTCGTATTGACGGCAAAGTAGTGGAGTTGGCACCACACACTTCAACCGCAGAGAAATCCGACGAGGCAAACCGTGAGCATCCTCACTTCAGTGGGAAATCGATTTCATTAACTTTCTCAGGTACTCCCATCGCCGCTGATGGCACAACGGCAACTGTTACCTATACCCTCGCGACCGATCAAAGTTGGATCGAGTATCAAGTGGAGTTGACCAATCCGAGTGGTTCGGCCGTGAAGTTGCCGATCGAAGACTCTGTGCGCTGCGATGGCAGTCTTTTTTCCGACAGCCACGACGAAGAGTTGAAGTTGTTTTCCACAACTGATCGCTACTTTGGACAAAGCTACGGTTTCATGCTCGACAACGAAACGATTCGCAGCGTCGGGAGTGGTCGCAATCTACGTCTGACATCGTCTCAAGCGAATGCGTCCTCTGTTGCGGCTGGTGAAAAAGTTGCCTGGAGTGGTCGCGTCTGTTGCTCGCAGGGGATCCCCGGCGTTCGCAGTTGGGCTCGCGGTCAACTGGAATCCCTATCTACGGAGCCAACGCAGCTCACCTTGCAATCGTCGCACGGTCCTGTCGCACATGCCGTGGTCGAATATTTTCGCAACGAGAAATCGCTGGGTGAAGTCCTCTCAAATAGCGAAGGGATTGTCCGTAGCAATTTGCTCCCCGGCGAGTATAAGGTGGTCATTCAATCACTTGGCCGCCAGCCCCGTGAACTTGAGTTCGCGATAGATCGCGGCAAGCAACACGCTGACACAGTCACTCTCTCGGAGGCAAGCCGCGTGCGGGGGGAGATCGTCGATGGCGAAGGACTTCCTATCGCGGCCAAAGTTCAGTTTGTCGGATTGGAAGGGACCATCGATCCCGACTTTGGACCAGACTCGGCCGCAGAGGGGGTGAAGAATGTCGTCTACTGCGCTCTGGGGAAGTTTGAACAGCCACTCAACCCGGGACGCTATCGCGTGATCATCAGCCATGGTCCCGAGTACGATGCTGAAACTCAAGAGATCGACGTTGCCGACGGACAACTGGTACCGATTAGCAGCAAACTTCCCCGCACCGTCCAGACGCGTGGTTGGGTTAGTTCCGATTTCCATTCGCACTCTTCGCCGTCGGGGGACAATGTTTCCGATCAACGTGGGCGGGTGCTCAACTTATTGGCCGAGCACATCGAGTTCGCGCCATGTACGGAACACAATCGCATCGACACCTACACAGATGATCTGCTGGCGCTCCGCGCTACTGCTGCCATGGCGACCTGTACCGGTATGGAGCTGACTGGGTCACCGCTGCCGATCAATCACCAAAACGCTTTTCCACTCCATCGTCATGAACATGAGCAAGATGGGGGTGGACCACAAACAGACGCTGATCCTGTCAAACAAATTGAGCGACTCGCGCTGTGGGACAACACCAGTTCCAAAGTAGTACAAACCAATCATCCCAACATTCCTCAGATTTTGGGAGACGTTGATTTGGATGGCAAGCCCGATGGTGGATTTCGCGGCATGTTGGGTTGGATGGATGTGATCGAAGTCCATCCACCGGAAGGGATCTTCACGCCGCCATCAGCCACGGTCGCACCCGATGACAAAAGAAAAAATCCGATCTTCTTTTGGATGCAGCTGCTGAACCTGGGCTACCGCATCACCGGAGTTGTTAACACCGACGCGCACTACAATTTTCATGGCTCGGGTTGGCTTCGTAACTACCTGGAATCGTCGAGCGACAATCCCACCACAATCTCGGTAGATGAGATGATTCACTCCGCCGAGCACGGTCACTTAGTCATGACGACCGGTCCGTTTCTGGAGACTAAACTACTTGTTGGAGACGGCGATTCGACCCAAGAGTTTACTGTCGGCGATGATGTTCAGTTGAAAGGGGATTCAACCGCTACCAGGATGTGGATTCGCGTGCAATGCCCGAATTGGTTTGACGTCAATCGAGTGCAGGTTTTTGCCAACGGTCGGCCATTGGAACAACTCAATTTCACGCGTAAAACCCACCCGGAGATGTTTAGCAGTGAGCACGTACGGTTTGAACAGCAAATCGAACTTCCCGAATTCAAGCAAGACACACACATCATTGTGGCCACCATCGGAGAAGAGCTGACGTTGGGTCCGGTCATGGGGCCTGAATCTGGCAAGTTGCCACCTGTGGCGGTAACGAATCCAATTTTTATCGATACGGATGGTAGCGGATTTCAGGCAAATGGCGATGATCTAGGGTTACCGTTTATGCTCCCCTCCAGAGACAAATAGAAAATTGGACGTCGTTCTAAGATGTAGTGGCTGATCGGTCAGTCGCGTGTGTCGCTGATCGGTCAGTCGCTTACGTCGCCCATCATTCGCTTTGGTTTTAGCAAGTAGGAAATCCAGCGTGCCCAGTTCCAGTCCATCGACTTTTCAACAGCAGCGATCCCTAACAGCCTTTGAGCGTGCCAGCCGACTAATGCCTGGCGGTGTCAACAGTCCAGCACGGGCCTTTCGGGCCGTCGGGGGAAAGCCCCTTTTTATCCAACGCGCTGCCGGACCCTTTTTGCATGATATCGATGACAATCAACTGATTGACTACATCGGTTCGTGGGGGCCCATGATCCTGGGACACGCCCACCCTGAGGTGATTGAAGCCATCTGCAAGGCGGCCGAGCGCGGTACCAGCTTCGGCGCGCCAACCGAAGCGGAATCAGTTTTGGCCGAGTTGATCATCGACTGCGTGCCGAGCATCGAAAAACTGCGGCTGGTCAATAGCGGGACCGAAGCCACGATGAGCGCCATTCGTTTGGCGCGCGGGGCGACAGGTCGCGACAAGATCATAAAATTTGCGGGAAACTATCACGGGCATGTCGATAGCTTGTTAGTCGCCGCAGGGAGTGCCGCAGCTACGATGGGTGTCCCTGATTCACCTGGCGTCACCGCAGGGACCAGCCGCGATACATTGGTGCTGGAATATAACGACTCGGCCGCGCTCACGCAGGCTTTCGCGCAGCACGGCGACCAGCTCGCATGTGTCATCCTGGAACCTGTCGTCGGAAATATGGGTTGTGTTCCGCCGCAAGCTGGCTTTTTGGAAACCGCCCGTCAACTATGCACACAACATGGTGCGATACTAATTTTCGACGAGGTAATGACTGGCTTTCGCGTCGCTCTGGGTGGTGCGCAGGAACGTTTCGGCATCGTACCCGATCTGACGACGTTGGGAAAAATCGTCGGCGGTGGATTACCACTGGGTGTGTATGGAGGGCGTGCCGATTTGATGGATCAAGTCATGCCCGCCGGTAAGGTCTATCAAGCGGGAACGCTGAGTGGTAATCCGCTAGCCACCGCCGCCGGTGCCGCTACGCTACGCATCTTGCGCGAACAATCACCATACCCTTATCTAGAGCAACTGGGGGAGCAACTCGCGGTTGGCTTAGGCCAAGCGGCAACTAAAGCTGGCGTGCCGCACGTGATCCAGCGTGTCGGAAGCATGTTGACTCTGTTCTTCTGTGATTCGCCCGTCCAGGGTTGGAAGCAAGCGGACACTTGTGATCGTGCTCGATTCGGTCGATTCTTTTGGGGCTTGGTTGAGCGTGGTGTCTATTTGCCATGCAGCCAGTTTGAGGCATTGTTTTTCTCGGCCGCGCATACCCCTGAGCTGATCGACCAAACCATCGCAGCCGCAGAACAGGTGTTGGCCGAGATTTAACTTAATTGCACACCTTTTCCTTAGAAAATGGCAACATGCTACGGACGAAATTTTTCTAGCTGCGCGTGGATGGCTTCGGGACCAATAAACAGGCCTTCATCGAGCACGTTGTCAGCCGCGTAGCACACGCCAACCAATCGCCCGTGTTCATCGAACAGCCCACCCCCGCTGCGCCCCTGAACTGGGGCTCCCGCAATTTCAACATTGGAGGTTCCCAAATAGCGATTCAATTTGGAAATGACGCTATCTCGCCGCGAGGGCTCGGAACCTAAATCGCAGCCGATACTAAACACCGGCGTGCGCTCGTGCAGTTTCTCTCCCTTCGGCAGGATCGATACTTTCGATACAGGGGTCGAACTGCGAAAGCGAATGAGGGCCAAGTCGACTTCGTCCCGGCAGATATCGATCACGCTGGCTGGGATTCGGACAATCGATTTTCCTTGAAAGAGTTCAACACTGACCGGCGCGGTCACCTGACGATCGCGAAATAGGTGAGCACAGGTCAACACCCAAGCCCCATCGTCCGTCGTATGAACAATCGTGCCGGTCCCAACCGATTTACTATCCGCGTAGGCGACTTGAATCCTCACTGTCGCCGCCATACTCTCGGGAAACGCGGGGAGTGCTACCAGCCCCTCAGTCAGCGAGTGAGTCTCGACAGGAACCGGTGGCTGTCTAGCGGAATTGGTAGCCGCAATCTGTCGGCTGGCCGCATGGATCGAGTCGGGTTGGGGCTGATGGTAACGCGAGTAAAACGGATGATTGATGCCGATGAGAGCCTCTTTGACATCCCCTGCAGAATCAGCAATACGGCTGCGACGTTGGCCATTCGACAACGTGCTTGAAGCGGGCTTGGCTCGACTAAACGGATGATTGGGCCCCAACATTGAATAGCGGCTGGGACCTGAAGAATTCCGATTGACCGGTGGTGACGAGCTAGGGACGTTGGCAGCCAACTCGTCCCCTCCGGTCAGACGTCTCCTCAATTGTGCGTCGGGCAGACTTCCGACGATTCGGTCAACTTCGCTGCCACGCTCAACAACAATTAGTGTGGGCAATTGGAGAACGTGAAATCGCTCGGCGGTAAGCGGATCACGCTCGGTATCAATATAGCGAATCGCCCAACCTTCGGCTTGCAATTTTTCCATCAACGGCTGAATCGTGCGACAGGCAGGACAACCGCGCGATCCGAACTGGACGATGGTTCTTTCAGTGGCATCGCCAACCACTGACAAGATGGCGAGTAAACATAGTCCAACGGTCATGATCAGACGCCTCTAACGAAAAACTGTCGCTAAATTCCAGCCCAGTAGTCAAGCAGCGACATTATCGAGTGCTGCTGTTTTTAACGCAAGCGTTGCGTCGTCAACCGCTCCTCGCAATTCCGTGGGGTGGTTGGTACGCTCTCTGGAAGGTGTCAGGTTGTTTGGTCGTTGTCGAGCAGGTGTCCAGGAGAGGGGTAACGGGGAGCAGGCAGCCTGCTCAACCCCTAAACTCGTTACTTTTTCACACGTTCCGGTGATAAAATCGCTCCATCAGCCAAAAAACATTTGCCAAAGGGTTTCATTTTGTTGCGCCACTACGAATAATCAGGATGTTCAGCAAAGCCTGTAAAGTCGGGGGGGCTGATTGTTACAGTGGAACACGACCTTCCAGGAAGTCTTGATGAAGTCAAATCCGAAATGGGATGTTTCGAACGGTAGATCCGGCAGTCGTGTTAGGGCGGTGACATTATTGCTGCTGTGCGGCAGTGGCTGGTTGGGTACCAGCGTGGGCATCGCGCAGGGTCTACCTGTGCTGCCACCCCTGCCTTCTGTTCAGATTGCCCCGCCCCCATCCAACTACGACTACTTTCCAGCCCCTGCTAGCCCAGCTCCTATTATTAGTGGAGCGGCTGTCAGTGGCGTGGTCGTCGATGCTCAACCCAGAGTTGCCGCTAAGGCGACCATCCACAACGGGGACAAGTCGACTGAAGGCATGACCTTCGTCGCTTTGGCTAGCGGGCTGCAGTCGGTATTCAGCGGGCGTGAGCCGAGCGGTTTACAAGAGCTCAAGGCCCTGGAACTACAACAATCTAAAGTTGCAGCCGCGATCGAGCGAGTGACAGTGAATGTCCAGCAGGGATCTGCCCAGGGAAGCGGAGTGATTATCACCGCCGATGGCTATGTGCTGACCGCCGCCCATGTAGCTGGCAACAAGGACCGCGATGCACTGGTGATCCTCAATGACGGAACAGAGTTAAAAGCTCGTACTTTGGGGATGAATCGCGACAAGGATGCGGGACTATTGAAGATTGAAGATCGGCGATTTTCTCCCTCCCCGTACGCAACGATCGGCCGCAGTAGCGATTTGCGCGTCGGACAATGGTGCATCGCCTCGGGGCATCCCGGCGGCTGGAAGCCCGACCGAGGCTCGGTCATTCGCGTCGGACGACTGTTGAAAATCAGCAAGGGCCATGAAGAAAATGAAGCCCATACGCTCTTTACCGATTGCGCTTTGATCGGCGGTGATAGCGGCGGGCCGCTCTTTACCCTCGAAGGGAAGCTCATCGGCATCCACTCTCGAATTGGGACCGACGTCGAGGATAACATGCATGTGCCGATCGATGTCTTCGCGACCAATTGGGATCGGATGGTCAACCGCGAAGTGTGGGGGATGCTCCCTGGTTTTCAACCCGTGATCGGAGTTGGCGGAACTAGAGATGACGACCGTGCGCTCATCGCTTCGATTGAACCGGGGGGGGCAGCGCAAAAAGCGGGTCTCCAAGTCGGGGATTTGGTGTTGGCTTGCGACCATGACTCGATCGACACCTTCGCCGAATTGCGGCAGCACGTCGAACAGAGCATGCCCGGTGATGTCATCATACTCAGAGTTCGTCGCGGCGAGCAAATCCTGCAGCTCCATGTCACGGTCGGAGTCAAAGAGGGATGAGCCTCCATATTGGTTCCGGTTTAGATTAGAATAGAGTTATTAGGACCTTAGTGGTAAGAATGGAGTCTTCCACGATCAGCGCTACTCTTGCAGTGAAAGTGCATCGTGAACAACTCCCCCAGCAATCACTCAGCCATTCGTTTCGCGGCTCATCTCGGCTCACATGCCTTGGTGCTCGCCGCCGTGTTGATTGGCTTTGGCTTGACGTGGTTTACCAATGGTAACGCACGAATCACGAATCTAGCTGGCGATCATCTCGCAAGTGACGTTGGTGGTACCACTGGAGCTGATTTACTTGGTCAACTCTCAGCTGACCCCAGATCGTCTGAAACGAACAAGTCCGCCTCGAAGTTCGTCCAAGAACCACTGACACGTTCTAGCTTCCGTCCAGATTACACTTCGGGCTTACGCCGCGCCCATCAACGCAACAACTTGACCATGCTCCGTGCCTTCAGCGAAGCGGTCGTCGACGCACGCCTGAGTACCGTGAGGTTAGTCAATTCAGTTGGAGATCTTATCGCTCTCGGAGCGGTGGTCGACGCAGATGGTTGGATCGCGACCAAGTCCAGCCAGTTGCCACCGAGCAGTTCGGTAACTGTCAAGCTGGCGGACAACTCAGAGTTTCTAGCCGAAGTTGTCCAGCGTGTTTCTGATGTTGACATTGCTCTACTACGCATCAATCGGAGTGGACTTATTCCGGTGGCCTGGGGAACCAGCAGCATTCCCAGTCGTGGCACTTGGTTGGCGACCACCGATGTGGATAAGATGCCCTCGGCCGTGGGCGTGGTCAGCGCTGGAATTCAAAACGTGCGCTCCTCGCGACCTGTTTTGGGTGTCGAATTGCTTGACTCAGTTGCCGGGGCCGAGGTCTTGAATGTTGTGTACGGAACCGGTGCAGATCAAGCGGGTCTGCGCCGTGGCGATATTATTACGAATGTCAACGGTAGTAAGGTCTCGTCGCATGGTGAATTTCAGCGCGCGATCAGCCCAGCCCGGGGTGGTGACGTGGTTAAGCTGTCGGTCAATCGTGGTGATCGGTTGTTTGAGACCGATGCCCAATTGATGGATCTGTCGGTCGAATTGCTCGACGAAACGGAAATGGAAGTCAACGGTCCCATTAGCGCTCGCGCAAGTGGTTTTAATCGGGTCTTCTTGCACGACACCGTCTTGGAGCCGAACCAGTGCGGTGGTCCCCTGTGCAATCTGGATGGCAAAGTGGTCGGTCTGAACATCGCGCGAGCTGGACGTGTCTCCTCTTACGCCTTACCCGTAGACGTCGTCCGTCCATTGTTGGAAGGGATGATCGCGCAAGCCAAGTTGGTCTCGCGTCCAGTCAATCCCGCGCCAGCCACTCAAGTCCGATAGTTGCAACTCTCAAGCACCTACCCTTAGCTGCGGTCGCCAGACCGCTGGGAGTCAACACTTATTCGTAGCTGCGGTCGCCAGACCGCTGGGTGTCAACGTTCTGGCGAACGTAGCTACGACTGCTATTGCCCGAACGATGGTAAGCAACTAGCACAGCGGTAGTTTCAACGCATTTCAAGCGCGCTCGGTTAGCGGCGAGCTAAAATAGATCCACACCAACCATGCGTACATGCGCGCGTGAGCTTGGCCAGTAGGGTCTATATCGATTTTGACGACATGGCTGCACCTCCTCCATCCACAACACACGTTGCCTCGGCACCTCCCCAGGTCGCTCCACCGGTTTGTACGGATCGCGCCAATGACGACGATCGTGCTGCTGCGGAACAGCTCCCCCGGGGAGCTTGGTGGCAATTTTTGGAGAGCTATTGGGACGCGCGTCGTACGCCAGCATTCTTGGTCAGTCTGATATTTCATACCGCACTGTTGTTGGTACTCGCCTTGCTGTCGATGTCTCGCAGCGGCGGGACACAGCGGAGTTTCGATTTTACGGCAGCGACAGCCAGCGCCGATTCCATCGAACAAACGACTTCTCTGCTCATAACGGCCGTAGACGCAGCCCCGCCAGCACCGCAGGTCGAGACCAGCTTTGAGCCCCCGCCCCCCAGCGCCGAAGCGACCTCTGCTACGCTGGCGGAACTGTTACGCGAGCCTCCTCCGCTCTCAAATAATTCTACGGCCAATACGTTTAGCCAGCTTCTGCAGGCCACCGCCAGTAGTCCCACAGCTACCTTTGCCGCGACTGGGATCGAAGGGAGACAAGCCGATCAGCGGCGACAAACGGCGCTGGCCCGCGGCGGAACCATTCAAAGCGAAGCGGCCGTTGAATCGGCGCTGCAGTGGTTGGCCGCGCATCAGCATCCCAGTGGCGGTTGGTCGCTTATTCACGATGGCGGCGACTGCCATGGTCGCTGTCCCAATAACGGCAGCCCCGATCGCTTCGATCCGGCAGCCACGGGACTATCGCTGCTGGCCTTCCTGGGGGCAGGCTACACGCACCGTGACGGGAAGCATCGCGACACCGTTCGCAGAGGAGTCTATTTTCTGCAACAGATCTTGGAAGAAACACCCCAGGGTGGCAGCTTTCTATATCAGAGCGAACGCGGGATGTACAACCATGGTATCGCCGCCTTTGCATTGTGCGAAGCTTTCCAGTTGACGCAGGATAAAGATCTCAAGGTTTCTGCCCAGCAAGCAATCGATTTCATTATTGCGGCCCAGAATTACCAAGGTGGCTGGGGCTATCTGCCTAAACAGCCCGGTGACCTGACACTCAGTGGTTGGCAGATCATGGCCCTGAAAAGTGCTTACGCAGCGGGGCTGGATGTCCCCCCTGCCACGATCGTCCGCATCGATCCCTTTCTCGATTCGCAGCAGACCCCCGACAGCTTCTTCTACGGTTATGGCAAGCCCGGGAAGTCGACCACTTGTACCGCCATCGGTTTGTTATTGCGACTGTTCCGTGGGATGTCTCATACTCATCCAATGGTGCTCGATGGAGCCAATTTTATTAGCAAGTCGGCACCTCCTGGGGCGGATGCCTACTTCAACTATTACTCCACTCTGTTTCTGTTTCACGTCGGCGATCCGTTTTGGGAATCATGGAACACGCGCATGCGCGAGCACTTGATCGCCACGCAAGCCAAGACCGGGCACATGGCTGGGAGTTGGTTCTTTGAAGATCCGTACGGTCGCGAAGGTGGGCGACTCTACACCACCGCCATGAGCGCCATGACGCTTGAAGTCTACTACCGCTTCGCCCCCATCTATCAGCAGTCGAACGTCAACTTCGAGCTGTAGGGCTACGTGTGCTTCATCTTTTTGTGACACATTTTTTTGTCGGACAGTTTAAGGGATGATGATTCCGAGCCGCAATGAAGAGTTCTGACAGAGAGTTCTGACAGGGACACAGCCCATCAAAGGGCTAGTACATTACCTCCAATGGAAGAGCTTAGCCTAGCCGGACGAAACCGTGGTAAGTCGCCTGAAAAAATCGGCGCACTAAATTCACGTAGCAAATGGCGAAACCCATATTGCACCTGCTAATACCAGGCCATGGATACAGGGAAAAAGGTTAGAAAATGGAAGGTTAGAAGATTAGGAATGCAGTAGGAAAGGTCTGGGCGATTTGTGATTCATACTCGGGATTCGGATCGAGCCAAGATTTTTTCTTTAAGCATCGAAGACATACCTGATCTCGCAAGTCGATCTCTGGTGCTAGGTCGTTGCTGGCCGGTCACGAAACATGTGCGGTCGGTTCAGTCGCAGGACCCGGATGATCGGCCAGCAGTTGAAAAGTGCTGTGCAAGGCTTCCAGAATCGCAACAGCGTTGTTTGGTCCGAAAGCAATCTCATCGAGATTGCGTCGGCGACACGCGAAAGGCGATAGCGGCTCACGACTGCGACCGAGCCGCCGCTTTGGCTTTGAGCTCAGCGAACCGTGCGTTGAGCGATCCGTCGTCATATTCGGTGAACTCGCCTTCGTCGAGTTGACGACGACTCTCCTGCAATCGAGCCACCAGTTCATCGGACCAAGCGCCGCAGACCTCGCCCGGTTCATCGCGATGAAACCCTTCCAGGCTCGCGAGAATTGCATTGGCTACTACCGCTCGATCCGCAGGAGCAAGCTGCAATGCGGACGCGATCAGTTGTTGTGTCGATTCGGACATAATGGGCTCCTTCGCAGTCATCATGACGGCAGGCACTATTATAACAAGCGGCAGACATTCAGTCGAAGACCGGCGGAGCGGTGAGCAACATTCGGGTGAAAAGCGATGCTACTTTTTGGCTTTGCGCATGGCGGCGCGTTGACTGGCGACGATCTGCTTGCGAGCGGCGTCAATCGCGCGGCGACGATTGGGATTCTCCGCTTGACCAGTCAGTTCGTAGAGAAAACGGCTGGCAAAGGTGTCTTGTGGACGCCCCCATTTCATGCGTTGCAACGGGAGACTGAGTGTCAATTCTTCCTGAGCGCGGGTGACTCCGACATAACACAATCGCCGCTCTTCTTCCACGTCATCATAATTGTCGGCCAGCGATCGGCGATGCGGTATGATCCCTTCTTCCATTCCGACCATGTACACAAAAGGGAACTCGAGTCCCTTAGCGCTATGGTAGGTCATCAACGAGACGGCGTTGCGTTGTTGTTCCTGTTCCTTGGGGCTACCAAACTCCTTCCCAGCTAGCGTCACGTTATCCAGAAAGCCCGACCAACTCGGAGTCTCGGTTTCTGCTTCGTATTCCGCTACGGCGTTGATGACTTCCTCGACCGACGCTTGTCGAGCCTGCGCCTCTTCGGCTTGTGGATAGATCCGTTCCAAGGCTGCCATGTAATCCAAATCGTAAACCAGTTCGCGTAAGACACCGGCCAGCGAAGCATTTTCCTGAGCCAGTTTGTGTTGGCTGCGCGTGGCTAGGAGTTGTAGCCGGTCGATGCCACGCTTGGCGGGTTCGGGTAAGCTAGCGATAAAGGGCTTGTCCTGAAAAATCTCCCACACCGTTTTGCCTTGCGACACGGCTCGCGCAAGGAGCGTCTCGACCGACTTGGGACCGATGCCGCGCTGCGGAACGTTGATGATTCGCAACAGACTCACTTCGTCGCGCGGATTGTCGATCATCCGCAAATAGCTGAGCAGATCCCGGACTTCCTTGCGGTCAAAAAACGATTGACTACCAACTAACGAATAGGGGACCTGCGCCTTGCGCAATTCGGTTTCAAATACGCGAGGCTGTTCGTTGGTGCGAAACAGAATTGCAAAATCCTTTGGCTCGTGCTGCCGCCGTTCGACGACTTTGCGAATCTCATCGGTGATCCCCCGTGCCTCTTCAACTTCGTTTTTGAATTGCAATACGCGCGGCGGAGTGCCACCCGCGCGAGCTGGCTTTAAGACTTTGTCGTGCCGAGTTTTGTTGAAGGCGATGAGGCGATTGGCAACTTCTAAGATCGCAGTCGTACTGCGGTAGTTGGACTCCAATCGGACAACTTTGGCGTCGGGCCAGTCGTGGTGAAAATTGAGAATGTGCTGCACTTCAGCTCCGCGCCAACCGTAGATCGATTGATCGTCATCCCCCACCACGCACAGATTGCGGTGCGTCTTGGCTAAATTGCTGATGATCGAATATTGCGATTGATTGGTATCTTGGTACTCGTCAACCAAAACATGATCGTAACGCCCCGCTTCGGAAACGCGAACGTCGTCAAACTCGCGAAACAATTGTTCGGTCGACAATAGTAGATCGTCGAAATCCATCGCTCCACACAGCTTGATTGCCTGCTGATACCGACGATAGCCGCTGGCGGCCACGTGCTCTGCGTCACTGCGGGCTGTTTCAGCCGCTTGGTCAAAGCGAATCCCAGCGTTCTTCCATCGGCTAACGTGTGACAGAAATTCGGCTGGCTTAAGCATCCCGCTGTGAACGCGGAGCTGCCGCAGGACTTCGCGGGCGGTCGACTCCTGATCGCTGCGATCGTAGATGGCAAAGTTCTCGGGATAACCCAACTTCCGCGCATGGCGGCGGAGGATTTTCACGCAATTGGAATGAAAGGTACCGATCACCGGAGTGGGAACAGCCGGTTCTCCTCGACGCGGACGGCGTTTGGGACCGAGCATCTTTATGACCCGCTCGCGCATCTCCTTGGCTGCTTTGTTGGTGAAAGTAACCGCCAGAATGCGATCTGGGAGGGTACCGTGCCGAATTAGGTTGGCAATGCGGAAAGTAACGACGCGCGTCTTCCCGGAGCCAGCACCTGCCAGCACAAGCAGTGGACCACTGAGCGTTTGTACAGCATCTTGCTGTTCTTGATTGAGACCGTTGGACATGCTGGCATCGTACCGAGGCAAACTGCAGTCGCCCAGGGCCAAACGAAAAAGGTGTCGGACACCTTAACTTCACGACGCATTTGGTGTTGCGAAAAAGGAGAATGTTCCTAAAATGCTTACCTTCAGACACTGGTCGGTCACGGATGAGTTTCCGTGCTGAAGCCCTTTGATAGCAATAAATTGAAAAGTGTGAAGGCTAAGCGCCATGAAAGTTGTATCGTCCATTGGTGCTCTTAAGTTTCGGCACCCAGACTGCCAAGTCGTTCGTCGCCGCGGTCGTATCTACGTGATTTGCAAGAGCAATCCACGATTTAAGGTGCGACAAGGCGGTGCCAAGAGCAAGAAACGCAAGCGATAAAGTCGTTGGCATCCCTACGACTTGCTAAAAACTTCCTGAAAACCACCCCTGAGTGATAAACTTCGCGTGGTTTCTTAAGCTAGGCTGGCATTGCGGGTTCGAAAACTCTGTCAATTGAGCGGCGAGTGTTGACCGCAAGAATTTACGTTAGTTCGCATGCGCCGCGAGACTAAAGCCGAGCACTCACTGAAGATTTGAACCCATGTGTGGAATCGTTGGCTACATCGGTAGCAAAGACGCTTGTCCCTTTCTACTTACCGGTTTGCAACGCCTCGAGTACCGTGGGTACGACAGTGCAGGTATCGCTACCCTGCGTCCCTCGGAAGGAATTCGGGTCACCAAATCGGCGGGGCGGGTCGCTGATTTGGAGGCAGCCGTCAAGCAGTCGAGCATGGTGGGGACGCTTGGAATTGGCCACACGCGTTGGGCCACTCACGGCCCGGCTACGATGGAAAATGCCCACCCGCACATCGGTGGCCAAGGAGTATTGACGCTAGCTCACAACGGCGTGATCGAGAACTACGAATTGCTCAAACAGTCATTGCTGAGCAAAGGATACATCTTTCGTTCGGAGACGGACAGCGAGGTGGTTGCCCATTTGATCGCCGATTGTTTGAAGTCGCGGACGGCACAATTGGCCCGCACTCTCGAGGTTCAAGATTGCATTGAAGCGGTTCAAGACACGCTGGTACAGCTTCGCGGTACCTATGGACTAGTGATTATGTTTCGCGATTTCTCGGATCTACTGATCGCCGCCAGGTGTGGCAGCCCGCTGGTGGTCGGAGTAGGGAAGCAGGAACAGTTCGTGGCCAGCGACACGTCACCACTGGTCGGTTTCACCGAGCGGATCATCTACCTGGCCGACCATCAACTGGCGGTGATTCGACCGGACAATATCCAAGTCCTTCACCGCGATCAAGGACGCGTGCGACCGAGCATTCAAACTCTTTCGAGTGATTCGGTGGATGTGAGTCTGGAGGGCTACGCCCATTACATGCTCAAGGAGATCTATGAACAGCCGCAATCGGTTCGGAACGCGCTCCGCGGACGCCTAGATCGCGACAACGCTACCGCCAAATTCGGTGGACTGAATCTGACCACGCAGCAAATGCGCGGCGTGCAGCGGATAATTTTGACCGGATGTGGTACGAGCTGGCATTCGGCGCTGGTAGGTGAATACCTCATCGAGGAATTGGCCCGTATCCCGGTCGAAGTCGAATATGCCAGTGAGCTGCGTTATCGCAATCCCCCAGTCGATCATGACACCATCGTCTTTGGCATTACGCAGAGCGGTGAAACAGCCGATACACTCGCAGCGCTGCGCGAGATGAAACGCAAGGGGCATCACACGCTGGCAATTTGTAATGTGATCGGTAGCAGCATCGCGCAGGAAGCGGACGGCGGAGTTTACTTGCATGCTGGTCCAGAGATAGGCGTCGCTTCCACCAAGGCGTTCACCTCTCAACTGACCGTGCTCGCGATGCTGGCCTTGTACTTCGGCCGCCTGCGACATTTAAGTTTCGAAGCTGGTTTGCGGATTATCGAACAACTCGAACAACTCCCTGGGTTGTTGGAAGAAACATTGGCCTGTCATTCGCAGGTCAAACAGATTGCCGCACGCTATGCTGATGCGACCAACTTTTTGTATTTGGGACGCAATTACAATTTCCCAACCGCTCTCGAAGGAGCGTTGAAGCTCAAGGAAATCAGCTACATTCACGCCGAAGGCTATCCAGCTGCAGAAATGAAGCACGGCCCGATCGCGTTGGTAGACAAGCATACGCCCTCGGTCTTCATTGTTCCCCAAGGGACCGTGTATGACAAAGTTCTCAGTAATTTGCAAGAAGTCAAAGCCCGCGGCGGCCCTGTGATCGCGATCGTCGACCACACCGATCCGCAAGTTACTCGGCTAGCCGATGCGGTCATCGAGATTCCCAAAATTGAGGACTTCCTGCAGCCCATCCTAGCCGCAATACCGTTGCAATTGCTCTCCTATGAGATAGCTTTGCTTCGCGGTTGTGATGTCGATAAGCCTCGAAACCTTGCTAAAAGTGTGACCGTTGAATAGGCTAATATCAGCTCGACAGGCCAGCCAGTGGGTCGCCGGGACATCGCGTGTCGCTCTGGCTAAACTCGCCAAATGGGCGATCCACTCGCTCGCGCGTCGAGCTGATACTACTACTGACATTCGCAAAACAGACGCGGTCCAACTGGACTACGTCCCTTTTCCTCTCGGAGACTTATCAACGTGAGCACCAATCTTGGCCTAAGTTACAATGCCCGCAAGGCCCTAGCCGTACATGTTGGCGAATCCGCTGGCAACGAAATCGCCAATTTAATTCAGCGGATGGCAGCTCAGATTGAAGAACTAAAGCGCAGCAAAGTCAATGTGACGCCGGTAGTTCCCGGTTTAAAACGCGACACCCATGACCACGTTGCGGCCGCCATCGACAGCGAAACTTTTTAGTGCTACACCAGCGGTGTCTTACCAGGTACGGCAAATTCTGGCTTGGGGCGCGAATCGTCCAATTTCAGATCCTTGGGGAACAGGTCAAGCTGCGATTTCTGAGTGACAAAATCCCAAGTGACTTTCTTACCCGTATAAGCGGCCATACGCCCCATCACGGCCGTCAATGAGCTCTCAGCCGTTTGTTGCAGTTCCACAATTGGACGTCCGGTGCGAATCGAATCGATCAAGTCCTTATGCTCTTGTTCGTAGGCCGCTTCAATACTCCCCGGCATCTCCCAGATTAGTTTTCCAGCGCGATCGGTGATCCTGGAACCACCGCTCATAGCCGAGATATGGCACGTCCCCTCGGTGCCGTAGATAACATTTCCATTGTCAGTCTCTGTCCCTGGGACCTGCCGGCACATGAACGAGCAAACTCGATTGCCGGGATAGACATAGTCGAGCTGGATGTTGTCCCACATTTCACTATCCTCGGGACGTGTGAATCTGCCACCGCCACCAAAGGCCGACTCCGGGGCGGACCCCATCACCCAGTTGATAGCGTCGATATTATGAACAGCCTGCTCGGTAATCTGATCGCCGCTGAGCCAGATGAAGTGCATCCAATTGTAGAGTTGATATTCGGTATCGCTCATCCCAGCTTCGCGATTTTTATACCAAATCGACTGCGAACAATAGCGCGTGGTAGCGCTCACGATATCACCAATGGTACCCGAGCGAATCTGTTCGATCGCGCCGATGTAGTTGACTTGGCGACGATACTGCGTACCGGTCACGATGGCCGTCTTGTTGGCTACTGCTTGCTCGTGTGCCTGCAAGCAAACGCGATAGCCTGCAGGATCAACACAGCTTGGCTTCTCAGCGAAGACGTGCTTACCCGCTGCGACTGCCTCGGTAATGTGGTAGGGACGGAAACCAGGGGAAGTGGTCAACAACACCACATCGACTTCAGGATCATCCAAGATGCGTTTGTAAGCGTCTAAGCCGATGTGCATTTTTTCGTCAGGCATGGCAACTTTGTCAGGAAACAGGCGTTCCATCCCCGTTCGTAAATTGGAGCATTTGCTCGACTCCAGATCGGCGGCGGCGACCCATTTAACGTTTTCATTGATGGTCAGCGAGTTCTTGATCGCACCTCCACCACGACCACCACAGCCCACCACGGCCAATCGCAATTCCTGCGTCTCCTGGGCCACGGCGGTCGATGTATGGACCATAGTGGACAGCGCAGCGGCGACAGTGGCGGTTGTCCCAAGAAAAGCGCGACGATCGGATAGCAGCGAGTTGGCGGGCGTGGTGTTGGTAGGTTTTTGCATGGCAGGGCCTCGCGTAATTTAGGTTGGTGTGAACGAAGTCGGTAGTGGTCAGGCAAGAAAGCCTGACGAACGGTCAGGCAAGAAAGCCTGACGTACTGGGGGGCTCTCACGTGGTGGGGGCTAGCTTGAAACGAAAGACCATTCTACATCAATATTAACAGAGCAATCCGCCACAGCTGAGATTTTCTGAACCATCCGACTGGTCCCTGCTCAATCCGCCTTGGTCAGTTCTTTAAGTCATCGCTTGCCTAGGAAGTACGTAAGATACGTATTACTGCAATTAAGTCTTTCATTTTTTTGCCGCACATTTTTTTGTCGAAAAACCTTAGGGACCGATAACAAAACGCGAGCCTGCGTTTCGCCCGATGTAGAAGAAGTGGCGAAGACGAAAAGAAAACGCGACGACAAAAAGATGTACGGCAAAAAGATAAAGCAGTGCTTGGCGAGGCGCTTAATTTGGTTCGCGGAGGCAGTGCATGTTGGCCATCGAAATTCCGCTGACAATGGAACCAATGATCCCCACAAAACCTTGATCGGTGCCACACAGAAACAGGTTCTTCAGGTGCGTTGTCCCGTCGAGGACCTTTTCCGGGGCGCCATAGACGGCCCCGTTATCATGCGAGGTGAAGCGACGAATGGTTTTGGGAGTAAACACGTCGGTGTCGATCACATGCGCGCGGAAATCGGGAATGAAGCGCACCGCCGAAGCGACGCTGCGATCGTACCACCACATCTTTTGCCGCGCATACTCTTGCTCGTCCAGTTTGTTCCAGCGGTCAAAGTCGGCGATTGTTGTCAAGCGAATGATGCCGTCGTCCAGATTCCCAAGTTCACTGGGGTAGAGATAGTTGTTGGGGCTGCAGATCACCCCCGTCCGCGTGTCGCACAGACTCTCCGTCGGTGCCCGCCAATCGAATTTGGGACTATCGTTGAAGAAGACGATCGTTTCCCCAAAGCCAAGCTCTTTGGGCTGTCGATCGAGGACACTGATCGATTCTATAAATGTGAGTTGCCCCGCCCGCTGCGTTGTCTGCTGGCTAAGGTCGTCGCACATCCTTTGCGTCTCGATGATACCCGCGCTAGAAAGGACGCGTTTGGCCGACAACTCTTCACCACTTTCCAACACTACCCCCACGGCCCGATCACCGTCGGTGACAATCCGTTCCACGCCGCTGCGCAACTTCAGCTCGCCACCCAATCCGCGATAGCGCTTGACGAGATGCTTTAGAATCAGTCGCACCCCTTTGTACGGTCGAGCAAACCCTTCTAAAAAAATGCTGCGAAACATAATGCAGAACTGTCCATAGTCCATGTCATCCTCGCGCGCGTTGCCATACCACATCAGCGGACACAGCAACATTTCAATCAATAGCGGATCGCTAAAAATGCTGCCGAGGAATTCTCGCGTGGAGCCACCGAAATTGTCTTGATTGAGATCATCGTAATCGGCCAATTGGCTCAACAGATGACGGAAGCTATCGACTTGACTGGGAAATTCGCGGCCCACTTCGCTCGTGAGCAGTTCGATATCGTTGGTAAATCCCAACCGCACACCAGGAAACGCGATCGCCGAACCGACTTGCGGCGAAAGCTCGAAATCCTCCCACTTGAACCGAAGTTGCCGCAGCAATCTCGCCAGTGGACCTTTCTTGGTCCCGGGTGGGGTATAGTTGGTGACAGCGTGCAGTCCGACATCGTAATTGCGACCGCCGGTGCGATAGAAGGAATTGAGACCTCCGATCGTCCAGTGTTTCTCGAGCACCAACACTTTCTGGTCGTAGTGGGCAAGCCGAATGCCGGCTGCCAGCCCCGACATTCCCGCGCCAATGATGATGGTATCGTACACGCTCGTTTAGATTGTGGCCATTTTCGGTTCGAGGTACTTCACGGTGCTGGACATGCTGGCCAGTTCGCCGTACTCCTCCTCGGGAATCTGGATGCGGTGTCGCTTCCGCAACTCCATGACGATGTCGAGGAAATCCATGCTATCCAGCTCGATCTGCTCGCGAAACGATTGGTCGTCTTTCAGATCGCTCAGGTCCTCGTCTGGAGCAATTTCACTCAGGATGTCGATAATTTCATTTCGAATATCCGCTGGGCTCATTACCGCCAAACTCCCTAAAGCTAAATACTACTTTCTACCCAAAATTGAGGCTCGCTTGCGCTGGCGAAAACCTAAGAGCTGAATCCTACCCGCTAACCCATAATTCGGCTAGTTGCCTGACGTACTAACTACGTCAGTCTTTCTTGCCTGACACTGTATTATCGTACGTCAGGCTTTCTTGCCTGACACTGTATTATCGTACGTCAGGCTTTCTTGCCTGACATGCGGGTGAGGTGGGACCGAGGGGAGGCTACGTGGTAAATTCGGATCGGGCAGGAAAACCTGACGCACTAAAAAGATCAGGCAAGAAAGCCTGACGTACTGAGAGCCTGACGTACGGGCGGGGAATTGCGAAAAGTGAGAAATGAGGGTATCCTCGCTAGGCTAAATTCACAGTTTAAAAAAAGTCAATTCTCCTTACCACAACTCTATCCAACCAGCGTAGAAAGTGTCGTCCATGAGCGTTTCTTCCCCGGCAATTGAAAAACTGGCTATCGACACGATTCGCACCCTGAGTATGGACGCAGTTCAGGCTGCCAACAGCGGCCACCCCGGAACCCCCATGGCCTTGGCCCCGGTTGCTTTCCAAGTCTGGTCCGAAGCAATGCGCTACGATCCGGCTGAGCCGTTGTGGCCCAATCGGGACCGGTTCGTACTTAGTTGCGGTCATGCTTCGATGCTTTTGTACTCAGTCTTGCACTTGGCGGGCGTCAAGGCGACGGACAAACATGGCGAGGTTCTTGACCGCCCATCAATCACGCTGGATGACATCAAACGCTTTCGGCAGTTGCATAGCCCCTGTGCTGGCCACCCCGAATACAGCGAAGCGGCGGGGATCGAGACGACGACTGGACCGCTGGGACAAGGGATCAGCAATAGTGTGGGGATGGCCATTGCCGCTAAGTGGATGGCGGCGACCTACAACCGTCCCGGGCATGAATTATTCGACTACGATACCTATGCCTTGTGCGGCGATGGCGATTTGATGGAAGGGGTTTCCAGCGAAGCGGCCTCGATGGCCGGTCACATGCAGCTCTCCAATCTGTGCTGGATCTACGACGACAATGGTATCACCATCGAAGGTCACACCGATCTAACCTTCAGCGAAAATGTTGCCGAGCGCTTTCAAGCTTTTGGTTGGAACACAGTGCGTGTTGCGGACGCCAATGACAGTGAAGCGCTCTCGCGGGCATTGGCGAATTTTAAAGCTTGCACTGACAAACCAACGTTGATCATCGTCCGCAGCGTGATTGGCTTTGGTTCACCCAACAAGGCCGATACCCACGGCGCTCACGGTGCTCCACTGGGCGAGGACGAAATCAAACTCACCAAACAAGCTTACGGCTGGCCCGAGAATAAAAAGTTCTATGTCCCCAGCGAAGTCCCAGAGTACTTCCAAGAGACACTTGGCAAGCAAGGCGCAGAGGCAAGTCGCGCTTGGGCTGCCAAATTTGCAAGCTACCAAAAAGCGTTCGCCAAGGAAGCAGCCGAGTTATCCGCGATTTTCGCGCGCCGCTTGCCCGAAGGTTGGGACCGTGGCATCACTGAATTCCCTACCGATGCCAAGGGAATGGCCACACGAGTTAGCAGTGGCAAAGTCCTCAATATGCTCGCCCCTAAATTCCCATGGTTGCTCGGTGGCTCTGCCGACTTGGCGCCGAGTACCATGACCTTGCTCGACAAACAAGCGGACTTCAGCCCGAGCAACTATGGAGGTCGCAATTTTCACTTCGGCATTCGTGAACATGGCATGGCGGCGGCCCTGAATGGCATGTGCCTCAGTGGACTACGCGCCTTCGGAGCTACCTTCTTCGTGTTCACCGATTACATGCGACCAGCGATGCGGTTAAGTAGCATCATGCACCAACCCGTGCTGTATGTGCTGACCCACGATTCGATTGGCGTTGGTGAAGATGGCCCCACCCACCAACCGGTCGAACACTTGGCAGCGTGTCGCGCGATTCCAGGTCTGTATGTCTTCCGCCCCGGTGATGCCAACGAAGTTGCCGAATCGTACCGCGCTATCATGCAACTGCAACACAATCCAGCCGCGCTGGTCCTGTCGCGTCAAAATGTCCCCACCCTCGACCGTTCCAAACTGGCCCCCGCCGCAGGTTGTGCGAAAGGGGGCTACGTACTGAGCGATTGTAAAGGGGAGCCACAAGTAATCCTAATTGGTACCGGTACGGAGCTTTCGCTCTGCTTGGACGCGCAACAGGCACTCTCAGCCAAGGGAATCGCTACCCGCGTTGTAAGTATGCCTTGCCAAGAGTTGTTTGACGATCAAACGCCCGAATACCGCGAGAGCGTATTGCCCCCCAACTGCCGAACTCGGATCGCCTGCGAAGCGGGCATACGTCAATGTTGGGACAAGTACCTTGGCCTCGACGGTCATTTTGTCGGGATGTTCGGCTTCGGTGCCTCCGGACCTGCTGCCGAACTGTACGAGCATTTTAAGATCACCGCCGATCAAATTGTTAGCTTGGCGCAAATCGCCATTCGAGGTCTCGACGATCAAGCTTAATTTTAGAGCTTTGTCAAAGCACTAGGCTCACGGAAAATCATATTGCGGATTCTTAGGATCGAAATCGGCGTCGCTCAGTCCCACGTTGGTTTGCAAATCAAGATAGGTGTACTCCTCTTCCAATGGAGGCGGATCACCTTCTTTCTCAGGCCACAAGAACGCCGCGTATCGTAGCGGCAACTGCCGCTCTGTATCTAAAAAGAACTGGGCAATATAAAAATCAGCCCCAGCTATCGAGCGTGGTTGGGTGACCTGAAACAAGCGACATTCACGATCCCCCACTCGCTGATTTTCCCGAGTTTCGATTCGGCAGCGACTCAAGTCGACGTTGCGGTCAATCTTCTCGAGCATCTTCTCTAGCAGTCGCATGAGCCCGATCTCCGTGATCGGATACTTGTTTCCTCGCATGGCCAACGTACTGTCCGGCTTCAATTGAACGCTCATCAAATTCAGAAAGCCACTCTCATGCGCAATCAGTTTATTTTCGCGTTTGCCCCCCTCCCAAATAACTTCCCGACCGCGCTGCGAGTCGGGCTGCGCGAACTTCAGATAAACCGACAATTGTTTGGCCGACGTCTCGCCGTGAGCGACATCAGTGGCGAGCTGTGGATTGCGTATCTTTATTTCCATGCGCGTTTCGGGAGCCAATACTCCGCCGATCCGCTCGCGTTTGACCAAAGTCGCGGAGTAGTCCTGCACTTCGCTTCGCATTTGATCGAGCAATTGTTGGGCGAGCTGCACTAGCTCTGCCATACTCGGCTCGGCGCTCGGCGAGCCCCCCCCAGTTCTGACTTGGTCTCCCACTTCAGTTGCCAATGGCGCGCGGACGGACGCAAGACCGTCCAAGCTCTCGGTGTGTCTATCGACATCGCGGAGTGGGTACGGCGCAGAACGAATCGCCACCACGCAGAGGGCCACCAACAACAACGAGAGAATGACAAATGATCCACGCATAGTAGTCGTCAATCGTGCAAACCGAACTCCGTAGCTTGATCCAATAATGGCTGAACCTCTGCGGAGTCGATCGACCTGGCCAACTCCAAGCCCTGCGGAGAGAGCGAAAAATCGCGATAGATATGATGCATGACCAGCCCGCGTTGGCAAAGCTCTCGAAAGCCTTCCAGGAAGCGGACTGTCACTTCGGGTTTCTTGGGATCGCGAAAGGCAATCGTTCGTTCGTCGCTCAATTCAACATACACCGCCAACAATCGTGCAGCGGCATCGAAGGCCGAATTGACTGCCCGGATCTCAATAATACCTCGGCTTTGCGCGGCGAACAAAATGGCGCGCGACTCAGGAGGGAGCGCCGATTCGCTCAAGGGCCCGGTGGCAGGCAACCGCAGAACCCAGCGTTCGGAACACAGCTGTGCCAAGGCAACCAACATTGGAGCGCCCTGTCCCAACGCCTCCCAACTGCCATGCAAATAGTTGTCAACTGGATTCAGGCCGGCCATGAAAAGTGACTTTTCACTTGGTTATCGTACCCCTGGTACAACACCTGGTATCAAAAAAAACCCTTGCAAAACATCGCTATTGATGCTTCACAAGGGCTGCTGAAGGATGGCAAGTGACCCCTATGGGAATCGAACCCATGTTGCCGCCGTGAAAGGGCGGTGTCCTAGACCGCTAGACGAAGGGGCCAGTCATTACCGCTGGTGGCGTGAACCGTCCAGAGCGACATTTTTTAACAGGCGGGTCGAAATTGGTCAAGGCGTCCCCAGTTGATTCTTGGGCTCAAAACGATGAGAGCCCATAACTGCCGGGTCACCACAGCGACCAGGTAGATACAGGCTCTGATTTTTTCCAAAAATCGACACGCATTCTTGCAAGAATGCGGTCGATTGGTTTTAATCTTGACTAGCGTTGGCGTTGCTCGAAGCGTCGTCGGATTGTTGGCTCCGCTGAATTGCGTCGTAGACCTCGCGACGATGCACGGGCACCTCGCGCGGCGCTTCGACACCCAAGCGAACCTTGTCTCCACGAATTTCCACAACAACAATCGTGATGTCATTGTTGATGACGATGCTCTCGTTCTTTTTGCGAGATAGTACTAACATCAGACCCTTCCTTTGGTAAGTGGCTCCGGGCCGATTCCTATTCTGGGATGTTCGGCTTGCTATTTTTCGAGTTTCTGCGGAATCTCAGCCAGACTACAATTTGTGGCTTACTACATTCACTCTACGCACTATGTAGCCAGAGTCAAGAAATCCAAGCCCCCCAACAGCACTTTTTGTTGATTTTTTGCATCTTCTGGTGCGAATAGTCAACCGAGAGTCGTTAGAATCGTCAAAAACACCCAAAAAGGCACTTTATGTTATCCCCAGAGGAACGGGGGGGAATTGAGCGCAGCTCTTCGAATTCTGCCGCTGCTCAGTCCCTCTTACAGTGCTTTCTTTTTTTTCTAATCATTTTTTTGTGCGTCGCTGAGGGTGTTCCAGGGATCAACGAATCGCATTACCTCCCCAAAGCCAAACACTTGTGGGACAGTGAATTTGCACCGGGCGACCTATTTCTACAGTCCCATGACTCGCACTTCCTGACCAGTGCCATGGCCGGACTGGCAGCTCGTTTTTTTTCCCTGGACGGCGTGG
Source organism: Pirellulaceae bacterium (assembly GCA_041741715.1). Taxonomy (GTDB): domain Bacteria; phylum Planctomycetota; class Planctomycetia; order Pirellulales; family Pirellulaceae; genus Aureliella. Next base: position 16,021 of record JBGSJT010000757.1, on the reverse strand, counting down.
CGTGGTTGGGGCGCACGATTAGCTGGGGACTAATGGCTTGGGCCTGGCTAATCCTGTGCCGTAGTGTGAAAATGCCCCTGCTGGTGCGCCCATTCGTCCTGGCAAGCTGGCTCCTCGCGATTCACTATGGTCATTGGGCCGGCGAGTGGGTGGTGGGTGGCTTCGAAGCCAAGACGATCGCCTATCCTCTGGTGATTTGCGGTTTGGCAAACGTCGTCACTGGCAATTGGAAATGGGTCTGGCTGGCAATGGGGGGAGCCATGGCTTGGCATCCGCTGGTCGGCGGTTGGGCCGGACTAGGAGCGGGATTGGTCTGGTTGCTGCAACTCGATTTTAAACGCCAATTCACCGTGCAATTACCTTGGTTGATTCTAGGAGCCATCATTGCATTGATAGGAGTTGTACCTGCCGCCTCCGGTCTAGAAGGTCCCGATGTGGTGGATAAAGTAAGCGCTGCGCAGGTTCACGTTTTCATGCGTTTGCCCCACCACCTTGCCCCGCAAACATTTGCTCTCAACAGACACTGGGCCGCAATCGCATCACTCGTCGTTTTCGTTTTGGCATCGTTACTGGTCGCCAACAACAAATCCCCAATTGCCAGTAAAGTTATTGCCGATAGAGTTACGGTAGAGGCGAATAGTCGACAAGACGTTTCGCTTAGCGCTGGTCTACGGCGGCTGTTGCTCTGCGGTTGGGTGGCTGTGTTGTTTGCAGCTATCGGCCTAGCAATTGATCTGACCCTCAGCCAGGCTCGCCCCGACATCGCCGCGCGACTCCTGCGTTTTTATTGGTTTCGTTGGGCTGATGTGGCTGTACCACTAATCAGTTCGTTACTGATTTGGAAATGGTTAGCGCACAGCCTACCCCAGCCCGAATTGCCATCGGTATCGATTCCAGCACCAAAACCCAACTGGCTATCGCAAAGCCTGCTCGTCGCGGCGGTGCTGACAACATTTATTGTGATCCTGGGACGTCTGCAGCTCAATGAAGCTCAAGTTATCCCTGCCGCCGATCAACTAGTTGTCGATTCGATTGGGAGGCATCCAATCCAGACCGATCGTTACACTGATTGGCTCGCCGTCTGCCAATGGATTCGTGAAACGACACCCACCGATTCGCTGTGGCTAACACCCCGGTACCAACAATCCTTCAAATGGCATGCCCAGCGAGCCGAAGTTGTTTGCTGGAAGGATGTGCCCCAGGACAATGCCTCGGTGATCGAGTGGTATCATCGCATCGAGCGGTGTGCGCCTCCCCGTGATCGCTACAACCGACTCCGTGATTGGACCACTGAGGAGCTTCTTGAACTGAGCTGCCAGTATGGTTTTCGCTGGATACTCGTCGATCGCACTCAGCAGTTGACTCCCCCAGCACTGGAGATCAAGTATCCGGTTACTGAAAATGGCGAGTATATTGAAAATCGATCTTTTGCAGTACTCTATGTTCCCGATGCTTTACTACCCGACGCGGCCATGCATACGCTGAATGCAGGGCATAACACTTCGAAGTAAAAATCCAACTGCCAACCAGCGGCGGAACTGCTATAATGGAACTCTGGGCAAACATGAACGGCGTGCCACCAATTTGAATGCACTTCAATCGCCAGTGATCTCGATTCCCGCTCACTTTACCCGCCTGATTATTTGTTGTACCGCATTCACCAAGGGATTCTGTCTTGACTGCAAACATCTTATCGCGACGCACGCTGCTGCGTGGCCTGGGTGCTACAGTTGCCTTGCCGTGGCTGGAGATTATGTCTCCGGTACGAGCTGGAACAAAAGTTAGTAGTCCACCAGTGCGGATGGCCTATTTCTATGTTCCCAACGGCGTGCACATGTCCGCATGGCGCCCCGCCGACATCGCGCAGTTGAGTGAACTGCCCGAGACACTATCTGCGCTGCAGCCTGTCCGCGACTCTGTGACTGTGATCAGCAATTTGGCCGCCGATCACTGTGACGGCACCGGTGCTGCTCATGAGCCCGCTGGTGGTGGCTTCCTGGTTGGTAAGAAATGCAAACACTCCGAACAACCTGAAGTGGGTGGCAAGTCGGTCGATCAAGTGGTCGCACAGGAGATCGGTCTCGCTACCCCTATCGATTCGCTCGCCCTCGGTATCGATCCCGGCCATCGTGGTGACCATGGCTACAGCGGCACCTACATGTCGCACATCTCTTGGCGCAGCCCCACCACCCCGGTCTCATTGGAACTCAATCCACGACAACTCTACGATCGACTCTTTCGTGGCCGCCTGCCCACGGTTCCTGATTGGCGTCAATCAGACGAAACCGCTGCAAGCGTCAAATCCGATTCGATCGACGCCAGCGTTTTAGATCTAGTTCAAGAAGAGACCAGATCATTACAACGACAACTTGGTTACAACGATCGCCGTAAACTCGAAGAATACCTCGATGGCCTGCGCAGCGTCGAACGCCGCATTGAGCTCAGCGAGCGGGATCGACATTCGCACCATCAAGACGCCTTCCAAGAAGACCCGCTGCTGCACGCAGACGAGCGCGAGATACCTGCATTGATCATCCCTGCGGGGAAAGGTATTCCGAGTGTCTATGCTGACCATGTCAACTTGATGCTCGACATTCTCACGATCGCTTTTCAAACCGACACCACGCGCGTCGCCAGTTTCATGTTTTCGTATGAGAAGTCGGGGCGATCTTACCGCGAGATCGACGCACCTGGCTCACATCACTCGACCTCTCATCATCAACAGAAGCCCGAGAATCACGAACAGCTTACCAAGATCAATGCTCATCACATGTCCCTTTTTGCTCGTATGCTGCAGCGTATGTCGCAGATCGAAGAAGGACCTGGTACGCTTCTCGACAATGTCATAATTCTCTACGGCGGTGGCATTAGTGATGGCAACAAACACAATCACGACGATTTGCCGATCCTCATAGCTGGCGGTGCGGGAGGCAAGCACCACGGCGGACGACATTTGAAGCTGTCCGATCGCACTCCGATCTGCAATCTCTATCTGGAGATGATGTCGCACATGGGGGTGACGCGGAAGCAATTCGGCGACAGCACCGGCACTCTCGGATTGTTGAGTTAGCCAGCGTTGAATGCCAATATCAGCTCGACGCGCCAGCGAGTGGGTCCCCGGACTTGTCGTAGCCGCAGTCGCCAGACTGCCCGTTTCAATCCTATTCGCAGTCGCCAGACTGCGTGTTTAGATTGTAGCTGCAGTCCCCAGACTGCCTGTTTAAATTGTAGCTGCAGTCGCCAGACTGCCTGTTTAAATTGTAGCTGCAGTCGCCAGACTGCGGAGAGTCGACGTGTTGACGAACGCAGCTACGACACGGAAAGCTTCGACATTTTGCACTTTTCACTTTGCATTTCTCATTTTTCATTGATTGCACGCTTGTTGATGTTGCGACGAGCTTGGCTATCGCGCAGCGCATTGTGTTTCGTGTCGCTGCTCCTCCTCACACAGTCGCTTCTCGCGCAACCCGGTCGCGACAAAGAAGACCTTTCCTGGGATCGCAACATCGGTGGACTCTTCCAACGCTTGTGCTATGAATGCCACGGCAAGGATGACCCGAGTGGCAATGTCAACTTAGCCCAGGACGAAAACCCGAGCTTGATTCTCGACCATCGCCCGACTTGGTCCAAGGTGTTGGAGGTATTGAACTCCGCGCAGATGCCCCCACAGGACGAACGCCAGCCTGACCGGGGCGAGCGTCAACTCATGATCGACTTTCTAAACGAAACTTTTGAATCCGTCGATTGCGACCAGCTACGAGACCCAGGCAAACCGACGTTGCGGCGACTCAATCGCACCGAATACGACAATTCTGTCTTCGATCTCATTGGACTTGATTTGCGACTGGCGCAGAACTTTCCCCCTGACCCCATCGGTTATGGTTTTGATAACATCGGCGACGCGCTGTCGCTCACGCCAACTCAGACAGAGATGTTCCACGACGCCGCGAAAAAAATCGTCGCCAGCTTGCTTGACACCAAAGAGAATCGTTACGAAGTCTATCAATCGATTTTCGATTTGCCCGCCGAAGTCATCGCCCAAGTCGGCGAGCAGCCCGGTGCCCCTCCTAACTTGACATCGGCTCAGCAAACGGATCGTCGTCGAGCGGAAGCCGTACTGAACCACTTTGCCGAGCGGGCGTTTCGTGGACCGGTGGAGCAGTACTACATCCAGCGATTACTGAGGGTCTACGATCAAGCGATTGAACAAGGCGAATCTCGCGATCCAGCCATTGGGCATTGCTTGACCGCCATTCTCATATCGCCCCGCTTGCTCTACCGCATCGAGCAGGATCAGCCTACCGAACTGCACCCCTATTTGGTTAACAACTATGAGTTGGCGTCGCGGCTCAGCTTCTTCCTTTGGTCGCGTCCCCCTGATCAAGAATTGTTGGCACAAGCTCGCGCAGGTCGCCTGCACGATCCCCAAGAGCTACATCGACAAACGCTTCGCATGTTAGCCGATCGTCGCAGCCGCGCCTTGGTCGACAACTTTTTCGCGCAGTGGCTTGATCTACGGCGACTCGACAGTCACCAGCCCGACCCGGATGTGTTCCCCGAGTTTGACACTGGTCTTCGTCGAGCCATGCGTGACGAGGCCAATTTGATTCTGCTAGAGATCATTGCCGAAGATCTCCCCCTGACGCGACTGATCGACTCCGACCACACCTATGCCAATGCGCGTCTCGCTGCCCACTATGATTTACCCCCAGTGATCGGAGACGATCCTGTACGCGTCGATTTGCCCGATCGACGTCGGGGTGGATTGTTGTCATCGGCTGCGATATTGATGCTCCAATCCGATCCCGGTCGCAGTAACATTCCACGTCGCGGAAATTTCATTGCGGGCCAACTCTTAGGTGATCCACCTCCGCCACCTCCGCCCGGCATACCACCGCTGAAAGAGAGCAACGATGGCAAGCGACGCTCATTGCGCGAGACTTTCGAACTTCATCGCCGCAGTCCCGACTGCAAAGCCTGCCACGCCAAGATCGATCCACTTGGATTTAGCCTAGAGAACTTCGACGCCATTGGACGTTGGCGTAACACGGACGCGGGCTTACCCATCGATGCATCAGCCGAGCTGAGTGGGGGCGAAAGATTTGTCGGCGTGGTCGGACTCAAAGATCACCTGCTGTCGCGTCAATCGACCATCGTTCGCGAACTTTCCAACCGTTTGTTGATTTACGCCCTCGGTCGCGGACTTGAAGCCAGCGACCAGTGCGTAGTGGATCTCATGGTCACCGCCGCAGAGAAGAACGACTATCGTTTTTCTGCGGTCGTCTTAGAGCTCGTGACCAGTCTTCCATTTACTCACCGCCGGAACCCCGAGTAATCAATTGGCATTTTTGGTGCGTCTGGAACCTCGGAAACATTTTTAGCGTTGCCCCTAGACACAAAGGCGTTCATGAGTACTATTTAACTCGCGGGATGGAGCAGCCCGGTAGCTCGCGAGGCTCATAACCTCGAGGTCGTCAGTTCGAATCTGGCTCCCGCAACTTTTTCTAACTACCGCCGAAGCAAGCACTTAAGTTACCTGCCGGCGGTCGGCAGTGCGGCCTGAAATTTCCACTAAATCCGGTAGACTACCGGATTCGGTGAAAATTGAGGTCGCACTTCAATGCCGAAATCATCTGCTCCACGAATTCCTTCTATCCGTCGCCATAAGCCCACTGGGCGAGCCGTGGTGACTATCAAAGGCCGAGACATCTACCTCGGCAAATGGAATACAGCGGCCAGCAGGGCCGAATATGGCCGCTTAATTGCGGAATTCCTCGCCAACGGTCGCCAGCTCCGCGACGAGGTCGATACCACCGTCGTCGAGGTCATCAATGCCTACCGCAAGTACGCCGAGCAGTACTACCGTAAAAACGGCCAAGTCACCCGCGAATACGGTTGCATCAAAGAAGCGTTGAAGATCATCCGAGAATTGTACGGCCGAAAGCTCGCCGACGACTTCGGGCCCCTGGCGCTCAAGGCCCTTCGTCAACGGATGGTCGATAACGGTTGGAGCCGTGGCTACATCAACAAGTCGATCGGCCGGATTCGAGATTCGCAAACGGTTCGGGTTGGAAGCCGCCCAAGTCATCCTGGGGCACGCTTCGGCCGACGTCACGCAAGTCTACGCGGAACGGGATCTGCAAAAGGCGGTCGAGATCATGCGGGAGGTTGGCTGACACGTAGACGTGACTTTGGCCCATGCAATTCTCAGCATAGAATAGAGCGACGCGGTCAAGCGTAGAGACCACACAATGCCGACATAAACGCGAGGGGTAAGTCATGGACGGATCAAGCACGGCGGATCGAGTGGACCGGGCGGTGCACGCACGCGAGCCCGTCGATGCGGAGCGGCTGCGACGGCGGCCAGCTCGAAGACCGAATCGGGATCGCGACCGGAACCAGACCCGGACCCTGCCGCCGTCGATGTGGGAGTCCCGTGAATACCCGTGTGAACTGCCGAGCGCGAATGGATTGCGTTTCAGGGGCCATCATTGTCGGGCGTAGTGCGTTGAAGACTGTCCACTGAACGGGGTTTCTCAGGCACTCCGTCGCATGAGCCGTGCGTAAGCTGACGGCCGCCGTGTGCTCGTCTGGTTCGCCCATCGGGCTTTTGCTGTCCTGGTGACAAAGGTCACGCCCACCTTGCGCACTCCGGAAAGGACTTCCGACGCCCAATTTCTTGCCCAAGCTCCCGGCCGTCTCTCTGTCTGGCACGGCCTGGGTTAACAGGCGTTGGCTTCGCCCGATCGGTCACAACCTACCACGATTGCGAGCGGTGAGAGCTCCGGTAGCGCTTGGGAATAGAGTACCCCAGCCTTTGGCGCTCAAGGTAAACAACTCATTGGCCAGTCTCTCGGCCTAAACCAAAATTCCAACCGCAGCAATAAGCTGTCACCGGTACGTGCATCCAGGCGTCGGCGAGTCCGTAAAACACTGATGACGCGGCCGAAGCTAGTCCATCACTTTAAGTCGCACGTCTTTGAAGTGAACGATCATACCTGGGTCATGCAATTGTAGTTGCAACATCCCCTTGAGCAGTCGCCGCTCGAGCGGAACATGTTCGATAAACTCTGAAGCCAATTTGCCATTGATAAACAACTTAATAGTGTTGTCCTGGGCGATCACATGTGCCTCATTCCAGTCGCGATCCTTAATATGTTCGTCCTGCAGGCCGTTCACGATGGGCGTGATCGTGGGTTGATCGTTTCTATCGATAACTAGGCTGTCTCCCTGATAGCAGCGGTGTTCCGTTCGGCCAGGCGTGTGAAAGTCCCAGGCGCCAAGTATCTCCTTGCCAATTCCTAAATGGCCGATATCCGCATGGTAACTTTGGAAGTCACGTTTTTTCGTCGGGTCGGGAATCGCCCGGATGTTGACTCCCGTGTTCCCTTCTCCGGGAAGGCGGTAACTGAAACGCAGTTCAAAATTGCCAATCTGCTTGTTTCGGCTGTAAGTCAGATGGCTTCTACGCTTATAGCCTACCCCAACAATCATGCCGTCGCGCACTGTCCAAGACGTAGCGGATTCGGATGGCGCGGCTTCCCAACCGTCGAGCGTCCGGCCGTCAAATATCGACACAAAACCGTCAGCCGAAGCCGGATTGTCTGCTGGTTTCGCTCCAGCTCTGCCAAGCATATTGTGGGTAATGCGTTGAATGCGCTCGTCGGGTCCATGCGGTCGCGACCAATGCGACCAAGGGAGCATATGTCCAGGTGGGTTGGCAAGTCCCTGGCACCACCAGATCGTAGAGGCATTAAATACATAGTTGCCTTTCGGACCAGGATAGATGGTCGCGGTCCAATGTTGAGGATTCACTCCGCCTTGTAGTGCGGTTCCTTCGGCCACAATTTCCAGTCCAGGAATGTCTTGAGGTGGATCACCATGGTACTCCCAGCCAATCATGCCAGGAATTGGCTCCCCACGCTGCATTCCTGTCCCTTCAAAAATCCAGTGTTCGGGCAATGCGCAGATCCAGTCGCCGCCACCGTTTACTGGATCGACATTTCGCGCGCCTAACAAATAACCTTCGTCAGGTCCACGATGTGGGAATGGACCATTTTCTTTCTCGCGGGCAACAGCCAGTTTGTAATCACCTCCATAGGGGCCGCCGCGGAAAGTGATTCGATTCGCACGCCCATCTGAACTCTCGCGGAAGGGAGCCACCCAGCATACGGAGTTTCCCGACAGAAAAAGCAAGTTGACGCCTGCGTCTCGCATCGTCACCACGCTCTCGAACTGGCGGATATCCCAATACTCGTCGTGACCATTGCTGATGAACGCTTTGCACTTTAGGCCACGCGTGGGGTTCAACATATCGGCATTGGAACAATACGAGACGTCGTAGCCATGTTGTTCCAGCCAATACGCCATCGGAAACTCAAAGCACAACCACTCGCCCGAGCCGATCGATTGTGGGTTCTCATAAATCTGCGGGTACTTGCCGTAAGGTCGATCAAAACTGACGTCTGCCCAGGGACCTTGATTGCCATCGGGATGCGTGTACACCGAGTAGTTGTCCGGCCACTGATTGTAGGCCTGCCACGTGTTGTCCGAACATTGCAACAAGATATCTGCTGGGCGGTCATCGCGCACAATAAAGACCGCGTAACTCTGCCAATACCCGTGGCCGCTTTCATCCAACAGGGTTGTCAGTCTCGCCAAATAGACGCCACTGAGCCAGTCTGCGGGAATCGTAAACGCAGTGGTTGGCTGCCAACGGCATTCGCGCAGACGTTTGGGTCCTACTTCAGGCATGGGTTGCGACGTGCCCTCATAGGGGCCTAACTCCTTCATGAGTCTGGCACCACGTCCACCATAGTAACCGGTACGAAAAATCTCGATGCGAAATCTTTGCGGTGGAGTCGTCGACACCATGAACTCGATTTGCTCGCCTGACGCAACACTCTGCTTGGAGCAATAGCCCTCGATGGCTGGGGAGCGTTTACCATCGCGGGCATCCAATCTGACTCGCGTCAGTTGCCAATCTCGCGCTCCGGGATGTTGATTTTCACGAACGACAGGTGAGAGTGACGGAGTGGCACTATCCTCCGCATGAAGTAAGTTCGTTGCAGGCAGAGAACCAGCGGCTAGCCAAGCTCCCGCGCTGCCAACGGCTGCTACAGAGTGCTTCAGCGCGTGGCGTCGGTCAATCTTGCTCATAAGAATTCTTCAGAAGGTGTTTAGGGTCGATGACGGTCCCAGGCCTGAATTGCGCAGCCTGTACAACCACACGCCACAAAACCGAACCGAAGATACACAGTCATGGGAAGCTTCTTGGAAAACAAAAGAACTTTAGAGCATTCTAGCCGCAGAGCGGCGCCTTGTCATTCTAGGGCCAGCTTCTCGTTAAACTAGCTACACCTTGCAGGCACAAAACAAAATGCACCTTGATACCGCTGGCACAATACTCGCAAGCTAACTGCGGTATAATCCCTAAACGAGTTTTGACGTTGTTCCGCATTCCTTCTTGCCTCTTAGCACGGTGCCCAGCATGGCTAACCAGAAACTTGGAAAACTCCTAAAAGACAAGATCTACGCCGGGAAAACGGTATATGGAACCTTGATTCAGCACGCGACGACAGCCTCCAGCGTCGATTTCTTTCCGGATAATATGCTCGATTTCGTCATCGTGACGGCTGAACACAACGCGCTCGATCTGGCGGACTTTTTGCCCTTGCGTTACGCGCTGGCCGGTAAAGGGATCGCATGTCTGGCGCGAACCCACAGTCGAGAGCCGGATGATGTTTCGAAAGTTTGCGATTCCTTTGATGGCGTAGTGGTGCCCTACGTGGAGGATGTACAACAGGCCAAACGCTTGGCTGCTGCTGCAGTTTATCGACCGTTAAAAGGAAAAGCCTTGGAGCGAGTCTTGCAGGAAGGGGTGTGGCCGAGCGATGAAACTCGCAAGTACACTCAGGAGAAATGCGCCGACACCGTTTTTGTACCGATGATCGAATCGGTGTTGGGGGTCGAGAATGCAGACCAGATCTGCTCCATTCCCGGGGTCAACGCATTGTTTATTGGTCCCAACGATTTGACCACCAATATGGGCATTCCCAATCAATACGATTCGCCGCAATTGCAAACCATGATCCAACGAGTAATTGACGCGGCGGATCGTTGTCATATCGCAGCTGGCTGTTGGTTTGGCAAGCCAGAGCAAGCTTTGCGCACCAAGCAACAAGGGGCAAGATTTATCGTGTACTCCAACGATTCATCCATGTTGCAAGACGCGATGGAGCTTGCCTTTGGCAATCTCCGCAAGTCTTGAACTAGCCTGGCCTAAATCGCATTTGTGTTGGCGACTTTATACACTCCATAAATTCCACACGTACAGGATCCGATCTATGCCTCCTTCCACTCGACGTAACTTCATTCTCTCCTCGGCCGCAACCACACTAGCTGCTGGTGCCCTAACAAATTCGGCTACGTCAACGGTTCAAGCGTCAACGGCATCCAAGGTTCGCGTGGGTATCATTGGTAGTACTGGACGCGGTAATTATGGACACGGCGTCGACGTGGCGTTTACTAAAGTGCCACAAGTAGAAATTATTGCCTTGGCTGATGATAACCCCCAAGGACTCGAGGAAGCCAGCAAACGAACCCATCCCCAAAAGACATACGCTGATTATCGCCAGATGCTGGCTCAAGAAAAATTGGATGTGGTTGCCATTTGTCCTCGCTGGGTCGACGAGCATCATGATATGATTGTCGCCGCCGCCAAGGCGGGTTGTCATATCTATATGGAGAAGCCGTTCTGCCGCACACTGTTGGAATGCGATAGCGCTATCAAGGAGCTGGATGCGCGTCGATTGAAACTTGGCATCGCCCACGTTAGTCAATACTCGCCAGTGCTTAAACTCGTGAAGAACCTAATCGAGCACGACGAGATTGGCGAGATCTTAGAATTGCGAGGGCGAGGCAAAGAGGATCAACGAGGGGGCGGCGAAGATCTGTGGGTGCTGGGCTCGCACGTTTTCGGTTTGATGCGAAAGCTCGCTGGCAGTGACGCAACGAGCTGCACTGCTAGCATGCAGACACGAGGGCACCCGGTAACGAAAGCCGACGTAATCATCGGTGCCGAGGGATTGGGACCTCTAGCAGGTGACCATGTGCAAGCGACGTATGCTTTTGAGCATGGCGTCTTCGGTTATTTTGCATCGAAAAAAGCCGCGGGTGGTACTCCCTCGCGTTTCGGAATTCAAATACTCGGTTCGAAGGGAATCATTGAAATGACAACCGGCTATTTGGAGCCAGCCTATTTGTTGCAAGATACTGGCTGGTCTCCCGGCAGAACCGGAGCCTCTTGGAAGCAAGTCACTTCAGCAGGGATTGGCCAGCCCGAATCGCGCACGGATGGAAATTATGAAGGTGGGCATATTGCCGCAATCAATGATTTGCTTGAGAGCATCCAGCAGGACCGCCCTACGCTTTGTTCGGCACATGATTGTCGGCATATCACCGAGATGATTAGCGCGGTCTTTGAATCCCACCGAGTTGGCCAGACAGTGATTTTGCCACTTGTAACTCGCGCCAATCCACTCACTCTGCTTTAGCTTTGCTGCCCTCAACCCGCCATCTCTAAGACATCACTAAGAATTGGAGACTTCTAATGAGCTCGCTACATTCTCGAAGGTCGATGATGAAATGCGGAGCGTCAGCTCTGACAACTGGTCTCTTGGTATCCCAGCTAACGAAGACCACGCAGGCGGCTGCTAGCCAGCGAGTTCGCGTAGGCATCATGGGGGCAGGCGGTCGAGCCATGTCGCTGATCCAAACTTTCTCCGCAAACGAGTTCGTAGACGTCGTGGCCATTGCCGACCTTGATCCCAAACGACTTGGCCCAGGAGTGATGGCCGCTGCCAAATTGCAAGGGAAGGAACCGAAGAGCGAAAGCGACTTTCGGAAGCTGATCGATGATCCATCGATTGACGCGTTGGTCATCGGAACACCTGATCACTGGCATGCGATCCCAACCATCATGGCATGCCAGGCTGGCAAGGATGTGTATGTCGAGAAACCCGACAGCCACAATATCGTTGAAGGGATGCGAATGGTGGCCGCCATGCGCAAGCATGGTCGAATCGTGCAAATGGGTTCCCAACATCGCTCGACGGAGCGATTGCAGTCGGCAATCGAATTTGTCCGCAGCGGGCAACTTGGTCGCGTGCTAGTGGCTAAGGCATGGGAAAGTAGCAGGCAGGGAGCTATCGGGTTCCCCGCAGATAGTCAGCCGCCGCCAGGCGTCGATTATGACATGTGGATCGGCCCCGCACCGAAACGCCCATTTAATGTCAACCGCTTTCATGGACGTTGGCGCTGGCTGTATGACTATGGCACGGGAGACCTGGGAAACGACGGTGTACATCGGTTGGATATGGCCGTTGCCTTGCTGTCCGCTGCTTGTGAAACCCAAGGCGATGGTCCGATCGGATTGCCCAGTACGATCTACGCCAACGGAGGCAAGTGGTATTTCGACGACGCACAGGAATTTCCCGATACGATGCAGGTGAATTATGAATTTGGAACGGGGAAGGAATCCAAGTTGCTAACTTACGAGATGCGGATCTGGGCCCCGTATGACTATTTGAGCGAGTCCGAGGGGGCGGCTGTGTTTGGCGATCAAGGCTATGTGACAATTGGAAACGAGCGTTGGACGGCGATTGGAAAAGGAGGGAAAGTATTGGCCAGTGGTGAAGGTGGCAGCCATGAGAAACCGCATGTACAGAATTTTATCGATTGCATCAAGTCGCGAGCCAAGCCCTATTGCGATTTGGAAACCGTCGGACACCCCGCTTCGGTCTTATGCCACGCAGGAAATATTGCAGCACGAGTTGGACGAAAGCTAACCCTGGACCCGACGACAGAAATGTTCATCGACGACGCAGAAGCCAACGCCATGCGAACTCGCCAAGAATACCGAAAACCATGGCTGTTACCCGAAGTATAAGCTCTTGAAGTTGCGATGATCTCGAACAGGTACTCACCGGAACGCTTCGGCAGTTGCTTCATGCCCATGTCGTCGATGATCAATAGATCGGGTTTGAGATACCGCTGGAGAATTCGCTCGTGTCCCAAACTCTAAAAAGGGTTTCACCATACCAACCGATGGCTAGACGTGATTCGCGAATAATTTTTTCTAGGTACTCGCGATACAACGCGCCGGGCAACGTCCGCGTTGTGTATGAAGGCTCTTCGGAGCAACCCCATAAGCAACGTTCCAGAGTGGCCACGCGGCAAATTGCATGCCGAAGTTTGTTGCGGTCTAAGATGGAGATCAGGCTCCTCACAGCCACAGGTAATCCCGTCTCGCTATCTCCCTGCCGCGACCCTTGAGCTTTGCATCGCAAGGAAGCTTACTTTCGCGATCAACGCGCGGCTATTCGACTCTTGCTCGCTTCACCGGAATCAAGTCGCACCCGTGTTCCTGGAATGACGATCGATTGAGGCGCAGACTATTGGCGACTTGCTACCGGGTCGTGATGCTCATGCAGCCAGCTTAATAGCTCCTTGCGCAGTCTCAGTTTTCGCACCCGATGGGCGGGATGGTTGCTCAGGTCCTCTAACTCATCAGGGTCGGAGGGGACGTGGAATAACTGCTCGTGACTGAGGCGAGGGTACCAGATCAGTTTCCAGCCATCTTCGGACCGTATCATGCGCTGCGTATCGGTGAAGTAGCCAAACTCACTTCGGCCAAATGCGGAATGCTCGTCGCGTACCGCCGGCAGCCAGCTTTTCCCTTGGACGCTCGGCGGAACGGGGAGCTCACACAGATCGCACACGGTCGGGAATAGATCTCGGAGCGCGCCTTGCGCGGTGATGACAACGCCAGCGGGAATTCCTGGACCGGAGATCAGCAACGGGACGTTGGCGGTGTGTTCGTATTGGTTTTGCTTTCCCATCAATCCATGGCTGCCAATCGCCATCCCCTGGTCGCTGGTGAAGATGATCAGCGAATTTTCCAGCATGCCGCGCTGCTGCAAGGCCTCGAGGATCCGTCCGACTTGAACGTCGATGTGTTCCGCCAACGCAAAGTAAACGGCATGCTGGCAACGAACCTCATCACGAGTGCGCGGAGGGGGCACGATCGTTTCGTCGCGGCCTCCTGAGTTTCCATGGTCAAACGGATGGCCGGGCCGGAAGTTGGCTGGAAGCGTGACCGACTCCGGGCGATATCGCTCCTTCATTTCCTCGGGCCAGAGCAGCGGATCGTGGGGAGCAGTGAGGTTCACGTGGAGGAATAATGAACGGTCGGCCTCGACTGAAAAGGAGTCGATCACTCGCAGCGCACCATCGGCGATGTGGCGGTCCGTCTCCGGCGTCAGCCCGACTCCCCACTCGAAGACCGCGTCGCCGTCGTCCGCTTTGAAGGTCCACCCGCGGTAGCCGGTCACGGGACGCTCCGTTGCGTCAAGGGGATAAGTCAAGGAAGCGCCCGCAGCGCCGCCGCTGAACAGGGCCTCGGTGCGGTCATAGCCGAGTTCCTGTGGTTTGCCTCGGACGTGCCATTTCCCCGCATGCACCGTGTGCCATCCGGATTGTCGCATCACTCGGGGCCAGACTGACCACTCGGCTTGAAAAGGAATCGCCCTCCCGTCAGACGCTTCGGCGACCATGGCACGCCCGGTCAGGATCTCGGTCCGACTGACATGACAGATGGGATAGCCGCAGACAATGCGGTCGAACCGGCATCCACGAGCCGCCAGTCGCTCCAGGTTTGGCATGGGGACAGGGCCACCGTAAACCGACAGAACATCGCCGCGGAGATCATCCGCCACGATGCAGATCACATGTGGTCTGCTGGCGAAAGCGGACGCCGAGTTGGTCGCGGCGAGTGCAATACTGAAAGCGAAACAGTTTCCCGCGAGGAGGCAAGTTCCCAACAAGAAATTGGGGCCGGTCTTCGACGTGTTGGTCAACCTGGTAAGATTGCAATTGTGCATGTCGTCACCCCTTCTTTGCTGGCATCTCTACAGCAAGTATCCGCTGATTTTATAACTGGCCCAGTAGAGTTTCGATTTTGAAATCACGTCGCGTCGTACGATTCAACATGCCTTTGGTAAATTGGCAAGAGCGGCTGACGGAAAATCAACAGGCGATGATGAATTGGCCAATTCCACTACTATTGTGCGCCAGCAGAACGTAGCCATTCCACATGTTCGCGTTTTAAGTCATCGTTTATCCGCGATTCGATGGAGGTCAAATCGCGTGTTTCGCCTTGATCTTTGAGCAGGTCGTACAGCTCGAACTGGGTTCGCACCGCTTCAATCGCCGCTTTCGTAAAATCGCCGTGACGATTGCTTAAATGCCGGACGAGTTTCCAGCGACCTTGCAAAGCGGCCTGTTGGCCATACGGCCTAATGGAATTCTATCCGACCTACGGTGGGCGTGGCAAATGGAGCTAGCCATAAGCGAGGGCCGCGCTCTCGTCTTCACCCGATTCATGCTACCCGTGGAGCTGTGGACTACATCGAGCGATTCTACAACCAACTCAGAGCACACTCCACAATGGGGTATCTGAGCCCAAACCAATTCGAAACAAACTTTCATTCTGCGCCGGATAAAATGCTCGCTTGAAATCTGCCTTTGTTGGTGATTTCCGAGCGACAAGCTTTTTGCGACCGTAAACATTACCCCTTCCTTAACACCGATTCACTGTCAACTTTTCCTGGGGAACTCCGGTGTGGGCTTCCAATTGCCATGTAGTCAGCGTTGCGACGCGAGTAGATTTTCACCGTACTCCTTGTAGCCCATTCGTGACCAATGACGAACCGTCATGGGTCATGAACTAGTTGCTTAGAGGACCGAGGTGACGGCGACCGCTGCGGTTTTGGAGATCTGCTTCGAGCTGGAGGTCTGCATCGACCGACGCGAGTTAGCATAATCGCGCTATTGCCTCAAACTCGCTTCGGTGTCTCCGACCTCTGTCTCGAAACGCCGCTCACCCCGCTGCAGAGGTTGGTCCAACCGACGCGCCGAACTCAACTACCAAACTCGCTTCGGTCCTTTCGACCTCGGCAGA
>JBGSJT010000756.1:0-15965 GCA_041741715.1 Pirellulaceae bacterium | reverse complement strand
TGATGGGCAGAGATGCGATTGCCCTCAATGCGGCGCGCCGCTGATCAGAAATGACAAACTCCCGATCCTTTGTGCTCGATGTCAAGATCAAGCACCGCAATAGAACCATGCGATGAACGCGGAGTGGCCGACAGCGCGTTTACAAATGGAAGATCAACCGCGGCCACCCGGTTATCGCGCGGACGGTTTATGCGGATTCCACAATCCGTGTCAGGACGACGGAATCCAATGGCTGAAACCCGAAGCTACGAAATCAAGCTCTGTGATGGCACGGGAACAATGATTCCGGCGACCGTAGACGTGAGGGTCGATGATCGAGACGAGGATGGTCGACGAAAACGAGAGTGCATGGTGCGGGTTTCGTGGAAGGACACGAGTGTTGAGGCAGTCGAATTCAGCGTCTACCACGCGTTTGCTTCCGCACGTGAAAAAATGGAACCCCTAGGATTAATTCCGCAGTGCTATGGTTCTTGTCCAGAGGTACAAGTATCTGGAATGGCGGTCGATATGGGGGACGGTACAATTGCCTATCGACTGTCCCGGCCCGATCAAGGTTGGGATGAGCCGACCGTCAACATCTTCGATACAGCCTCCGATATTCGGCCCGCCCCGGTCGCCGATCAACGAAACTACCGAATACGAGGACGACGCGTTGTCGAATAATTCAACAAAGACAGCTGGGAGATTTCCGCATAACAAAATGATCGGGATAGGGGTCGCCTCACTTACCCGTCTCCCCTCCCACACCACCTAGACTAGCATGCGGGTCCGCATACGGCGGTTCACCTTATCCATTTGGTATGCTGGCTTCTGTAAGAAAATCGGAACTAAACACACGGGACTTGCTTTGCTCGTCGCCAAAACGCCCGATTCCATTCTTATTCGCTTTAACGATCGCAATGGTGGTGCATGTATTCCACGGTTTGTAAATGTGGCTACGAGATCGAGGTAACTCCCGCGATGTGCGGGAGCTACACTGCTTGTCTTAGATGTGAGCAAGCTGTTCTTGTTCCATCGCTTTCGAAACTGAAGCGAGATGCTGGGGAAAGCGTATCACTGGATTCAGTGGGTGATCAGGTTACCAGCGCCGTAAACACGAGGTTGCCTCCATTTGACCGTCGTTGCCAAGTGTCTTCTCGAGAACCAGCGTCTGCATTGCTTCCTACACGAATCATGTTCCTGGAGGAACGCATTCTGACCGGAAGCGAAGTCGCCGTTTCCGGAAAGGGCGTAAGTATTGGCTATGCACCTACGGAGGAATCGTGGCGTTCGGTCTTCATCCCATGTTAGTTTTGCGAGACATGCTCTGATGCGTTTCGCAGGAACTGGCGAAAGAGTTGGCTAAATTCAATGATGTCCACGATAATCCGAATGTTTTGGATCATCCCGACAATTATTGTTACGATAGTCCTGATCGCGTTGATACCGCTTGTTGGCTGGACAGCTGGTGCTTTTATCGATTACGCAATCTACAGAAACTTAACCCGCAAGAGTGCTGACCTGTTTCTTGATTCTCATGTCCGGGGCTTGGGAATATGCAGGAACGTTACTGGACGAAGATGAATATTTCTCGGAATGGAACCGGTTTCGTCACGTCTCATAATTCACTAATTTTTATATCGCCCGAAAGGATTGCCAACATGTTTGGTTTTTGGCCCGAAAGAGGTGTGTTCTATCTGCGTGTCTCAATGGTTGCGATGGGAGTTTTCTTCTTATGCTTGTCGGGTACACCTATTGAGATTTCGACTGCGAACGGTCAGACGGCGTATGCTGTAAGTCTCGAGAAGGTGCTTGGGAGACGCTACGAAACGCTACGAACGCAGTATCAGGACATGACGTATCGGGAGCTTTGCAGCCGTTTGGGGGCTGCGCGAAACTATGCGGAGGCATTGCCGTTCAAACCGACCCAAGCGAAGTATTTCGAACTTGTTCAAAGTCGATTAGGGCTAACGGATCAAGAACGAGCGCTGTTCGAGCGCGACGGATTCGTAACCATTGACCAGGGGCGGGGCCTGAGTTTTCCCGCTGCCTACCAGCAGATCTACACGTCCGATCTCCCAATATTCATCACAAGTGATTCAATCCTTCACGCTCTTCACCGTTCGTATGATGAGATTCTTAAGGAACTTGAGACGTCCTATTTCCGCAGCGAGATTGACGAGATTCTTGCGGGGTGCCAGACGGTTTTGGCAAGACGCAACGCAGAAGCATTGCCGGAGATTAGAGACAGTCTTCAGGACTCCGACTTGTTCCTGGGTGTCGCACGCAAGCTGCTGAACACTCCTCCAAAATCCATGCAGGTAGAGTTGGCAAAAAGCTATCCGCCACGATTCTTCAGAGCAGGTAGCGCAAAAAGCGTCTCACCGTCGATTGCATACTCCGTGCTGGGGCAGGACGCGTCTATCGATGCGGTGATTGCGAAGATCGACACCTTGCGGCTTGAGTCTCCCAATGGCGGCGAGTTGACCAAGATCTACGGGGGCGATCGCTACGTCGACTATTCTCAATTTAGGCCCCGCGGACATTACACGGAAAGTCTGGAGTTAGCTTCGTATTTCCGCTGCCTAATGTGGCTAGGTAGGGCGGATTGCGGCTGGGTCGTTTGTCCGGAAAACCAGACTCAACAAAGCCTGACTCAATCTCGTCGGGAGCTTCGCAATGCCGTACTGCTAACCGAGCTGCTGCATGAATCTGGGGGGACATTCCGGCTGAATGAGTTAGACAATTTAATCAAATATCTTGTGGGACGAAGCGATAATTTCGGCGTGTCTCAGCTGACTAAGCTGTTGAGGACATCGCAGATTCGATCCATGCAGGAACTCATCCATTTTGACACCATTGATCGATTGAAGCAAGCAATCGCGGCTGATCCGGCCAACATGCAGTTGATTCGCTCCGAAGTTTTGGTACCGGTTGGAGGTCCCAAGCCGAGTCCATTGCCGATACGATTTCAACTTTTTGGCCAGCGTTTCGCGATCGATTCGTATTTTCTATCTAAAGTCGTGCATGATGAGATCGTCTATCAGGGGGCAAAGCAGATGCGTCTCAGGCCTACTGGTCTGGATGTTATGGCCTCATTGGGAAACGACGAAGCAATTGTACTATTAGAGAGTGAATTGGATCAGTGGAAATACAGTGCAAATCTCATGGCTTGCCGCGAAATCGCTAACGAATTGGATGCCGTATTTTGGGAAGATAGCCTGTATCATGCCTGGGTGGATAGTCTGCGAAGCCTGGATGCCAACATGAACCGTGAACTCAATGCACCTTCAGCATTCAAAACGCGAGCTTGGCAGCGGAAGCAATTGCAGACTCAGCTAGCGTCTTGGGCGGAACTAAGACGAGACAACATCCTCTATGTGAAACAGCCGTACTCTGCATTTGGATGTGCCTTCCCGTGCGGGTATGTGGAGCCGTATCCGGAGTTTTATGCGAAATTGAAGCGCATGGCTGACAACGCGGGTCGAATGTTAGCGGAACGATCCCCAATCTCCAACGATAGAGACAAAGGCGAGCTGTTGTTGAAAAATCGTGAGAGGCAGGTAACGTTTTTCCAGGAGATGTCACGGTCAATGAGCATGCTTGAGGATATCGCTCGAACCGAACTCCGAGGTGAGCCGCTTGAAAACGCGCAACGAGAATTTCTAAGAGGGACATTCGATGACAGCGGCCAACTGAAATTCGGCAGTGAAACAGTAACGGACTTCAATGGATGGTACTCCAGGCTGTATTACGGACGACATCAGGATCCCATGCATTGGTCGCCCATGGCGCGCAAACCGGTAGTAGCTGACGTCCATACGAGTCCAGAAAGATTGCCTGTTGTTCTCGAGGCTGCAACAGGCGAAGCAAGACTCATGCTCATCGCCGTTGAAGGGCCCAAAAACGCTACTGTGTACGTTGGCCCGGTCTCTTCGTATTATGAGTTTTGGCAACCTGCGGAACAGAGACTTACCGACGAAGAGTGGAGAAAACGCTTGGCCGCGGATCCGCCACCACGCCCAGTTTGGGTGACAGAGTTTGAAGCAGATTCGGTTCAAAGGCCACCTGAAAAGAGAGTAACCGCCATTCGAATAGAAAATGAATTCGCGTTCAAAATCGAAAACGAAAGCAGAGAGATGAGTGTGTCTGCTGCGACGTTACGACACATGGCTAAGGAACCAACTTTGTATTCGCTGGACCTTTCCAATTCAGAGATCGACGATAACTCGCTGCGACCTCTTTCTGATCTACCTGATCTACGATCCTTGAATCTCAGCGGGACGAAGATCACGGACGCGTGTTCGGCGAGATTGAAGGAGCATCGGAACCTCCAATTCTTGGATCTATCTGCGACAGCGATCACAGATACGGTTTTGCCCTCGCTCACCGACCTCGTTTATCTGAGTCAGCTTGACCTTCGATGCACACAAGTAACGGACGCGGGTGTGCGAGAGTTGCGACGGCAAATGACTGAAACGGATGTTCTTTACTGACAACAACTCTAACGCAGCTTATAGGATGGCTTTGTTTCTCGTCTGGACTCAAATGGCAGCTTTCTAGCTTCTTTCAATCCAGCCTCGGATAGTATTTTTGATGTCGATAATTCTTCTGCTGGGCAACTTGCAATTGGGACTCGTTTAAACGGAACTTGGCTCTCCGATCGCGATCTTGCCGCGCCGACGCAAATCGAAAATAATCGCGGGAGTTCTTTCGCTTCCTTCCGGTCGGTTCCCGAGCCATCTTCGCCCGTTTTTTTGATGTTAGCAGCCATTTTCTATTCGTTCAATCGTACCCGTCGAGAAACAGGATACAGCCGATCGTAATGCTGGGTGAATAGTGAGCCATCGGGGCCACACCTGCATTACATGCCTCAGGAGCAAGCTCAAACCGAGCCTCCCCATGGACCTCCTAGACCAGCGCCTCAAAGTAATCGATCGCTACAAGGACTCGACAACTGTGTCGATGGCAGATCTTACCGACGTTGAGCGTGAACTAGCGATCGAACTGTGCAACCACTTTGATCTGCCACTAGGATCGCTTGTGCGTCGAGCCGATGCGATTCGGCGTGCGGGTGGCCAAGACAATTATTCGGACTGCCTACGCGAGGCCTCACAGCATTTGATTTTGCGTATGGGCTAGAAGGCATTAGTCTCAGCTGGAAGCAGCTATAAATCGAGGCACGAATGCGTGAACCAAATGAAGAGAAGGTCAGTAATGGCCATTCGGCATCTGGCGGTTGTAGCCTGCTGCCAAGTTTCCTCCGACAGCTGCAGGATCCCTCTATCGAAACGGTCCTGTTGTGTGGTTGTGGTGGCGGTTTCGATTTCGTACACGGTCTCACGCTTTATCCCGAGCTGCAGCGCATGGGTAAAACTGTGGTCATCGGCAGCTACTCCTTCGGTGACCCGCACAAGATCAGCGGCGCTACCAAAGTCTTCGACCAAACTGGAGTCATCGCCAAACGCGTAACGGCCGCAAGCACACCAGATGCACACTATGGTCCGGAGGTACACGTCTGCTCGTTCCTAGACCAGCTTTACCCTTCGTCCGCTCCTCATTTTGTTTACGCCTATTACGCTCGCGACTTTACGGTACCACTGCTAACACAGCTTTACCGGCAATTGGTGCAGACTCATTCTGTGGACGCCATTGTACTTGTGGATGGTGGATCGGACTCGCTAATGGTGGGCGACGAAGAGGGATTGGGGGACCCGATCGAAGATGCCGTATCTGTCACGGCAGTGGTATCACTGAAGGAATTAAAAGCAAGAGTGTTGATCAGTATTGGGCTCGGCACGGATCGCTTTAATCACGTTTCGGATGCCGCTTCGCTGCGCGCCATTGCCGAACTCACTAGGATGGGAGGTTTCCTGGGAGCGATAAGTCTGGAGCCGCAGTTCGAAGGCTCCTGTCTTTACCGAGCCTGCCTAGACCACATCTTTCAGCGACAAGGCTTTCGTTCTGTTCTGGCGGGCACGATCGCCTCAGCCATCGAGGGCTACTACGGTATGGAAGAGGTTCCTCCGGTATTGCAGCAAAGGGTGCAGCCAGGACAGTTATTCGTATGGCCGCTGATGGCTATGCTTTGGGGATTTGAAATAGAAACTGTGGCGGAACGATCTCTCATCGCAAAGTGGATTAGCGAATGCGACACCGTCGGTGAATGTTACACTGCTCTGCGCACCGGCCGGGCAGAACTCGGAGCACGACTAAAGAAGATTGAGAATATTCCACGGCACGAAGAGATGCGAACAAAACACAATCCTGGATACCGGTCGGACTGTCTTAAATAATGGCGACCATCGCAGTGCGCTTATCCTACTACAGCTAGCGTGTGGCTCTGAATCAAGCATTCGACACTAAGAAGCTTGGTGCGCTGGCCCTAGTTCATGGACAGCCGTAGACGCTAGAGCCCGCTACTATCCGATATCTGCTTTTGGAAGCGTAAGCGAGACGATTCCCACTTTGGCCAAGCGATTGACCCAGGCAGCTGGAGAATTTGAGCGGCGCCACGCAGTGTCATTCCGGCGAAAAACCGCAATTTGACTAATGCGGCGGCCTGTGGATCTTCTACTTCAAGCAGATCGAGCGTACTGTCAAGTACAAGCAATTCGTCGAGTGAGCCTGCGATTGGATCGATAGAACTTTAGCCAGACAATTTCCTAAATTGTCTTCCAAATCGAAACACGTCCGCGTCTCACTTGACGGATCAGTTGATCCATCAGTTTGGAAATCACAAACGGCTGTATCAAAAATTAGAACCGCGTCTCGCACCTAGGGCAAATCCGCGAACTTTGGCCCAGCTCGCGATGGCAGGTAGAACAAGCCTTCCTTAGTCGGTTCAATTGACGTTCTTCAACTCCAATTCTGTATTGCCCGCACATGAATTTAGCAATGTAGCCAAGCACACCAAGCCAACCGTTCATGGCTGCGAGAGAGAATTTGGCCTCATGGTCTTTCATGTCAATACTCCGAATCAAATGTAGGCGCGCTTTTTAGCCACACAACGCTGCCGTTCCGCAAATCCATGTTTGACTGTTCCGTAAGTCGAACCAGCTCGCTGGCATTGTTGAAGGTACGCCAAACATGGGCGAGCGCTTATAGGGTGCGAGTCGCGACCAATTTATTGTTTTTCAATCTTCTTCAGGGCGTTTATGATTTCGGAAGGCTCAGCTCGCTTGGTATAGTCGGCATCAAGAAACGCGTAGCGGATAACCCCTGTGCTGTCGATGACATACGTGGCGGACAATGGCAGTTCCATAGCTTCAGTTCCGTTGTACTCAGCCAACTTTAAACGGTCGCGGTACAACGGCACTATCGCTTCCGGCAGCTGAAATACAATGCCGTATTTCTTGGCTAACGCGTTGTTCTGGTCGTGAAGGGCAACGATATTCAAATCATTGGACTCAGCAGTTTGCTTTGCCTTCTCCGGCAGTTCGGGGGTCAGCACAACTAACTTCGCTCCGAGGTCCCCAAGCTTGTCGAGGTCTTTTTGCATGGCCCTCAACTGAGCGTTGCAGTATGGACACCATCCGCCTCGATACCACATAAGTACGATGGGGCCGTCGCTCCATAATTCGCTAAGCCGTTTGGTTTTGCCATCCCACCCAATAAGCTCGGCATCCAGAGCTCGATCACCAACCTGCTTGGCGCTCTTTTCGATCCCTGTACCCCGAACTTCGTCCGTGGCTTTTTTCATCACCGCAAACATCTCCGCAGGAAACCGTTTCGCAGCCTCATTAGCGATTTTTTTCAGTTCTGTGCTTAGGTTCGATTCCGCAGGTTCCTGGCCGTTCACGCAAACACTGGAAGTTAGGATTAGGGTCAGTAATGTGAATTTTCGTATAGCGTTCATCGATTGCTCCTTTGCCATGTCGCAGTTTTAGTGCACCGCTCCCGCAGCAGCCACCAAGATCGGATACGATTCCATTATATCAATCTCTAGAACTGGATGAGCCCATAGAAGCGCCATGGTTCAAGAAGCTATCCCCACACTTTTCGCCACGCAGGTCGTCCTAGATAGCGACATACACCGGTACCGCGTCTGGTGCGATCAGTGCCGCGACTTTCACTACCATGGTCCAATGCACGGCCATCGTGAAGCACACTGCTGGAATCCGGACTCGTTGTATCACCGGAGCCTCCGTCCGCAGCGAGGCAAGTTGCACGATCTAATGGAAAAGCCCCATCTTCGGACGAGGCTTTCGCGGGTCGTGACTCTCGTTCGCAGCGCCTACCGGCGCAAGTGATCGATCAGGTACTCGGTCGAGTTCTGATACTCGGGGTCTGTCACCCCCGGCGTTACCAGGACGACGTCGACATCAACTTCCTTCAGTCGTTCCGCCAGCTTCACGCCCATAATACCCGAGTGTGTCGGGTCTTCGGGAGAAGCTCCCACCACCGGAACTTCGCCGCCATAAAACAATCCGATCGGAGGATCATCTTTGGAAACGTGTTCGATCGGCGAATACTCTTTGATCCACTTTAGGACCGATTCTCGATTGTCGAATAAGTCCTGGAATCCGCTGAGGCCGAACGCGTGGGCACCGTAGCGGTAGTTGGGCATCCACTCGCGCAGTTCTTTCGGATCTAGAGAAACCTGGGCTCCGTTGACCGCGGCACAGTACAGTCGTGTCGATTCTCGTGCGATCGGATCTTCGCTGTCAGGCTTGGCCATGTCGTCGTGAAATGCCAGCCAAAGCGAGGAACATGCGCCAGCTGAACCTCCGGTCGCGCCAATCCGCTCATTATCGAGATTCCATTCCGCCGCCTTAGAGCGAACGAACTGCAGCGCGCGAGTGGCATCTCCCAGCGGCGCCTTTACCGGCGGCTCGACCTTTTCTTCGACGCCGTTTTGGACGTAGCGATAGTTGATCGCCACGACTGAAATTCCTTTGGCGAGGAAAGCTTTTGGATCGGTCTTCTTGTCGCCGCCACGCCAACCGCCGCCGTGGATGTAGAATACGACCGGCGTTGGTTTATCCGATTTCGCCGGATAGAAGTCGAGGACTTGTCGCGGATGGCTGCCATAAGGCTGGTTTAGCAATGGCTCGAGCTCAGCCGCTCGACTTTGTCCGACGAAGAGTAACACGGCTAGAAGTAGAACGATGCGCTTCATGTGATTGGCTCCTTACTAGTATTTGGCAGTGGTGCGGAAATCTGATGCTGGCAGGAATTCACATATTATAGCTTTGCGAGTCCGGCACTGGGTCCTGTCGACGACTTAACCGGCACGCGACCAGGAGCGCATTACAGCGCCCAGAGGTTGACTTAAGTCGGATACTGGCGACTACTAAGCGATGAGGATCATATTAGTGTCGTGAGTCAGCGGGATTCATCACAGCCGACCTCGCATCGCACCAACTACGCTATCTGACGAATAGGCAACTGTCTGCCGAGCTCTACCACCACAGTGTTGTTGGACGCTTCTTACCCACTGGCCGAAATATCAACATGATTAAACAAAATTGGTCGCCCTGAATGCTCTTGGCGCAGATCTCCAAACATACAAAGGTCATGTCCCGGCTACCTTGCGTACACTCGCCGCGAAGTCTTCCTCAAGGCAGACAAAGCGTAGGGCTACGTTGCTTTCTCGATCGCTGGAATACATCGACTTCTCGACTATTTCTAAAATCACTTGCCAATTCCTACCTATGAGCGCTTGATGACTGCTTGGGTCATCGCGTAACTGTGTTGTCTCCGACGCGGGGCGCTACGTCTTGCGTAGCTTTCGATGCATCCAGGAGATAACGATGAAACCATGGTGGGAGATTGGAACTGCCGAGCAACCAGGCATTCCCGCAAAGATCCGGGCAGTCGCCTACTATCGCCATTCGGCACAAGATCGGCAAGAGAACTCCATTCCAATTCAGCAAGATCAAGTCCGTGAATGGGCGGCCAAGAACGGCGTGGAGATCATTCACGAGTTTGCCGACGCCGGCAAGTCGGGACTCAACGCCGAAGGCCGGCCAGCATTCACACAGATGATGGATGAATGGGTCAAAAAGCGGACCGATTTTGACTACGTCCTGTGCCTGGACGTCAGCCGTTGGGGACGCTTTCAGGATATCGATCTATCGGCACAGTACAGTGCTGAAATCCGCAAACAGAACAAGCAAATCATCTACACCACGATCGGCAAGCCGCGTGAAGACGATCCGCTGTATCCGGTCTATGTCCAATTTGAGAGGTTTCGGGCCGCACAGTATAGTCGTGAACTGAGCGACAAGGTCTGGCGCGGCTGCGCGAAAATCGCCGAGCAGGGCTACTGGGCAGGTGGACCACCACCCTATGGCACGCAGCGACTGCTGCTGGACGAAAAACGCGAGCCGGTGCATACCCTTGATAAGGGACAACGCAAGGGAATTCAGAACCAACGCGTAACGTTGGTCCAAGGCGATCCAGCGGAGGTGGCTGTCATCCAGCGAATCTTCCACGAGTTTGCTGAGTTGGGATACTCCGAGTATCGCATTGCTGAAGGTCTTAACGCCGATGGTATCCCGTCTCCGGGCGGACGCAATTGGCAGGCGGGCGCGGTGCTTGCAAGGCTCCGCAATGAAACCTATCTGGGAACGCTACTTTACAACCGCACCAGCGCGAAACTCAAAACACCCAAACGCAACAATCCCATCGGAGAAATGGGTACGCAGTCCCGATGCGTTCGAAGGACTTGTCAGTCTGGAGGTTTTTGTCAAAGCCCAAGAACTGTTCGAATCTCGCCGCAAGCGATACGAACCGGCTTTCATGCTCGAGCAGCTTGATGCGCTGTGCCGTGAACATGGAATCTTCCGGACGTCGCTGTTGCGGCAGAAGGCCGACTTGCCCTCAGCGGGAGCTTACACGCGGCAATTTGGTTCGCTCGACCTAGCCTTCCAGCAAATCCACGACAAGAGTCGCGATCAAGCCCGAGAGTTGGTCCACGAACGGATCTGTCAGTCTGTGCCTGAAGTTTTGCCGTATAGCGACTTCTTAGTGCTCGGTCGCAAACTCACCGTCTCGATCGCGCCGGCCGTGCCAATTCCACACGGCTACTCCGCCTATTGGCCCATTCGACCGGACGAACGCAAGATCATTGATATGACGCTTGGCGTCTTGCTCTCAGACACCGACGCGACGGAAATACTCGGCTACGTCGCGCTGCCACGTCTGCTGGCCGGCTCCCGCACACTACGGTTTGGATCGGCTTCGATGCGAACTGAGTTGTTCGGCCGCTGCGATCTAAACTTCCTACAACAACTGCTTTAAGGGAACGACGACCATGGACACTGCGATTGAAATCCTCGCCTTCAGCGATCGACGCTACGAAGAGATTCCTATCGACAAAGTCAAAGTCATTAACTCGCGCAATCGCGAGAAAGAACAGTTCGACATGAACGTGGCGAGTATTGAGCACGTAGGACTGCTAAAACCGATTCGAGTGAACGACAAGTTCGTCGAGCGGACGGGACTCTACGAGTTAATCTGCGGGGAAGGTCGCCTACTAGCGCATCAGAAGCTAGGTCGCGAGCGCGTCGTTTCGGAAATCGTTACCTGCAATCGTAAAGAGGCATTGCTGCAATCGCTCGTGGAAAACATTGCTCGTACCAAGCCCGACAGTATGGACTTCGCGCGAGAGCTCAACCGACTGCATGACGAGGGTTGGGATTACAAACGCATTGCGCAGGTAGCCTGCAAGAGCGAGAGCTACATTCGCGAATATGTTCGCCTTGTCAAACAAGGAGAGTATCGACTAATTCACGGAGTGGAATCTGGAGTTTTTCCGATGAAGTTCGCTGTCAAAGTAGCCACAACTGAGGATTCGCAGATCCAGAACACGCTGATGGACGCCTTCGATGAAGGCATTGTGACCACAAATAACTTTGGCCAGGCGCGTCGGATCATTGCCGCCCGAGCCAAACAAAGCAAAAAGCCCGCAACCGACAAACCCTACACGGTTGGACAACTGGTGCACGACATTGCCGAAACCACCCGCGTTAAATCGTCCTACGTGCGGGAAGCGAAGACCAAGGAGAATCGCTTCATGTCGCTACTGGGGGCGATCAACACATTCTGGAAGGACGACGATCTACTCAATCTGCTTCGCCAGGAGCGTCTTGATAATCGTCCCGTGTTGGCGGGAGACTTCCAATTCGACCCTTAACAATCTTCACAGGAGAAAACTTCAGCATGATTGCCAACGCAAAGCCCGTACAAGGCATCGATATTTCGATCGTCAAACTTGTGCCCCGCCACGAACGTAAAGTAGCCAAGAAGTATTATCACAGGATCGAGGCCAGCCTGCGGGCTGTGGGGTTGATCGAACCATTGATTGTCTACCCACTTGAGGATAGTTACGAAATCTTAGATGGCGCCCTGCGTTACCGGATTTTGTTGGACTTGGGAGTCGAATCGGTACCATGCATTGTGCATGATTCGCGCGACGGATTCACGGGTAATCGCATGGTTAACCAACTCAGTGCTGCGCAAGAAATGCGGATGTTGCGTAAGTCGCTCGAAGAGTTGGATGAAAAGACGATCGCCAATGCGCTGGGCATGCAGGGTATTAGTCATCGATTGAACACTGGCCTACTGGCCAAGTTACACGAACAGGTTGTTAAGGCTTTTGAGGGTGGAAAACTCAATCTGCAAGTGGCCAAGGAACTGACCAACGTTAAGCCTGAGCGGCAATTAGAAATACTAAAGTTGATGGAATCGTGCAAGGACTTTGGGGCTACCTTTGCCCGCGGATTAGTGCTCAAGACGCCGGTTAACAAGCGGGTAAAGACCAACGCGACTAAAACTCCTTGGACACAATCGGATGAAAAAAAGAGTCAGCTGTTAAAGCGACTGCAGGAAGCCGAGCAACAGCAAGACTTCTATTCGGGATTATATCGTCAGTACACAACGAATCTATTAAAGCTGGTCATCTACGTCCGCGCGCTGCTCGCCAACCCAAGCGTGAAGGAATACTTGTTGGCGCACCATCCCGAGTTAGTTGAAGTTATGGAACAGATCCTTGAGAATACCGAGCAATAGCCATGCGGCCAAAGAAGTGGACCCAGCAGAAAGTAATCAAGGCGATCCAGCAGCGGCATCGATCCGGACAATCACTTTCAAGTTGTCACCAACATGATGCGGCGCTGTATGCTACTGCGAAACGACTCTTTGGAAAATGGAGTCTAGCACTTCAGGCGGCTGGGTTTGAGCGCTCCAAACGTAGGTGGACGCGAGAGTTGGTCATTGAAGCGATTCAATATCGATACAAACAGGGTATGCCGGTTAGGAATATGTGCCGGCATGATGGACGCCTTTACCGAGCTGCATGTCTCCTATTTGCTGGCTGGGATAGCGCACTAGAAGCGGCGGGAGTCAAAATCGCCATTGAACTGAAATGGACTCGCGAGTCGATTCTTTCGCAGCTCCAACAATTTCATCGCGATGGAATACCTGGTGAGCAACTTTGGCGGCAGGACCTTCGCTTGACTTCGACCGCTGCTCGGCTGTTCGGATCCTGGAAAAATGCACTGGACGCCGCTGAGCTGACATCAAGTCGTCAATCTTGGTCCAAGCGGCTGGTGATTCTCGAGCTCAAACGCTGCCGACGCGAAGGAAAAGAGCCGGATAGCCGTTTAAAATCTGCGGCAATACGCCAATTCGGATCTCTAAGTATTGCCCGAAAGGCAGCCAAAATACACCTACCCGCTAGACTAAGGGTTCATACAGACTGGACACCGGCGATGGCCGTTGAGGCTATCCGGCGACGAGTGGCCAGTGGAGCGAAGTTGTCGAGGACTTCGAAAGAAGATACGGCACTCTTTAGAGCATCCGTGCGGCTTTGGGGTACTTGGGGCGCGGCTTTACAGGCAGCGGGCTTTTCGTTGCGGGCGCCGATCAATTGGTTGACGGCGGAGGTAGTCCTACGCAAGATTCAAGATCGACTGGCTAAGGGGCAGCCATTGGTCAACTGCAATCAAGGAGATCCGCTGCTGTTTGGATCTGCGGCAAAACACTTTGGCGGCTGGCGGCTCGCCTTGCGCGCCGCGGGCATTGAAACGACCATACCACAGCGCAGGACAAAAAGCTGGGTCATTGAGGCAATGCGCGAGCGTCACCGTCAAGGATTCTCGATGTCGCGAGTTTGGCGAGAGGATAAGCAGCTTTTTTGTATCGCGCTAAGCAAATTTGGAAACTGGAAGGAGGCGATGTTGGCTGCAGGCTTCCAACCAATTCCGCGCGAAAGGTGGACCAGACAGAAGATAATCGACCGGCTGCAAGCTTGGAAACGCGAGTACATAGATGGCACCGTTCGCACGAGAATACCAAGCTTGGCTGAAGCCGCTACAAGGCATTTCGGTAGTTTAAAAGATGCTATGGAGGCCGCGGGAGTCGAGCCACCTCCCAGCCGATGGACGGACCGACGAGTGATTGAAGCTATGCAGGATCGCTACGTCCAAGGTGCTCCGCGCCAGATTGCCGGCTTTGGAGATCTCCGACTGGCCGAAGCAGCCAAGCGGCGCTTTGGTAGTTGGAAGCAAGCTGTCGAACAAGCTGGCCTTGCGGATAAGGTAATTGTCCGTAAGCCAATTCGACGGTGGAGCAAAGAGGCGATCATCGAAGCCATCCAGCAGTGGCACGCAAACGGCAGGGAGCTCACCGACATCAGCAAGTGTGATCAAGGACTCTACAGTGTCGCAAAATCGCAGTTTGGGACATGGCGCAAAGCATTGGCTGCCGCTGGCTTCCAGTCAAAACGACGAATATGGAGCAGGGCGCTGATAATTGCGGAAATCCAGAAGCGAATGGTGTGTGGTGAAACGCTAAGTTGTCACGCGACCGTCAACCATAGCCTAGCCCCAGTGGCCAGTCGACATTTTGGCTCTTGGACGGAGGCGGTCGAAGCTGCAAAGGCTCAAGGAAACCAAGTACGCAGTGAGAGGAGTCTATGTCGCGTGAAGATGTAATTCGGCAAATCCTTCAGCGAGAGACAGCCGGTCAATCTCTATGCGAGGCGACCGTTTGTGGAGATAACGTTCGGTTGCTTGAGCAGGCCTGTGAACTCTTCGGTTCGTGGGAAACCGCTCTGGCGTATTCTGGTGTCAGCCAATCATTTAGCGAAAACCAAGCACTTTCACGATTGAAAGTCATAAGCCGTTTGCGTTACATGTGCCATCGCGGCTATATTCTGACAGCCAAGCATAACATGCAACGAGATCGTGCCTTCTTTAACACGGCGCGGCGGCACTTTGGCACCTGGCGCAAAGCATTGAGAGCCGCAGGCATCCGACCTGAAAACGCCACTGGTCGTACCGCCTCCCACATGGACATCGAGATGTTGCTGGATTGGATTCGCGACAGAAGCTCGTCGGGAAAAAGCATGAAGTGGACTGACGTCTGCCTGGAGTACCGCGACATTGCTATCTCGATCAAAGGTCGAATTGGCAGCTGGAAGCAGGCGCGGCAAACGGCAGGGCGACTGGAGACCTAAATCGCCAACGTATGGTGACAAATTCTCATCTCGCAGCCTAAAGCACTCTTCCCCTGCGACCATTGATCAGCGAAATCACGAGCATCACTAGAAATACGAAAAACAGAATTCTGGCGGCCTGCATGGCCACGCCAGACAAGCCAAACATCCCGAATGCGCTGGCAAGGAGTGCGATTATGAGAAAAATCAAAGCATACCGTAACATTGAGATCTCCTGCTCGATTTGCGAGCGGTTGAGTTAACTACGTGACTTTCCCAACTCCAACATGTTGGCGCCGAGTCTCATCTAACATCCACTGCCTTTGTCATGGCGGAAGTCCTAGTTATAGCTTGAATGTCCACACCCGGATCACCAAGAACATCACACAGCAGAATAAATGCATCCGAGAATGGCAGACGCTGGACGTCGGGCCGGTCACAATAAAAATCCATGGTCGGTACGCGCTCCTGGCGGCTGAATTCAGTAAAATCCATCGACTGGCAGCGCGTGACTAGATTCCACCAGGCAGTTGTGCAATAT
>JBGSJT010000755.1:0-4845 GCA_041741715.1 Pirellulaceae bacterium | reverse complement strand
ACGGTGGCGTTGGGGATCTGTACGAGGTTGCCGTCCAGGGTCATCACAATTGTTGTGCGGACGTTTAGCTGCTGCACGTACCCCGTCACGCCGGCAACCTCGACTAGGTCGCCAGTCTCGAATGGCCGTTGCATGCTGAGGAAGATGCTGGCCAGGAAGTTCTCCGTGATATCTCGGAAGGCAATGCCAACCGCCAGACCGATCAGGCCGGTGCCGCCGACCACCGTCAATGCCAGTTGGGTCAGGCCGGAAACTCTGAGAACGATATAGGTCCCGATGAGAAAGACAAGTACGCCGACACTCCGTGCAATCACATTTCGCAGGAGGTTCGCTCGAACCCTGCGGTGAAGGAATGCCCGCGCCCCGCGCGTTGCCACCAGGCCGGCCCCTATCGACAGCGCCAGGATGAATAGCCCAAAAGCGAAAAAGGGGAGCGAGCGGATGAAGTCTCGCCACAAGATCAATAGGCCGCTCCACGCCGGGCCGAAATCCCATACCGACGGCTCGGGTACTTCCATCCGATTGGCCACGGCGACGACATCTTGGGTGTTTCGCGCCAGATCGCCGGCCCATTTCTTGAGCTCATCGGTCTCCGACTGGCCCTTGAGAAAGACGACTCCTTCCTCGACCCGGACCTGTGGATCAGTGAACCAGCCCGTGGCATCGAGGACGCTCTGAAGTCGCGTGCGGATCTCCTCGTCGCGCGCGAGAGGTTTGACATCCACCTTGGCGGGCGCCGGGGCGAGGTCTTCCTTTTCAGGGGCTGAGACTTTCTGAGGAATGTCGGTCGCGCCCCCCGGCTCCTGTGCCAGCAGAGATGACGTCGGTGCGCCGCACACACAAACGACCATCGCCACTATTCGCATCAATCCATGGCAGCGGACGACTATTGCGCGCCAAATAGCACTGGAAGACTTCAACAAACGCGGGCCAAGGCTCCAGGCTATCGCTCGGCACGTCAAGCTAAGTTCTTGGTACATCTAAATTCTCTCAAGAGTGATCGATTTTGCAAATGCTCTCCGCTGAGTTGACAATCAATCACCGAGTGAATCAAGGCTCTCTATGTGAGTCGCATTAGATGGGGCCCGGCATCGGTGGTGGTATGGGAAGCGGCGAAGGATTGGGGAAAGGGCCCGGTCGCGGGATCGGCGGCCCCGGCGGATGCGGCGGATGCGGCTGCGGAATGGGATTTGGCTGGGGACGAGGCTTTACAGACGCCGCTGCTAGATCGCCTTGATTCCACCGAGAGCCCGCTGCGCCTCGCCACTTCCCATGGCTTCGCGGAGGAAGAGGACCTCCACTGACTGGTGCTTCAAAACATATGAGCATTTAATCCTCCGGTAGGCTATTGCGATCGCACAACATACCCTGGGCAATCGATGAGCAATACGAACTAATCAGAATATCCGCTCGGAAAGACTATTGTTAGGCCCCTTGGTCTTATGAACTCTCGAGGAAGAACTGCACGGCGTAGCGACTCAACTCGGCGGCGTTCTTTACTCCGAGTTTTCGCTTAATATTTTCACGGTGAGTGTCAATGGTATGCGTGCTGAGGAAGAGTTCCTCGGCAATCGCACTACTTGTTTTCCCATTGCCAATCATGCGAAAGACTTCCAATTCACGGTCGGTGAGCAAATCGATCGGATCCGTCGAATCGGCCCAGCTGCCAAGTGCGTGGGAGACCAATCGCTGTGTCATCGCTGCACAGATATCCAGTCTGCCGCTTGGAAGTCAATTCAGATCAGTCGGCGGAGGAATGAAAAATGTCCGTATTGGATATGCAGAAAGCATGGGAATTGCCAACGTAGATTGGGCTCAGGCAGTGCACTGAGGGCATCACAACGACTCACTCTCAGCCTTTTACGTCGCGTTCAGCAGCGGAGAAGTCGCATCCTAGTCTGCCCTCGTCGCGCTGCGGAGGCAGGCGGGGATGACAAAGTGTTTCCGCCAATTACCTCACTTGGCTGTTGACCGGTAGTGAAATCCGCCAGCTAATTTTGAAGAAATTCTCGATTCTCGTAATTTTAGGTTCGCAGATAATGAAGCAACTTAACTGACGGATCGACCATTCCACGGAATTCGAGGAGCAATCGCAAAATGACTATACCTACGACGCAACGCTGCGTGACTGAAGCGGCTCGCGAGCAAATTCCAGACAGTTCGGATACTTTTTTCGAGATGGATCAACGCAAGAACGCGTTTCTTGCAACGCTGGCGCATGAGCTTCGCAACCCACTTGCCCCCATCAAGAACGGGCTACAGCTTTTGGCGTTAATGAGTTTGAGTGAAGAGGCCGAAGTCGTGCGTTCCATGATGGTACGACAAGTTGAGCAGATTGTTCACTTGGTTGACGATCTGCTCGATATTGCTCGGATCAGTTCGGGCAAACTGTCATTGGATAAGCAAATATGCACGATAAGTACCGTTGTCAAATCAGCGATTGAAGAATCGGCGATCTTGATCTCCGAAAACCATATGACTCTGGAAATGATCGACAGTAGCCATGCCGCATGTGTTTGTGGCGATCTATGCCGCTTAACTCAAATTGTTTGCAATCTGTTGAACAACTCAGCCAAGTATGGCAGGAGCGGGGGCAAGATTCTGTTGGAGCTAGAGGTTTGCAATGGTTCTGTAATCATTCGAGTAAAAGATGATGGAATCGGCATCCCTGCCGACCGATTAGTGGACATTTTTACAATGTACTCGCAAATTGAAAGTGCACGCGGTCGCGGATTAGCAGGCCTTGGGATAGGTTTGGCGTTGGTACGGACCCTGGTTGAACTTCATGGCGGATCAGTGGAGGTGGAAAGCGACGGCCCCGAGCGCGGAAGTACTTTCACCGTTAAATTGCCGCTCGCGACAGGGATCGTGGAGGAAAACATTTCTTCGAAAGAGATATTCAATCATTCTAAGCGATCGTTGCGAGTCCTAGTGGTAGACGATATGCGCGCAATGCGGGTTGTTACGCAACAGTTGCTGCAGAAGTTGGGACACGAGGTCCAAGTTGCGGAAAACGGCGAGGTTGCATTGAAGAAGCTGGATTCGTTTAAGCCAGACGTAATCTTCTCTGATATCACGATGCCCGTGATGAGCGGCCACGAGTTGGCTCGACAAATTCGTATACGAACCGACCTGGATAGCGTCTGTCTGGTTGCATTGACTGGCTATGGACAATCGTCCGATCGGGAAATGGCCTTCGAAGCTGGGTTTGATCGCCACCTCACCAAGCCGGTTAGCTTTCAAAGTATGCTGGCCCTATTCGACGAATTGGATCGTGTTAAACGCGATAGCCTAGATGGCTTGGCTCAGGAGACTGGCGGATTTCACTAGGAGAGAATTCGAAGTTCTCTCGATGCCTTCCCTATCTACCATTTAGAGGACCAAGGAAATGTTGCAAACGATCTTAATTGTACTAGTGATACTGTTCCTGCTGGGTGGAATAGGAACATTGCCCACTTGGTCTCATAGCCGAAGCTGGGGATATGGTCCGAGCGGCGGAATGAGTACATTGGGCATCATCCTACTGGTGTTGCTGATCTTGATGCTCGCCGGGCGCCTGTAGAAAATACGGGAACACAAAACAAAAGGAGTTCGTCGATGACCCGCTCATTTTTAGCGTTCTTTGTCGTTGGTTTGCTCACGACCGTTGGGTGTGATCAAACAATGACTAATGTGCCGCCAGGTTTAGAAAAAACGTCCACGGTAAGCATGGATGACGTCCAGCGCGATACGGCTGCCGCACTTGAGACGACAGCCGCTTATTCTCAACAGAGCAAGGACAAACTTGTGAGAGCTCTGAAAGGTCAGCTGGCGATCATGGATGCCAATATCGAAAAGCTGCGGCTCAAAGGTCAGGGACTTGCAAATGATGCCAAGGCAAACTGGGATCAGAAAATGTCCGAACTTGAAGTCAAACGCAAATCAGCAAACACTAAGCTGCAGGAAGTCGAAGACTCAACAGCAGAAGCATGGAACGATGTCGAGAAGGGTGTACAATCCGTTTGGGAGGAGTTGAAGAAAGCCTTTCAAAATGCCTCTAACGAATTCAAGACGCAGCAGTAAGCAGGAGCAGCTTGAGATAGCTTGTCTTGTCGAAAAATCCAAGCGATCAAATCTTCGATCAATGATCCAGGATGCAAGGCTCGTCAGAAACTGTGTGCATTAGTCAAGACAACTTTTCCAGGATCAACACCGCATTCAACGCGACGGTGGGCATCGGCGGCTTGCTCGAATGGGAATCGACTATCGATTTCCCCTGTCGATCAACTTTTTCCAGCAAGACGTAGATGGAAAACATTACTTAATGGCGCGCATGGAAGAGGAAGCTGTCAAGTTCCTCAAGAGCCAACCCAAGGACCAACCGGTCGCTCGTGATGGTGCTGACAGTCGCGCGTTTAAGCGTTAGACAAGGACGCCGTTGCCAGTATGCCTCCTGTCATCCAAAACGTTAATCTCAGCCAACAGCCATGACCAATTCATAAACCAAAGAATCTACAGATAACCTTACCGTCTTACGAACGAGTTACCTTCCAGCCTCAGGAAGCCAACAGCCGTACATTAAGACTTTTTAACCTTAAGTCAGTCTGGAGTTCCAGTCCAGGAATTTGCCTTTAACTAACTCTGTGGAGATTGACAACCCCCTTAAGGACTGCTATTGTGACGTCCGTTCTGACATAGCGGTTTTCTCATTTCCAGTGTTCCAGTGTGGAGGGTTTGTTATGAGTAAGGTTACTTATTCGAAACGCGGAGGCTTTACGTTGGTAGAGCTGTTGGTGGTGATTGCGATTATTGGCATTTTAGTTGGTCTACTGCTACCAGCGGTTCAAGCTGCCCGCGAGGCGGCGC
>JBGSJT010000754.1:0-9844 GCA_041741715.1 Pirellulaceae bacterium | reverse complement strand
GGAACCCAATGCATTGCAGGCTCCGCCTGCCGAAGTGTCGTTGGTTCCAAGGACGCGGGAGGCGGAGCCTCCAAGACAGTGCGTTCCCAGGCAGGAGCCTGGGAACGAGCCTGTGCGTGGTGGCGTTCAGCGAGAAGTGTCGAGTAAAAGACGTTTTAGCTTATTCGAATTCCATGTCTTATCTCGCCGGAGCGTGTAATGGTCCGACATGTATGCGTGCGGTCGCGACGTGAATGAAGAGGGGTACGACATGGATATGGCTCAGCTTTGGAAGAACGCTGGCGATGGCTGCGATGATTCAGTAGCTGACCTTCTGGATGCTTACCGTCCCTATTTGCTGGCCATTGCCAATGCGACCTTGCATCGTGATGTGCGGTCAAAGCTGGCGGCGTCCGACATTGTGCAAGAAACGATCGTGTCGGCTCACACCAAGTTTCCAGACTTTGTAGGCAATAGCGAAGCAGCGCTCCGCAGTTGGTTGCGACAAATCCTGAAGAATCAGATGGTCGATTATTCACGAGCGTTTCGAGGCACGAGCAAACGCGATGTGCGGCGCGAAGTCAGCTTAGATCAACCGTTGCTGAAAACAGTTTGTTGCACGGATAATCCCGTTTCAAACTGTCTGCAGGTGGAGCTGAGGGTTCGACTGCGGCGCGAACTTGATCTGTTGCCAGAAACAGAACGACAGGTTGTGGAACTTTACCATGAGAATGGACTAAGTTTCACTGAGATCGCAATCAATCAAAACTGTTCTCGCGAAACGGTACGCCGCTGTTGGATTCGTGCCTTGACAATCTTAGCCGCCCGAATCGGAGACGATTCATGTCTAAACCAAAAGATGAATTAGAACTCGCTCGGCAGGCTGAACAACTCTATCGCAGAATCCAGAACGCTAGCGAGGACCTGAGCGAAGTTGATGCCAAGCTGCCGACTGGCGTGAGTTCGGTCCTGCACTTGCTCGCCACGTTGCAGCCTCGCGGTCACTCGACCAACAACCAAGACCGGGAGTCTCAAGATTCGGTACACGAGACCGATTTGACGATTGGCCGTTTTCGTCTGTCGCAGTATTTGGGTGAAGGTGCCCATGGAGTTGTCTATCTGGCAGATGACACGTTGTTCGATCGAATCGTGGCGTTGAAGTTGCCAAAGCCGCACGTCCTGTTTACGCCCGATCTTCGTATGCGATTTCTGCGAGAGGCCCGTGCTGCCTCAGGACTCCATCATCCTCACATTGTGCAGACCTATGACGCCAGCGAAGCGGATGAGCTCAGTTTTATTGCCAGCGAGTACTGCTCAGGAGGCTCACTTCGCGAGAGGTTAGGAGTGGAAGGCAACGGAGTCATAGCGCGGAGTGCCGCGTGTCTGATTGTCGATTTGTCCGACGCGGTCCACCATGCGCATCAAAGTGGGATATTGCATCGCGACATCAAGCCGAGCAATATCCAACTTGCGCCTGTCGAGAATCCAATCGACCCCAGCTTTCCCTTCGTTGCAAAGATTACCGACTTTGGATTGGCCAAGGCCCTGGCAAGCGAAGAACAACAGACCAAAACAGGCGAAGTGATTGGGACCGTGCGCTACATGGCTCCCGAACTGATTCTCGGAACCCACACCGCCTCGCCGACCACCGACGTCTACGGTTTGGGAATCGTTCTCTACGAATTGCTGTGCGGGAAAGTGCCATTCGACGGCAAATCGGAAATGGCTATATTCCGAAAGGCAACGCAAACGCAACCGATCAATGTCGCGGATCTGTGCGATGTACCACAGGATCTGGCCGCGATTTGCATGAAGAGTATCGAGAAAGACGTGCAGCGAAGATACACAACGGCAGCAGATTTGGCGTCCGACCTGCGCAGGTTTTTGGCTGGCGAACAAACAGTCGCTCGCCCGATTGGACCGGCCCGTAAGTTGTCGCGTTGGGCAAAGCAAAACCCAATGCCGGCTAGTTTATTGGGGCTCTCCGTCGCCGGCGTGCTGCTTGGAGTGCTGGGGCTGGCGTATCACAATCGACGGTTGGGGCAAGCCTTTGATGCACTGAGTGTCCAAAAATCGGTCAGCGACATTGCGCGACTAGAGTCGGATCGCAATGCGGTTCTGGCCGATCGTCGTGCCGATTTGTTAGCCACCCAGCAGGCGACGATCGCCACTGCGGCCTACGCTGCCGACATGAATCTTGCTTTCCAAGCCTTCGGCGGTCAGTTGCCGAGGCTTGCGATGCGTCTATTGGCTCAATATGACGAACCATCTCACCGGCAAAATGATGCGATCAGCTTTGACCCGCGTGGCTTCGAATGGCATTTATTAAAGCGTATGGTCAACCCCAAGCATACCGTTTTGTACGATGGACTTCAGGCTCCCCACCTGGCAGTTTCACCGCTAACCGAATCGCTGGTCTTGGTCAGCAAACAATTGCCAGCGAAGGTTTTCGATATTGACGACCTCGATCACACATGGGAATTATCGACGCTTTCGCAGTCGCGTGAGGTCGCGATCTGCCCGAAAACGGGGCGTGTAGCAATATCTCATGCCGACGCGATCTCGGAATCAAAGTTGTCGATTTATTCCTCTGCCGGCGAACATCAAAGCACCTTTGGAAATCAAGAAACAACCATCGAATCGTTAAGATTTTCTCATTCGGGTGAACTGATTGCCAGTGGCGCACGCTACTCAGATATCGTCATTAGCAAGACGAATGGCGAGCGTGTGATGCGATTTGAGAATGAAAGCCGCAACGAGGCCCTCGCCTTTTCACCTGACGATCATTACTTCGCATTTTCTTCCTACGACCCCCTGACGGATGTTGACTCGGTCCTAGTTGTAGAGACTCAGACGTGGTCGAACGTCGCGAAACTCCCCATAACCCGCAAGGATGAAGTATTGTGTTTTTCTCCCGACGGACATCATCTGCTCATTTCCTCCAATTACCAGATTGACGTCTATGCGACCAATGATTTCAAGCGAGAACTTGTTATCGACGGCGCGCGATCGAAAACGTCGAATTTGAAGTTTTCAGTTGATGGCTCGTTGCTTGTGGCGACGACAACCGACGGCGTCCTTCGGTGGTGGGAGTGCGAAGTCAACGCTAATTCAGGGCTAGCGCTAAATCCGCTGGGCATTCGTTCCACTGGTGCAGTCACCGTCCATGACGGTCGCATCACCTCGCTTGCTTGTGGCCTTCGTAATCAGATTTTCACCTCAGGAGAAGACGGTCGAGTCGTACGCACTGACTTGCCTTACAGTTCCAACTTTATTGGGGAGGAGTTCAAGGAGTCTGGCGCCGCTCACATGCGCATTAGTCGCAAAGGACATGTGGTTACCGCATTGTTGGACGGACGCGACGTGATCTTTTTTCCCGATGGAAAACAAACCGTCCTTCAGAACCACAGCGATCTAGATGATAGGTATGATTGGCTGCGGCGAGTCGCTGTATCGCCGGATTTAATGAAGGTTGCTTCATTTTATGGCAATCACCTCTCGATTGCACCCTTGGATGGCTCTCCCTCCGTTGTTCAAATTGATAAGGGAGGGCCTCCGCTGATGGACATCGAATTCGTCGCGGACAATTTGTTGGCAATCGTCGAAGATGAACGACCATATCTTACTCTATGTGCAACTGACGGCGCTGCAAGCACGCGATCACAATTCTCCAGTGTGGTGTCGGACATTGAAGTCGTGCCTTCGTCAAGGCACATCGTGGTTGCCGTCAAAGGCAGTCCAGATTCAGCCGGAGAACTATGCCTGTACAACTGGCAAAAGGAGGAGATAATCCATCGCGTGCCATGTACTTCTGATGTCATGTATTTAACTCTCAGTGGCGACGGCAGTACTCTCGCCGTGGGTAGCAACGATGGAATCGTGGAACTCTATGCGATGCCCGAGTTGAGGAAGCTCAGGTCAATCGACTCTCAGTTGACGCAGCGGATGCGAGCCGTTGCCTTCTCCGATGACGCGAAAACGATGGCGACCGGTGGCGATCGTGGCCGACTACAACTCTGGCAACTCGAGACCGGCCGTTGTCTTGGCACTCTTCTTGACAACCCTGATGCGCGGATAGTCGGCGTGCATATCCAGCCGGATGGGGCAATCATTTGTGCGTTTGCGGGGGCCACTACTCCCGTCCGAAAGTTTGCGCCGTGAACAGCTTGTACGGCAGTTTGTTCTCAAGTGGACCGCACGCCGAGAACAACGTCCGTCGCGAGCTTGTCTTCCCAACGCCGGGATGGATTATTGCCAAAAATTTGTCTACTTGGCGGGGAGCTTGCCCCAAGGCAAGCTCCCCGAATCAATGCATTTCCACGTTGTCGAAGTCGCCGCTAGAAACTCTTGGGCGGCGATCTGCGGCCGATGATCAACTACGGAGCAGGTACTGAGATCAAGTGGATTCCCATGGTTGTTCCGCCAATACTCGTTGTTCCGCCTCACACAGGGAAGTCTGTCACCGGCTCTCGTTCCGTTATCGTAGTGCAGCTAGGAGCTACCAGGCTGGAATTCGGATCGGTCGGGTCGAGCAAATCTGCGATCTTCAGGTTGCCAAAGTTCTGGTGGTTTAGCCGATAATAAAAACGACGGAGTCAAGGGACCCATTCAGATCTTGGGCTGTGTTAGCAATCGTATTCAACACAACTGACGTATCATAGACAAACGCATAAAGCTTCGTTTTCTTACCAGTCTTCACAGATGCGATACCACAGAATGCTGCATGCTCGTTGATTGCCTTCGGCCGCAGCCAGGAATACGTCGTAAACCCACCATTCAGGGATGTGTGATAGCCATCGACAGTGTTAAGCGGGCCAGCTATGTCACCATTATTGTTCGCGAAATTCTACGAGAAGTCGCTTCGCTACAGAGGAGGGCGTGTCATTCCGCTTGACAGCACCGTCGAAATGACGGTATTCGCAATCTACCAAATGCAAACAAAGTGACTTCGCTTCTCGGCACATCACAAGATCTGAAGGATCTTCTGTGGAATCGTGCGATGTAAGAACACGCTGAACGAAGAAAGCAAGGAGTATTGGTGCTCCAAACAGGCGCTCCTGTTTAACAATCGAAAGGCATCCTCAGCTCGCAGTTAGCAGTTCTTGACTGAAAAAGGCCGTCGGGTTGACTACAGCGCTTTCACGATTCCCGGCGGCGCCCACGTGCCTTCACCGGGAGGGAGCACCGAGGGTGCTTCGGTCTTCGGCCAGTAGAGCCGCATCACGAGGTAAGCGGTGTCGTTCGGCGCGGGGAGCCAGTTTGATTCCTTGTCGGCGCCGGGGCTGTCCTTCTGGATATAGATGGTCAGCGAGCCGTCTTCATCCTTCTTCATGTCCGGCAGCATCGGAGCATTGATGAGATAGCGGTTGATCGGATTCTCAATCAGAAGCTGGGTCTTGCCGTCGTACATGGTGACCGACCAGAAGGCGTTGACAGGAGGCATGCCGTCGGCCGGGAAGGTGAGTGTGTAATTATTCTTGCTGGTGTCAATCGCTTCGCCAGTGCTGTCCTTGCGGGTCGCGGGATACATGGCTTCGGCCGGGGCGTTGGCGTAAATGCCAGCCTTCGCCGTCGCCGCGAGTTTCAGCAAATCTCCATTAAAGGAGGCCTTGTCTCCGCCAGCCAGTCCACCCACTTGCCAGCCACTCTGATCCTTGCCCCCTTTAGCGACGTAGGCGTCCACCTTGTCGGAGCCCGCCTTCATGCCTAGCAGCACTTCCGCTTTGTGCTCAAGCGAGAGGTCTTTGAAGTCAAAGGTCTTGCCCGGTCCGATGCCGATGGTGGCCAGCTTGTCGCGGATCGCCTTGTTTTCCAGCGTCTCCGGCACGAACGCGAGCGCGGCGTCGAGGTATTCGTAAAAGTTTTCCTTGATGCCTTTGGTGCTCGCCGGGACGAAATCAATCTTCGGCGCGGCGGGCGGCGGCGGTTGGTTGAGGTAAGCCGAAAGCGGTTGCCCTTTGTAACCCGCCTGCACTTTCACCACGTTAGGCATGTCTTCCGGATTGAAGAGTTGGGTGCGGAAAATGGTCAGACCAAACGGGGTGCTCGATTGAAAGACCTTCTTGATACCTACCGG
Source organism: Pirellulaceae bacterium (assembly GCA_041741715.1). Lineage (GTDB taxonomy): Bacteria > Planctomycetota > Planctomycetia > Pirellulales > Pirellulaceae > Aureliella. Next base: position 3,789 of record JBGSJT010000754.1, on the reverse strand, counting down.
CTTTTCGCCCTTCCATTCGGGGCCAACCACCAAGTAGTCGCCCGGTTCGGTCCCCGTGGCGCGACTGCCAATGTAGCCATAGACATAGGTATTTCCATCGACCAACTGCACCGAGTAGTAGCGAGCCTTCTCCACCGCCGGCACGGAAATAACCATCGGCTCGGAGCGCAGATCAACCCAGAGCATGGAGTACGGCGTGTCGCTGTTTGCCGTGACCACCGCAGTGTCCTTGTAAGTGAAGACGCGCGCTTCATTGTGTATCTCGTTGAACGGCGCTTTGTATTGCCCCGAGTCCTTGTCCACGCAAAACTCGTTCATCACCGCGTAGTTCATCACGATCGGCAGACCGTAGATAAAACCTTCCTCGGCGATGGCCTTGGTCTCTTCGATGGATGGGACGGCTAAGCCCTCATTTTTGTCGGTCTGCTCGGCGGTGGAAATCGCGTCTCCCTTCTTGGTGCAGCCGGTCAACGAAAAGGTAGTCATGAGCCCCGCGAGCGCGAGAGGTATGATGCGTTGTCTGCTAATGTTCATATTGGGTTCCATTGATTGGCTGCTACAAGGAGCAGGGGCGGGTTGGATGCGTTCGGGTAATTCTCTGCGGCGGTTACTCCACTCGCTCGGCCTTGGGGGGAGTCCACTTGCCGTCCGTTGCTGTTTCCTTGGGCCAGTAGAGACGCATATAGACCGCGAGCGGCCCCTTCGGAGCAGTCAGCCAGTTCGATTCCAGTTCCTTCCCCGGAGTCTCGTTCTGGATGTAAAGGGTGACTCCGCCATCGGCATCTTTCTGTAGTTCGGGCACCATCGGCGAGTTGATCAGGTAACGGTTGATCGGATTGGCGACGAGCAGGCTCCGTGGCAATTCATACATGGTGGCCGACCAGAAAGCGTTCACGGGCGGCAATTCTCCTTTGGCGAAGTGAATGGTGTAGCGGTTAGCACCGGTCAGCGGCTTGCCCTCCGCATCGGTCCGGAAGACCGGGTACATCGCTTCCGCCTCCGAATTGCCGTAGATGCCAAGCACGGCGGCCGCCATGCGATAGAGGTAGTTGTTCTTCAGAAACTCCCGCGTGCCAAACACTTGGCCAGAAGTGACCTTGCCCTCATCGAACAGCTTAACTAGGCCCTCGAATTCCAGCCACGCCTCACCCACTCCTTCCTTGATCGCTTACTGCACCTCGGGGGAAAACTTGCTGGCGTCGAAGGGCTTGCCCGCGCCGATTCCGAGTTTCGCAAAACGCTCCATGAGCGCGACTTCGGATGGAACGGTCGGGCAGAACTGCAGAACGAAGTTCAAAACCTCGAATTGCTTGAGCGATTTCTTCTCCTTCTCGGGCGTGCAGGGCACCATGTAGTCGATTTTTGGCGCGGCGGCGGGAGCAGGCTTACCGAGGTATTCGCTCAAGGTCTGCACCTTGAACTTCGACTGGATCTTCTTCACGTTGTCGATGTCCGCAGGATCGAATAGCTGGGTGCGGTACAGCAAAATATTGATCTCTGTCTCGGACCGGATAATTTCCTTGACTCCGGCAGGTTTCTCACCTTTCCAATTGGGACCTGCCAGCAGGAATTTGCCCGAGGCGTTGCCGGTCGCCTGGCTGCCGACATAAGCAAAGTTAAAGGTGTAGGTGTCAATAAACTGTATCGAATAGTAGCGGTCCTTTGCGATTTCCGGGACAGTCAGAACCAGCGGTTCCGACCGAAGATCCGCCCCCAGAAAGGAATAGGGCGTATCCGAGTTGGGCGTCTGGATCGCGGTGTCGGCCGGGGTGTAAACGCGGGGAACGTTGATGATCGTATTGGGCGGCCCCTTGTACTCGGGAGTGCCCGGCTTGAAAAAATACTCGTAGTTGATCCGGTAACTATCGATGACCGGGAATCCATAGATGGCGGCTTCCTTGGCGATAGCGCGTGCGTCTGCCGGAGTCAGGTCAGCCCCAGCTTCGTCCCGGCCTTCAATTCCATCGGCAGCGAAGGCCGGTACGGACAGAAGTGCGATCGAAATGGCGAGCGCCGCACATTTTACGATTTGATGGAAAAGTCGTTTCATGGTTTGAGTCCGTAGTGCGTTGGAGATGTTCATTCGCGGCTTTCCGCTGGGCACCTGACATCTGCCAGGGGCCAAGCTTGTAGGTCAACTTGTCGATCGTGGCGGTGAACTTTAGCGGCAACTTGTAGCTGTCCTCCACACCCGTGCGTGTATCGATGCCCACATCGAGCGCCTCATCCAGGGGCATGCTGACCGGGATCGTTTGCTTGATGGTTTTTTGTCCAGGTCCTTGCCCCTCTTTCCCGGCAAAATCGTTCAAGATCGACCAGGTGATAGATATAGACAAACACTGGTTTGCCGCATTACAGGAACATGGCGTACCAGCCGAAACGCTACCCAGCGTCATCATCATACCGTCCGCACCGCCTTCGGGCACGGTGCTCTCGGCCGCGATGGTGAAATCCTTGTTCAGTACGTCGGGTGCATTGCCCGTGGGAATACCGACTCTCTCCCGTATAAGTGAGAACCGTTTCCCCGACGGACGCGCTGGGACGTGACGTAGTGATTCGCGGAAGGATCGCGTTATCCAATGGCAGGACCTAGTATTTCTCCGTCTCGGCCTGGAACATTTCCTGTAGTTCCTTGAGCTTAGCGGGTTCTCGCGCGGCGAAGTTGTTGCTCTGCGAATAGTCCTCGGCCAGTTTGTAGAGCTCCCACCTGTAATCCCCGATGGGCGGCAGCGGACTTGCGCCGAGAAGGCAGACCGACTCAGGTTGCGTGCTACGTTTCGACAGCACCTTTGCATTCACCGAGCGGAATATTCGCGTCATAAACGGGAACGATATTAGAATGCCGCACCTGTGCGACTGCGTCAGGAGGGCGTGACATTAGTCAGTTAGCGGTCGGTGAAATCGACCTCACGCAGTTCGCTGTTTGTCTTCGTGCGGGCGGCTGGAAAAACCTCTGCAGCGGGGTGAGCGGCGTTTCGAGACAGAGGTCGGAGACACCTAAGCGAGTTAGAGGCAACGACGCGAATCGCCCACGCGACAGCGGTCGATGCAGACCTCCAGCTCGAAGCAAATCTCCAAAACCGCAGCGGTCGCCGTCACCTCGGTCATCTCAGCAACTTGTGTTCATGACCCATGGCTGACCGGCAACCTTGGCTACCAAGATGTTCATCATTTGAATGCCAAGATCCCGTTCTATCGACTCCCCGAGGCGAAGTAGTGCTGTCTCGGTTTGGCTTGATGACCCTACTTGTCCGGCTGGGAACCACCGCGAGTCGTCACCCACAACCCGGTTCATAGGCCACCGTTTCGAAACTTTGGCGGATCAATTGCGAGTTGCATGCTCACGCCAGCAGCGGCTTGATGACATCTCCGCTGACATCGGTGAGTCGAAAATCGCGGCCATTATGCGGGTAAGTAAGCAGCTCGTGATCGAGGCCCATCAGGTGCAGAATCGTGGCGTGCAGATCTGGCAAGGAGACGGAATTTGACACCGCCTTGTAGCCGATCTCGTCGGTTTCGCCAAAGCTGACACCGCCTTTAACTCCGCCTCCGGCCATCCACATCAGGAATCCATAGGGGTTGTGGTCGCGGCCGACACCTTTCTCGCTGACCGGCAGTCGCCCGAACTCGCCGCCCCACACCACGAGTGTCTGATCGAGCAGCCCGCGACGTTTCAAATCGGTCAAAAGTGCGGCCACGGGTTGATCGGTCATGCCACAGAGGGTGTCATGGTTGTCCTTGAGATCCTTGTGTGCGTCCCACTGGTCGTTGGGATAGGCCTGCACGAAG
>JBGSJT010000753.1:0-28068 GCA_041741715.1 Pirellulaceae bacterium | reverse complement strand
GGAATCGAGTTTTGCTCGCTGCGGCTTGCTCTGGTGTTTGCTCATCATCCGTACCACCACGTTCCCCCGCGCCATCGATATCGTCTCCAGCGTCCGTATCGCTGGCTTGGCTTTCGCCACTCTCGAACGGAACAAGAAATCCCGTCAGATACCAGCGCGAAGGATGCTGGGGCAAAAGCTCGGTGACATTACCGATCCCCTCATGCGGCCCAATCAAATCCAGTTGCAATGCAGATACAAGTTGGGAGCGAACGTCGATTGGTGTCATGTTGATACTACGTGTCGGATTCTATTGGGTACGGATTCCAGCGATTCTCGCAGATGCTTTTCATACACAGCCTTCGCAGCTTCTACGCCTCGGCCAGCCATCGGTTGCAAGTCGAGGTAGGTTTGCAAGGGCGAAGTCGTTTGCTCAGGTGTTGCAGTAATTCCCGCGAAAACGCTTTTGTCAATCGGCGCTAGTAGAACAAGATTAGCGCCAGAATCCACGTCCTTTGTCCCACAATCAGCCTCAAGCGAAGCGAGGCGGTCTTTGCCAAATGCCTCGGCACTTACGTATATGGTCGCGACCGAGTATCTGACTTCCGGAGCATGTCGCCAAGCTGCAGAAAATCGTGCTAGCGCATATTGGATGTTCGATTTCTTACACCAGTTGGCTATCATGCCTTCGATCTTTTCAAGGTCTCCGCGTACATAGAATTGCCGCTTTAGCAGTTGCTCAGGCTGGTTTTTTGCCCAAGCTGCCAAAAGTTCAGCGGGCTTACTTAGATACAAAAGTCGGTCTCGTACAACAGCATAGCTTTCCTCTACCAGTGCTTGTTTGACTTTGAATACCAGTCCAACGCTAACATCTACTTCGGGCATCATGGCCAGCTCGGCAAGTTGCCATCCGCGTGTTGGTTCATGAAGCATCGCGCGAAGGATGCGACTGGATTTCGGGGCGAAAAGGTCTACGGCCTTTTGCTTGCAAGACGAGGAATCATTGGCAAAGCCAGTCCTAATGATTGCTAGATTGGTTGCAGCGTCCACGATTCGACAGTTTCCTGCTCCGTCGAAGTACGAAATCCCGTGCTGAATAGCAATTTCTGCTACACGAGGAGATATCACGGGGGCGTAAACAACAAGGATTGCTTGGTCTTTGGTTGCGACGGACTTTATTCGTGCGAATAGCTCGTTCGCAATCTGCGGAGTAATCCGCGCGCGCACCTTGATTTGCAGATGATACGTTCGATTAAGTGACTCAAGGATTAAGTCACAGCCGTCATCCACGTTTGCAGAAACCAGGAACGGCTGGACGTCACCTAGCTCCGCAAACACATCGCGAACGAGACGTTCAACTCCGGCAAATGTTTGTTGAGACTTCATTATTCTACACCGAAATGAGTGTTTTCACTACGTAGTGAATATCGCATTTTGAGTGAAAATAACAAGTGACTCATTGATTAAATCTTCGAAGTGTGACCTGCAACTTTCCTCAATCCAAAAGTGTTGCATTTTTAGTCTTACATATGTAACTAAAAAGCAGTTTTTAGCGTTTTAGTTGTGATGCAAATACGAGAAACTCTCCCTTCATGCAGAAGAACAATAGATATATCCGTTCTTGCAACAATGATAAAACATCCAGCTCTGATATATCCATTGCCTTAATTTTCAAGCCAGGACTTGAAAACCAAAGCAAAACATTGGGAATTATTGTGACTTTTAGCCTGTCCCCTCTTATGGCCATAAAGCTCAGGCCCACCCTTTTGGTGGTATCCTACGTGTCGTTTTGTACATAAAGGGTAGGCTTATAAACTTAATACCTTAAGGCTTGTTTTCTAGTTAAGAGTTCGTACAATTGGGCGACTGTTCGAAATCCAAGGAGAATCCCAATTATGAGCAAACAGATCGATCTACCCGCAGAACTGGCCAGAAAACTGGCCGCGCTGGGGCATACGGCGACCGCAGAAGAACGAGAGTTCATGTCCGAAATGGCTCTTCGACAAAGAGAACCAAATGGGCTTGAGTCCGACCTGGAGTCATTTCCTGACCGTAAAGGCCTCAGCGAGACGGCTTTGAAAAAGGAAGCGTTGGACTTTTTCAAGAAGCTCGAATCGTTTGGTTGCGGGAAAGTCCTCTTGGGGCGAAGGAAACTCAAGACAAGGATTCGCTGGCACCCCTATGGAGCGATCGCCGTTGCTAAGGCGTTTTTGAAGGACCTTGACTCCTGCCTCGAGACCGACAGTCGGCCCAGAGAGGAGGATGTCTCGTCGATTCAGCCGTCGGCTACTATCCAACGTGATTTACATCAACATCGGTTCTTACTGCGTCCCGATTTCGAGATCGCCGTCGGGCTGCCGCTCGATCTTACCAAGGACGAGGCCAACCGATTGGCTGAGTTCATTCGATCCATTCCCTTCTAGCGTAACAAGATACTTTTAGTTTCCACGGCCATCACCTCTGTTCATAAGGAGCATTGCAATGATCCTAGCAACTACACCTGTCTCCAAAACCAACCCTGTCTATACGCGCTCGGCGGGAGCTCGCGCAACGTCCACCGTGGAGCCAGTCGTCTATTTCTTCCTGGATTTCTGGAACATTACCCGCTCTGCGGCTCACCTCGCTGCCTCGCATGGGGATGGGATCTACAACGATCGCCGCGTTCGGCTCTCATGCCCCAATCTTCGAGCATTTGCTGAGAGAGATCGGCGTTGGGGATCCGGTTACGCTGCGGCTGCGGTGTCAAATCCATGCGCAGGATTGTGCAAACAAATGACTCAGGCTGGTATCGATCTTGAGGTCTCGGAGTGCGGCGCTCGCAGCGGTCGCGAGCAAAACGTGGATGAGCGGATCCAGTTAGAAATGTATCGACTGCAAGCTCACTGCATCCCTAGAGGGATTGTCGTTTTGGCGACGGGAGACGGCGCTGGTTCCGCCGAGGGGCGCGGCTTCCTTCCTGTGCTTCAACAACTCTCGGAATCAGGCTTCGACATCGAGGTCATGTCCTGGGAACATTCCTTCCATGGAAAACTTAGGGACTGGGCCGAGTTGCATGGGCGTGCCATCGTCCTCGATCCGTTTTACAAAGACCTAACATTCATAGACGGAGGCCGCAGCGCCTCGTCAGTTAACGCGCTCTACAAAAAGGTTGCTCTCCACAGGTTGAATTAGCGAGCGACTTCGTCACGCCATCCTTTCCTGTCCAAGTATTCTCGTTCGCCACCGACCAATATCGGAGGCGTCCCTAGCCCCCCTTACGTTCACATTTCGTTGGAGAATGATCATGTCCCATAAAGCCCAGCCCCAACTCGACGCATCCCAACGTGCCTTTTGTGAATCGACGGCCGACTACATTCGGCTCCTCGCTCCCGCAGGATGCGGCAAAACATTGGCACTTGCTCATCGCTGCCTGCACTTGCTGCAACACGATTTAGATAAGAAACCACGATTCCTTGTGGTGACTTTCACACGTGCAGCACGGGACGAGCTTCGATCTCGTTTGCTGTCGGAATCAATTTTTGAACCCCTTCGTGGTTGCGTGGATGTCGTGACGCTCAACCAGTGGGGGTATCGCCGGCTTCGATCTTTCGATCGCAATCACCGTTTACTGACCAATCACAACGATTTTCATTTTGGCATGATGAATGACCTAAAGCCTGTATGGGAGAACCACCCCAAAGTTCGGTGTGTCGTTGAGACGAACAAAGGGAAAAACCCGAGAAAGCTATTCGAGCTGCTAGATGATTTTAAAGCGATCGGTTTTGATCATGAGCAAGACTCGAACTTTGAAAAATTCCTGTCGCGGGTAAACTCATTTCAGCAGCAAGGGTTGACGCGAACCTGGGTTCGGTTGTTGGAACCACTGCAAGAGCTAGGTGTGCTGGAACGCGAACTGGATCGTCCTGAAGTCGCATATTGTCCGAAGCTCTTGAAGCTGGTTTACGACGATTTTTTTCGATTTTGGCGTGAAAGCGTGACGCACCTCGCGTCGATGTCCAAATTCACGCTCGAGGATCAAAAATATCGAACATACCTTTTCGAGTCAGAGCAGCTACGTAAGAAAAAATTCCTGAGTGGTGCAGCCTGCATCCATCATCTTCTAGTGGATGAGTTCCAAGACATCAATCCACTCGATCTAGCCTTGTTAAAGTGCATCGCCGAACGGAACCGATCCACGGTGACAATTGTCGGCGACGACGATCAAGCAATCTACGAATGGCGAGGTGCAACGCCGCGATACATCCTGGAACCAGAAACCTATTTCGGTCGCCCATTTGAGACGTACATCCTCAGCACCAACTATCGCAGTCCGAAGAACATCGTTTCTCGGTCTCAGGACCTGATTGCACACAACTCGCTTCGTGTCGTCAAGAAAGTGGTTGCCAAACAGAATACCAATGCCGCAATCGAGGTAGTGAGATGCGCTAACGTCAACGAAGGAATCGAGCGAGTCATCGCAGAGTATCACCGCTTGTCGGAATCCGCGTTGTCGAGCCCGCGGCTTGCGGTCATCGCGAGGAAACGCGCCCAAATTTTGCCGATCCAAATCCACTTGGCCTCAAAGGGCATTGAGTTCTGTGCAGCTGACGATCTACAGATCTTCCTTAGCGTTGCGTTCGAGCAATTGATATCGCTGCTCGAAATCAAGCAGGCATGCAAGGAGAAGCAACGCCCAAATCGAGTGCGCGAAGACTTCATTCGGCTCTGCGACTTAGTAAAGCGCTATCCTGTTTCAAAGAGCGAAAGGGAGTCGCTTCTTCCATTTCTTGAGTCGCTTGCGCCAGCATCGCTCCTCGAAGCCGCCGGTGCTTTAGCGAAATACAAGGGGCCGCTCAAGGGAAGCAACCAAGATAGAAAAATGAGCGCAAACTTCGCCCAGAAGATTCGATCGTTTTTAGTGGCGACCTGCGTCTCGGATTCGCTTCGGATCTTGGCAGAAGAATTCGACGGTCTACAGAAGGACTTCGGAAAAGCGGAAGAGGACGTATTCTTTACCGACCCTCCCTTCGCTCAATTGGCACAATACGCGGAGAGTTTTGAGTCGGACTATGAGTCTTTTATCGAGGCAATGGAACGTGCAAAAGCAACCTTGGCGAAGACTCCGAGCCAGGACGCAGCAGAATATGATCTTTCGAGTAGCGACGATCTGCAGCGACCGATTCACCTAATGACTGCTCAGCGAGTCAAGGGGCGCGAGTTTGAAACAGCGATCGTACTGGATGTCAACGAAGGGTTTTGGCCGTGCAACCAGGCGCGGGAGGATGACGCCGCCATGGAAGAGGAACGCCGTCTTTTCTACGTGGCCATTACTCGTCCAAAAAGGCGCTTGATCCTGACCGTCCAAGCGGATGACAGCGGACTGCTTCCACTTCCGTCACGGTTCCTCGATGAAGCAAATTTCCTATCGAAAGAGAAGATCGGCGTTAAGTGAATCTGAAAATCGCATATCCGCACGTCCACTAAAATACGCTGCTCAACTGAGGGATCGCGTTGAATTCAGGCCCAGAGCATGGGGTGAAATTTGCGGGCCAACACGCTTGCATTCGGCATAGCAATCGCTGTTGGAATGGTGCTTCTGGATTGACTCGCTGCACAAATAACTTCACCGAGTCGCTTGGACAATCCGTCATCAACCGTGTCAGGTCATGCGCTAAATAACGCGGTGCGTATCCGATTGGTACGTTGCCAGAATCAATTGCAACAGCAAATGAGTCGACCGGGTTGTCCGGTTCGCAGCGAAGTTGCAATCGATCACCGCTGTGAAGCAGCGAAATAGCCTCTTTTGTCGCAAGGTTATTTAGATGGAATCTCATACCATGGACGAAGAAGAAATTGAGATAGCATCCTTGATTGTCTGGGACGGGACATGGAAACACTTCAATCGAGTCGGTCTTCTTGATACCTTCGCTACGTTGCAGTAGTAACAACGGCTCAGGCGGATCAGCGGGATCAAAATCATTCCATCGCAGAAAGTCTTTGTATTCCGGTCTGGATTTGGGAAGCAGTCGATTAACCAGCATCGGAAATAACGTGTCAGAGTGATATACCTTGTCTAGATCTTCCATCCCATCAAACGGTCTAAAACCTTCCAGTGTCTTTGCGCCGTTGGTGTAGCAGAATCGATACGAAGGATCTCGCGTGCCAATGTCGATGGAATCGACACGTCCGACCGGCCCCCAGCGAGGGCTGGGTTGTTCGGTATGCCAAGCGACGAAAATCGATTGAATGGGCTTCACGAGGGAACTTTCCTAGTTCAATTTCAAAAAAAGCGAAAAGCAACCTGTTCTGCAACGATTCCCTGGGCTGAGGCCCAGCCGCGGGTTCGCTAGTCCACTTTTCGGACTTGTAAAATGCGTTTCTGATTAATCAACAACAATTCTAGCGTAAATTCTTTCGCCGTCGGTGTCATCCGCGATTTGGGGATACGGTCTATTATCTGCTTGAAGTCCTTTGACTGCAATTTGCCCAGTTTGCCGATCCAGACATCCGCTGCTACGGGTCGAATGGCTCGCCAAGCTAAAAAGCAAGACAAGCTCCGAAGCGTTTTAGTGTCGTCAATCGATTCATAAAACCCAGATTGAGCTCGCCCCGCAAATGCCTCTAACTCTCCCTGACGATTGGGGGAACTCAATCGTCGCTCTCGTTTGGTTTCTGGCTCATTGCGAGCCAATCCAGCACCGTGGTCGAAAGTCGGAGACAGCCACGACCGCTGGTATCGGATTGCCCCCCAATTCTGATGATGCCGATCTTGATTCGCGATCAGCGTGTCGAGCATCACGTATCCGACAAAAACATCCAGCGCCGATCGGCACCCGTCCGATCCCTGCCAAACATCGTCATCGGGAGGCGGATTGAGTTTGGCTACTACTTCCGCGACTGCGGCAACCGTGTGCTGCTTGACCTTGTACTTGGTTGCGTTATCCGCTGGATAATTCGGGTCCGCTTCCACCATCAATTGGTTACCCAGCACTAGAGTCAGCGGTTTCGCGGCAATGTTCGGACATAGAACACCTGGCAAGTTGTTTCGCGTGTCAAAAGCTAGACGGTAGGGAACATGCGGCACCCCGAGCAGAACACAAATCTCCGCAGCAATCACTTCCGCCCAGTCTTCACCCGTATCGCGATGGTCAGCTTTAAACATCGTCCGTACGTTTTCGTAAGTGAACCAAAATTTTGGTCTAGCACCGAGCTGTTCCAAGTCCTCCGAAAGGTCTGCGCTGATCTGAATAATCTCAAACGTATTGTCGTCTTCCGTATTATTCATCGACGTCATCGAATCCTGGCAGCGATTGCCCTGGAGTCGCCTTCTTGCTTTTCGAAGGCTTCTTCGAAGCTTTAGGTTCCTTCTTCGCTATCAACTGAGAACTACCGGTTAACAACTCTTCCTGGTGGCGTTGTTTGTTGAGTTCCAGTAGGCGGGCAAGGACTTCGTCGCGGAAGTCGTCGGGCCAGCGGTAGCGCCAGGGTTTCTTTTTCTGGCGGCCGGTTCCCGGACTCCTGGCTCCTGCTCCCTCGTCTTCGTCCTCGTCGTCTTCGTAGTCGAGCAGGAACTCGCAGGTGGCGGTTTGTGCGAGGTCGTGCCAGCCGTAGGCTTCAAGGACGGCCCGGTCCATGGCGGCGTGCAACGCGCGGAGCTGCAGGATGTCGGGCGACGTCTCGTGCGGATCGTGGAAGCGGTTGTACGTCTTCGTCAGACCCTCGTTGTTCCGGACCATCAACGCGGCCCGGAACTCGTAGTACTCGCGGCCGGCAGTTTCCAAGCGATCATTTGTCGCAAACGAATCCGGAAATGGAAACGTCTCAAAGCAGTCGGAGGGTGTGTAACGCAAATCGTCTTTCAACGACGACCCAAAGAAGCGTGCCCAGTACTCGTGGATTCGACTTTGGATTACCGCAATTGCGGAAAAAGTATCGAGTGTAAACAACTTTAACGTGTGCGCCGGAACCCAAGTAGTTGGTACGAATGCAAAGGTGCAGTTTGGCGTAACTTCAGAGATCGCAATAATCCGCGATAACCCCTTCTTTGCTTCTTGAAGTTCTGGTCGGGGGCGACTGAATTGCCACCAACGCTCCTTGAGACGCTTCGCGTCCGCTGTGTCGCGAAGTGCCATTCTTTCGGGTTTAACCCGTTCTTCCACGATTCTGAATAGAGCTGGCCACTGCCTTGCCTCTGACTCACTACGGCTTCCAAAGTGAATTACGTATCGACGGAAGTTCTGCGAAGGATCTCCATTCAGCTCCTCTCCACCGATGAACGGGAAGATTACCTCAGAATTCGTTGGATCATTTTCGAGCAACTCGCGAAGGCGTGAAACGGAACTCGCGGCAGTGCCTGCGGGGTCGTCATCGAATGTGAAGCCCATACCGTAAACATCGCAACCCTTGAAACTATGCTGAGTGCTCCAGGAAAGTCTGTTTGGGTCCTCGTGACCTCCCGCATGAAATAGGTAAGCGGTGATGATTGGCACTTCGCGGCCATCAAGTATTAACGGAAACCTAATTGTGCCACGGCATACGTGAACCACGCTCACTATGACTGCTGCCAAACCTGGCCACTTGACTCGCTTCCGTGCGGCAAAGATCGTGGCCTCGTGCATGCAGATCCAGCGTAAGCCTGTCGAGCGAGTGTCGCCCTGTCCGATTGTGTTCGTAGCGATCAATCCGAAACAACCCTGGGTCCGGAGCAAGTTGAACGCGCGGCGGAAGAAGTGAGCCACGAGATCGGCGTTGCCATGTGACTCCTCGTGAAGCGTCTTGAGCCAGTCGAGATAGCCTTCGCGATTGCCGTTGATGAGCGTGTTCTTGCCCGCAAACGGCGGATTGCCCACGATGGCGTCGAAGCCGCCGGTCGGCTTGCCGTTTGCATCGACCGTAAACACTTCCGGGAACTCAATCTGCCAGTGGAAGGGGGCGATGGAAGGAGGAGGAGTTGTTAGTTGCTGGTCATTTGTTGTTAGCACTGGATCACCGCTGTCTTTCTTCCCTAACAACTGAGAACTAGCAACAAGCAACTCCCCCCGCAGCGAGGCGACGGCGTCCGTCAGCGGCTGGCGGTCTTCGATGCGGCGCTGGGGGCCGAGGTACTGGACAAGTTGCCTAGCCAGCGTGTCCAGCTTGGCGAATCGCTCGCGGTCCTTGCCGGCGGAGAAAAAGGCCGCGATGATGCAATCGCCCGTGAGCCGGGCGAGCGATAACGCGTCGTCGGCCACGTCGAGTTCCTGGCGGAGTTGCTCGTAGGGCTTGTCGTCCCGCGCGGCCAGAATCCGCTGCCGGTACTCGGTGACGGTCCGCATGCGTTCCGCGATGGGATCGCGGAACAGGGATTGGGGGTTTGGGATTGGGGATTGGGAGGATGAGGATCGCGGCTTCTTGCCGCGTTTCGCCGGTCCCGATTCCCCAACTCCCATTCCCGTTTCCCAGGTGAAGTTGACTATCTGCTCGCGCGTTAGGCCGACCAGCGAATCGCCGCAACGCAGGGAGTGATCCACAAACGTGAAGGGATGATCCTTGGCCAGTGTGACCAGCCAGAGTGACAGCTTCGCCAAATCGACGGCCATCGGGTTCTTGTCGACTCCGTATAAGCAGTGCTGAGCAATCACGCGGCGAGCGTGAAGCAGTTCGTCTTCATCCGGCGGCAGCAGCGGCACACAGTCGTGGTAGTACCATGCGGCCACCAACGCCTCAGCCAACTGACGACAGACTTCCACCAAAAACGCTCCCGATCCCATCGCCGGGTCGCAGATTTTGAGGGCGAGAATCTGCTCGGGCCGTGGGTGTGGACCGAACTGGTCCAAAATCGGCTTGAGCGTCTTGCGCACAATCGGCTCGGTGAACGACCGCGGCGTATAGTGCGAACCGCTGCGACGGCGTTCGTCGCTGGGCTGGAAAATCATGGCGTTCGCCGAAACGACGTTGGGGGTGACCAGATTGTCGATCTTCCTGTCGAGTGCGGCGAGCAGGTCTTCGATCGTCCTGGCCGATTTGAGTGCCTCCAGGGCGCGCCCGGTGAATGATTGATCGGTGCGAGACTTTAGCCATTCGGCTCGTTTGGAACTTTCGGCGCTGAGCAGTTCGTCGAGATTGATCGTGGCCGGGGCTCCATGCTTTTTCACTGGCTTGATGGCAATCGATCGCCCGTCAGACACCTGCACTTCGAAACCCATGATAGCTTCGTACACGCTGCCAATTTGCTCGACATCGAGAGAACGATAGCTGAGTCGCTCGCCGTCGAGGATCAGCAGATTGTTTAGGACGCGAAAGATAACACCGTCGGAAATGCGAGGGATTAGGGAGTGGGGTTTAGGGGTTAGTTGGGGGCTAGGGATTTGGGGTTGGGGGATGGTTGAAGATGGGGATGCGATTGGCTTTGTAGTTAAGAAATCTGCTCGTCGCTCGGAAACAACATCGTCGCTGGTTGCTTCCACTTCATCCACCCCAGTCCCTAATCCCGAATCCCCAGCCCCGATGTCTTTCCCTAATCCCAAACCCCCAATCCCTAATCCCTCCAAAAACGGATAGCGTTCGGGGTCGAACAAATATCCCTTGCGAGGCGGTATGGAAAATTCGCCGTGTTTGCCGCCTTCGTAGATCATACGGAACAAGGTCAGGAGCTGTGCCCAGGCTCCGTACCGCTGGTCCATCGTGTCTGGATATTGTCCCGCGTCGGCTCGCAGGCGTTCAAACAATCCGGTGATTGAGTAATAGTTGGTATAGACCGGATGATTGCTGAGCAGATTGCGGTCTTCGGCGTACAAGATGAACACGGATCGCAAGAGGACGGTGACCAGCCCGTGATAAACATGCTGTGGATCTTGGGCCAGTACATCTTTCAGCAGGCGTCCGTTCCACTGATCGTCTGCCGCCTGGAAGCCTCGCAGGAATTCATACAACGCGGCCATAACCTGCTGCGCCAGCTTAGTTGAAACCGTGTTCTGGTACTTGCGGCTTTCCGACAGAATGGCTGGCAGCCGCTGCTTCTTTTCCAAATTGAACAGCCGATCGGCGTTCAGCAGCATATGGAACGCTGCAAAGATCGGTCGCCCGGCGACGGTTGTCATTTCATCGACATTGAATGTCAGGTAACCACTGGTTTCGCCGCGCGGTGAATACACCAATCTCAGGTTGCGACCGTTCGTCAGCAAGCCTGCCGGTACTTGCGTTTCGCGCAGCAGCCGCTCAAAGCGCGCATGAGGCGACGCATGCCAGCGCCGATCGGTTTCTTCCTGGGGCTCGTCGAGGTCCTGGCTGTTCGGAACCTGTTGGATGAGCATGACAAAACGATCCGCGTTCGACGGCTGCGCGGGTTCAGCGGACGATGTTGCAGTGGCGGGCGTCGCGGTGGCGCCGGAAGATACGACTGGCCTTGCTCCCGCCGACATAAACTCAGGCACGATCCAAGTTGGCCGCAGCGTCTCGTTATACTCCGGCAAGACGACTTCCAAGCCACTGACATCGATGCCCGATTTATGCGCATCGTCAAACGCAACCAAGTCGGTGTCGCTCCAGTCGAGAACTTGGCGTACGAAGGCTGTGAAATCCTCGATCTGTGGAATAACCTCGTCATCTTTGTCGACGGGCAGGCAAGCGAGGAATCGTTGATGTTGCGGGATGACGTTGCTATTAACATGCGCCTGGGCTTGCAATAAAGCCGGTGCCGATACGACCAGACCGACTGGCTGGATATAGCCAAGCCATTCTTGGTGAGCGACTAGTTCTGGATCACGTGCCATGTTGGGGAGTTTGGTGAAATGGTGATTTGAAGTGAGCCGTAGGCGCTAGCCTCGGGTTTTTGGTGGTGACGTTTGCGGAACCCGCGGCTAGCGCCGTCGGCTCAGGTTGCGGCCACTATCCCGTTACAGGCCAGAGATAGATTAGGCCAACGGGCTCAAGCCGGGTGGCTTTAATCTCATAAAGGTCTTTGATTCGTTTGGGTTCGGTGCGAAGTTCTTCGTCCAGCATTTCTAGCCGTTTGGACCAGTATCGTTTGTTCGATTCCAATTGTCGTAGCTCACCTTCATCGTCGCCGAAGTCGAGTTTCAACTGGGCGGGGTTTTTGTACTTGTCTTTGTGCTTCTTGATCTCGGCCAAAATGTGACTGCGCTGAGTCCGCAAAATCCCAGCCATGGCGGTGGCTTCCTCTTCGGCACGTTGCTGCAAGCGTACCTCGGCTAGCTGTTGCAGTTTCTGCCCTCGCAGATCCAATAGTGGATGCAGTTGGCGAATGTCGTCGGACACGGATTCTCTCAACTGCTTCGATGCTAATTTGTTCACCGACGCGCCGGTCTGTTCTAAAGCGTCATCCAGCAGGGCAAGCGTCTTCTGGTGTTCGGCATCGGAATTGATTTGCAACGACCCTTTGCGAATCTGAGGATCGACCCACCGCGCCGATACGACGATCAACTCTTCATGCAGGCGAGCAGCGCTCGGGCCATACAATGCCAATCGACCGGTCAGTAACACACGCGGAATCGTATCCTTGGTCTGGGCGAGGCAAGCTCTCGAAAGATCGTCGTGGACAAATCCTTGGGAGATAAACCGCCCCAGAAGTCTTTGAACGATTCGATGCTCAAGAAATAGATGGACGACTTCGTCTGTCACTTCACCTGGATCTTGAAAAACAACCGGGCGGACGGGGGATTCTCGACGCCATTCCCATGGCTTTTGACCTCCTTCTCGTGGGACTCGCAAGGCGTCCATCGTATTGGCCCACGTCGAATCCGCACCTTGCCGCTGATCCAACGCGGGAAAGGTGAGTCTGGGTACGCGGTGGGATTCGCTCGATTCGACAGGTTTCAATGGTTCCGCATTCAACAATCGCAGGGATGCTGAAATAGCCTTTTGAAACAGTTCTTCGTTGAGACCAATACTGTCCTGTGACTTGGCTGCCAAAGTTCGGAGATGGTCGATCTGATGTCGCAACGCGTCTTGACGCTGACGTGAGGCCTCCAGCTCGCGTTCTATGGCTCTGCGATGCTGCGGATCAATATCCGCCGTTGCGATCGTTGTTTCTAACTCGTCGATACGATCACGACGGATACCGCCCTTCATTGTGGTTGCGAGCCGGGCATCGATAACTTGCGACAAGCTGCCAAGCTCTTCGCGGATCGTCTGGGTCTTGCGAACGAGTACTTTTAAGATGCGATCTTCGGGGCGCTGTTGGTAGTAGAAATAATGGCAGCGGACTATGTCGCGGGGTTGGAGCTTGCGATCGATGCGTCCGTTGCGCTGCTCCATCCGGCTTGGATTCCAAGGCACATCGAAATGAAACATGTTCCAGCAATGAGCTTGCAGGTTGAGCCCTTCTCGGGCAGCGTCCGTTGCCACCAGAATTCGAACCGGATGTTTTTGCGGCTGAGCGTTGAAGGCACGCTTTATCTCTTCACGACGTTCTGGCGGCGTCGGTCCATGAAAGACTTCGATGCGAACACTGGCTTTGTCGGTCTTTGCAATGGCCGCAGACAATTGTTGCACCAGATACCGCTTGGTATCTTCGTACTCGGTGAAGATCAGCAACCGAGTGTCGTTCCATGCTGGATGGGCATCCTTTTTTCCACTGAGCATACCCGGACACATATTGGCATCGATCCAGGCAAGCAACTTCTGAACGCGTGCATCAGCCTGCCCTCGCGCGGCATTGGCAATGATCGTCATTTGTTCGAGCAGCTTTTGCTCGGCTTGCCATTGCGCCGTTGAATCGGTTTCACCGGCAGAAATCGACGAGGCGACCGAGGCCGCTTCGAATTGTGCGTCCTCTTCGGCTTGCAACTCTTCTTCGGAAAGAGCGGCGCGATCATTGTCGTAGTCCACGCTGTCAGAAAGCAAGTCTAGACTGGCGGCAGTGACAGACGCTGGGGCTCCCTTAGTTTTCTGCGACGCTTCCCATTGTCGCAGGACGGTTTTCTTATGGACGGCTAGGGTTCGCGCAAATGCTTCGATCGAGGAAAGCAATCGCTGTTGCAGGCCTGTGATCAATAGCCCGGCTGCGGCTTGCTGGCGCTTGTTTTGGCTCTTCATGCGAGTTTCGCGGAGGTCGCGATACTGGTTGAGCAGCGTCATCAGGACTAGTTCCGGCGCATTCTCGGGCAGTCCATCGATGTCTACTTGGACGACTTCGCGTTTGGGAAAGCCTTCGATTCCGACAGCTCTGATGTCTTCCTTCAACCGCCTGACGACCACTTCATCTCGGTGAGAGGCCTCAACTTCGACGCCTCGACAGAATCGCTGAGGATCGAGCAGCTCAAGCAATCGCGAAAAGCTGTTGCTGTGTCCATTGTGAGGCGTGGCCGAAAGGAAAAGGCGATGCTCGAAACGCTTTGCGAAGTCCTCGATTGCCCGCGTGAACTTCGAGTCAATCGCGTAGCGCTGACCGCTGGCAGGTGCGGCGTGGTGGGCTTCATCAAGAATCAACATTGCGCCGGGGCGAAACGTACCCAGCCAGTCACGAAGCGGTGCCGCATAATGCTCGTCGATCAGTAGCCTATGGGAAACCAAGAACCGGGAGTGTGTGCTCCACGGATTGACGCTAAAGCCACGTTCCTGACGTACCCGTTTGATGTAATCCTTATCCAGGATTTCGAAAGTCAAACCGAACCGGTTTTCAAGTTCATCTTTCCATTGCAGCAGCATCGACGGCGGAGCGGACACGACGATGTCCCGAACACGCTTGCGAAGCAGTAGTTCTCTGGCAATCAACCCGGCTTCAATCGTTTTCCCTAGCCCCACGTCATCCGCGATAAACAGGTTCACCCGTGGCAACCGCAGAGCCTTACGCAACGGCTCCAACTGGTAAGCCTCTAGCTTGATCCCAGCCCGAAAGGGAGACTGGAACAGGTTGGGATCGGTAGCCGTGACGCAGTTCCACTTCAGCGTGTTGTAATAGGATGCAAACAAATCGGGATCGTCAAACCCGTTTTTCGCTAACCCAAACCATTGCTCACCCGTGAATGGCTCCGCATCGATTTCGCGTTCCCAGAGCACTTCCAGCGGTTGCCCCTGGGCGTCGTCTTCGATACAAGAGAGCCGAACGAGCGTGCTATCGGACTTCCGCCGCGATCGAACAACTTCTTCGACCAAATAAAACCGCTGTCTTACCCGAACAATCTCTCCGGGCGAAGGTATGGTAGCTCCCAAAAGGCCGGGCGTTTCGTGTTCGGCTTGTAAATCCATAGCGGTCGGATAGGCGTACTTGGTTTGGCGTAATGTGGAAAACTAAACTGGGCAGTCTGAACAGATGGCAAATAAAAAATTGTGGCGACCAGTTCAGTTGGACGCGTCATGCTTGAAAACGAGGGGCGGCCTGTAAATCACCGAATTCTACACCAATTGCCGCTGATTGAGTGGGAGGATGCAATCACATCCGCAGGTGACCTCGTTTCTCATGGTGATGACGGGAGGTTAAATCGATTTGCAAAACGCTTGAGTTCTTTTAGAAAGCTGTCGATGTCTTCCGATGAAGCGAAACGCTCTTCGGGAGGCGTATGTTCGAGTCACTGGAACGAAATTTTAGCCTGATCATTGCATTCATCCTGCCGGGTTTCCTGTTCCTGTTCGGAACTGTCTTTCTGGTCACGTACTCGACCGCCGATTTTGTGAGCCAATTACGCCCAATTCGGCAGATTGGCGGTTTCATGTTCTTTCTGCTTGCTGCAACATCCTGCGGAATGATTTTGAGTGCGATTCGATGGGCTATTCTGGATACCTTGCACTATCTAACTGGGCTCAAGTCCCCTGCATTAGACTTCGGTAAATTGGAAGGCAAGTCGTCTAGTTTCATGCTGATCGTGGAAAACAACTATCGGTACTACCTATTCTATGGCAACTCACTAATCGCTTTGCTTGGACTTCTCGTAGTTGCTTGGCTCGAAGAAGTACCGCTTGCTTCGCGATGGCTTCCAATGGTTTTCAGTCTGATGGCCGTGCTGTTCCTGGCTTCGCGTGACTCACTGAGACGATTCTACAGTCGGACGTCGCAAATAATTGGTAATCCAACGGCTTCACGCAGGAAATCCAAAGTACCGCGTCGACGATAGTAGCCCGATTGCGTGTTTGCCGAAGCTCGAATCAGATTAGCGAGATGGGCGGGTCGCCTGCTCGGCTCTTTTGCACAGCTCGCTCAGCGTAATGTCCAGCGATTTTGCGATACGCTCTGCAACATCGATGCTAATTGTCACCTTAGCACGTTCGATCGAACTGGCGTACGTACGATGAACGCCAGCCGAGGTCGCCATCGCTTCCTGGGACAACCCAATCTCTTCTCGCCGTTTCCGGATCGCTTCAGCCATTCGCTCTTCTATGGTTTTCATTAAAAAATTATGCGGTGACGTTGACTGTAATGCGACAGACTATAGACTGTCATCTAGTAGTCTACATCGTTTGTTTTACCCTTTGGAGAAATACCATGACAAATGGCTTTCATCACGATTCGGAAATGACGGAAAAAAATCTATCCGAGCAGCAGGACGATGGCAACGCAGTGGAATCGCTGACTTGCGTCGCCGAGCAACCTGTTGAACTGAACGATTCGGCATTAGAAATTGAATTCGACGACCAGAACTGAATTCGATAGTTCACAGCTCCCCAATACAGCACCAGCATCGTCCGATCCTGTCCACTTGGTTCGGCGATGCAGTCAGAACCATTGGGATGCGCCCCGCCTTCGTAATCGCTTCTTCGTATTCATCGCCTTGGATTTGGCGAGTCTCTTCATCGATCATCGATTTTGAAATGCACAAGTTGCAACGGGTATTGACTTGACTGTGCTCACCTTACCGAAGTTGTCATCGTAAGATCCCAAGTGTCGATCCGGGATCGATCTAAAAATTTTTACACATCTCGCGAATCCTTTGCTTAGCCCCTTGAGCCGTGGCAAACTCTGGTGTTTGGCTTTTCATCAGTGGAGGAGTTTATGGCCGATCAAGCGCACGTTAAGGAACCGAAAAAAGAACTCGACGTAGAGTCGACAGAGCCTGTCATCGTTATTCGCAACGGGGCGATCGCTGCCAGTATTTGGCAACGACAAAGTCCCAGCGGATACGCTTATTACGACTTCAGCGTAAGCCGCTCGTGGAAGTCCTTGAGCACCGATAGAGCGGGCTACTCGAAGAATTTTTTCGAGACCAACGAAGCCGAGTTAATCGAAGTAATTCAAAAGGCATCGACCTGGATTACACAGAACCGCAAACCAGATGTTGGAACTGAAGTTAAGGCGGCTTAGCATTCGACAAGCCCGGTCGGCACCCAACGTGCTTCTTACGACCGGGCACTTTCCTTCTATGTCTATCTGACTCGGTTGCGAACGGATCGAAGGGCGACACGATATGTCGCTTGTAACGCAGAACGGTCGGTGGAATCTTCTCGAACCCGGCTTGCTGTCGTTTCTGGTTAATGAGTCGCAACAGATTCAGTTGCTGCCGTCGGACCGGCGCGTAAGGCTCGAACGGGATGCAAAAGAGTTCCTTCGATAGTGACTCAGCAGACCGATGGCAGGCTCGTTCAACGAAGTAGCCGCATATCTCGCGATACCGTTCGCGGCTAATCTGGATTCACGATCGCGGTTTCAAAACAGCGTTGATTGATGCGGACCGTCAAAAATCAAGCAGCGTTTGGGTGGCCGAAGCGGAGTCCGCTATTACGGTTGCGACCACTGATAGTCCAGAAGGATGCCTCGCAGAGGCTCAAGGATTGACTACAAGCCATGATTTCGTAGTTGGCGATGGTCCAGGTGGTCTCGATGACCTAAGTCGAACCTTATTGCTGCTAGCCGATCTCGCTCTTTTGCCGATTTCGCCCTCGGTGCTTGACCTTCGAAGCGTTCAGCAGGCAACGGGAATCCTTCGGTACGCACAAGGAATCAATGGTGGGAGGCCGGATGGCCGGTTGGTTCTCAACAAAATGAGAACTCGCGACACCATTAGTAAAGAACTCCGAAACGCGGCTCCAACACTCGGCGTTCAGTGTGTAAACCACGTCATCCGCGATCTGCAAGCGTATCGAGATGCGGCTCAGCAGGGGACAGTGGTAACCAGATTAGGAAGGAAGGCCGCACAAGCATCTAGCGATATTGGTGCATTGTTTCACGAGTTAACGGATCCACTGCTCATCCAAAAACCGCTTTCTGCAAACGAATAGGAGAAGTATGGCAATGTCAAAGCGTCGAACACTTGGTACAGCTCTGGCTATGTCGGACGAAAAGAAGGCGTTCATCAAAGGTGGTCTGCCTGTTACGCCGCTAGAAACAGAGACGCCAAAGGTCGTCGAGCTGGCTAAATCCCAAGAGTTGGTCATGGCCTCAGTCGAAACTTCCGTGGCTCTCACTAGTCCGGAAACCCTTACTGCGATGGCTTCGAATATCCAGTCTCCCAAAAGAAGCCGGGTCCGAAACTCGCGGCGTGAGCCGGAGAATGCGGAAATGGGGATGCCAGGTATGGCTAACCTCTTGGTTCCATTGACGACACGCTTGTCACCTGCGACAGCAACGGCGCTCAAACGTGCCGGGCTTGAACAAAAGCTTTATGGTCGGCAACCTGGCACAGTCCAGGAGATTGCAGAAGAAGCAATCGTCGGATGGTTGCGTGAACAGGGTTACCTTTAACTAGCTTGGTAGTACTGGACGCTCGGTAAACTCGCCTTTGTTCCATCGTTATTGTTTTGGCGGGGCCTCTTGGACCAATTCTTTTTTGAGGGCTTGGTCGGAGACCGGCTTGTGCCGAAGTTTTTGTAAGTGGTTCACATGAAAGGTTTAGCGATGCGACAACAAGAGTCAGAAGAAGTTCGATCCCTTTACGCAGCCTTGAGCAATCAGATTGCTGAAAGCAACTATGCGTTAGGAATTGAAACTGCCCGAAATTTGCTCACCGTTTTGGATTCAAAGCCAAGACTTCCGGGTGAAATTAGGGCTGAGTTACATATACTGGACAACGATATTGCAACGGGTCTGTTGCGTATTTGGATTCGAGACAAAATAGCAGAAATGAAAAAACTGCTTCAGCCGAACGTTGATGATGATTCTTCCGGTGTAGAGCGTCAATTAAAACTGCCATCCGCGACAATTAGAATTGCCGGGTTGCGCTGGGATCTGCAGGTCGCTCAGAGGGTGACAACGGAGAGATAGCTAGCAATTGCGGAATGGAATTCCGCGACAATTAGAATTCCCTTGGCAGGGGCTTATAAGTCAGGCCATCGCAAGCTCTTACGCAAAGGAGGCTTGCGATGCTTAAGGATTTTCTGGCGAGCAAAATGTTCGGATTGCTGCGTAGCGGATGCGCGGTGGCGGAGATAGCAAGGAAGCTAACGATGAGTGAAAAGACGATCAGAACGTATCGAGACGTTGACTTGTTGCCAAGTCAGATTGAGCGTGCACCGAGGAGTCACCGGACCAGGGTCGATCCGCTGGAAGCGTTCTGGCCGGAGATCGAGACGCTGCTCCAATCGGACCCTCGACTGAAGCCCATTACCCTGCTTGGCTGGCTGCAGCAGAAGCACAATCTGCCAGGGTGCGAGGGTTCTGAGCAAGTCGTTCCCGACACCCTGCGCAGGACCTTGGAGCGTCGGGTTCATAAGTGGAAGATTCAACATAACGTTGAGCAAGAAGTAGTCTTCCCTCAAGTTCATCGGCCCGGCGATGTGATGGCCTTTGACTTCGTTGACCTGAACTGCTTGAGTGTCACGCTCAAGGGTAAGCAGTTTGATCACAAACTGTTTCATGCGGTGCTACCCTGCGTGAAAATCGGGAAAGCAAAACGCTACTCGGTACCTGCAATCGAGAAATTCATCGAACAACAAACCCAATCCACACCTAAGCCTGACACAAATCAACCAATACAAGGCCCCTGACCATGGCTTCCATAGCATCGTCCAAAAATGGACACCGCCGAATTCTCTTTTATGATCCCGATCGCAACCGCAAGACCGTTTACTTGGGAAAGTGCTCCCTTGCGATTGCAAAGAAAGTGCAAACGCGAGTGGAGTCACTGCTATCGGCAAAGCTCCTGGGCAATTCCGTGCCTCAAGATGACGCAACATGGCTTAACAACGAGGGGGCGTTTGTTAGGTCAAAGCTGGAATCGGCTGGGCTCTTGGCACCGACGGTGAAGCCAGTTGAAAAGCCACTTCCGACCGTTACGCAACACTTCGATGACTTCATTGTTCGGGTCGGCAAGACCAAGAAGCCAGGTACGATCACGGTCTGGAAACAGGTGCGTCAAAATCTTCTTGCCTTCCTGGCACCGGAATTGACCATTGGCGAAGTGACACGGGGCCATGCCAAACAGTTTTATGAACACCTTCGTGGACGAAAGCTAGCGGCCTTAACCATCCAAAAGCAAATTCGGATTTCAAGACAGGTATTTGAAGATGCGGTCGATTTTGAGCTACTCCAAGTAAACCCGTTTTCGCGAATTCGGGTTTCGACCAACAGTACCAAGAGCAACGTGGAGGTTCCGCGTGAGACAATTGACCGAGTGCTCACTCGGTGCGATTTGACGTGGAAGGTTATTGTTGCATTGAGCCGGTACGGAGGACTCCGAACGCCGTCAGAGACGTTGTCTATCAAGTGGACTGACATCGATTGGGAAAACAACCGAATGGCTATTCCCGAGCCGAAGGTCGAGCACCATGATGGCCGGGGCGTGAGATCTTGTCCTCTGTTTCCAGAACTTCGAGCGGTTCTCGACGAGGCTTGGGAAGCCGCCCCGGAGGGAGCCGAGTTCATAGTGGACAAGCCAGCTTACCGAGCGGCTGCAAATACCGGGGTAGGCTGGCGAAATGCCAATCTCCGTACCCAGTTCATGAAGATCCTGAAGCGAGCCGGTGTCTCGCCTTGGCGTCGACTTTTCCATTCCATGCGGGCGAGCCGACAGACGGAGCTCGAACGAGAGTTTCCGCTTCATGTTGTCTGCGCGTGGCTCGGCAATTCACCCAAGGTTGCTCAAAGGAGCTATCTGCTTGTGACTGAGGCCGACTATCAGAAGGCGGCGAACACACTGCCAATTGCTGCCAAAGAGAGTAAGGAAGTGAAGCCAAAAATCCGTGGTACAAAAACGACGCGCGCGGACGAAAAAGGTGGTACAAAAACGACTCCGCACCCAACCGCAGCGTTCACGCAAGAACCCGCAATTTCCCTGGGAAAAGAAGGGTGGAATCACAGTTTTCCAATGAAAATGCGGGGCAAATCAGCGGATGGGGAGGGATTCGAACCCCCGGTACCTTGCGGTACAGCGGTTTTCAAGACCGCCGCAATCGTCCACTCTGCCACCCATCCGGTGCTCGCCGAGCAACCGCGCCAACAGTTTACACGCCCATTAGCGGACCCCCAACCCCATAGTCTGCCGAGCTTTGAACGAATTCGCTATACTTAGAATTTGTTATACTTAGATTCATAGTCGCTTCACCGTAGTTTTCTCCAGTCAGGATGGATTCACTTGTGATTCATAAACTAGTTGTGTGTGGTCTTTGTTTTCTCGGAACCGCAGCCAGTGGCTGGGCTTTGGAGCCCACCGAACAGTGGGGACATTGGCGAGGTCCGACTGGCAATGGTAGCTCTGCGACTGCGCAGCCGCCTGTAAAGTTCGGCGAGGAAGAGAATCTAAAGTGGAAAGTTGCCATTCCTGGCCGCGGGTCGGGCTCGCCGGTGGTGTGGGGAGACAAAGTGTTTGTGGTTACGGCTGTTCCGCAAGGAGCTGGCAATATTCCCAAACACAAATTCAATTTGCTGTGTTTGAGTCGCAGTACCGGCGAAATATTGTGGCAACAGACGGCCGCTGAAGCTACGCCAGGTGAAGTGACGCACAAGACGAATTCGTATGCATCGGCATCGCCCTGCACCGATGGGCAGCACGTCTACGCCTCTTTCTGCTCGCAGGGGGTGTATTGCTATACCCTGGATGGCGAGCTTGTGTGGAAACGCAATGACTTTGGTCAAATGACGATGCGCAGTGGTTTCGGCGAAGGCAGCTCGCCGACGTTGGTGGATGACATGCTGATCCTCCCCTGGGATCATGAGGGACCATCGTTTCTATATGCTCTGAACAAGCTAACTGGCGAGACACTCTGGAAAACGCCCCGCGATGAACCTAGTTGCTGGGCAACGCCGTTGATCGTGTCCTCGGGCGGAAGCCAGCAGATTGTCATGAACGGACAAAACAGCGCTCGTGGCTACGATTTGAAGAGTGGCAAAGAACTATGGCGTTGTGCGGGACAGACGGATCGTCCGGCCGCCTCGGCAGTGGCTGCAGACGGCTTAGTTTTTGTTGGCAGTGGCTATCGAGGTTCTTTCCTCGGTGCATTCAGAGTCGATGGGCGTGGCGATCTGGCAAAAACTAAAAACGTGGTTTGGTCGCAGGACCACGACACGCCAGACATTGCTTCGCCGCTACTTAGCCAAGGTAGATTGTACTTTCACAAAGGCAAGTCCGGTGCCTTGAGCTGTGTTGATGCCAAAACGGGTAAGCCATTGTTTCCTGCCCAGCGCATCCCCGAGTTGGGAGACATCTACGCTTCGCCCCTCGCTGCGGGCGGCCACGTTTATTTGTTCGATCGCGACGGAACGGTCGTGGTTATCAAAGACGCGGGCACACTCGAGATTGTGGCCACAAATTCGCTTGGCGAAACCATTGATGCTACGCCAGCGGCGGTCGGCAACGAGCTCATCGTTCGTGGTGAGAAACATCTGTTTTGCTTTGCAAAGTAGGTCTGTTGGTCCATACGCCTCCAGCGGATATTCCGCAGATTTTTCGTCCAATGCTCAACGGTTTCCGCTGGTTCTCCCAGCGGTACCTTCTTAAGCATTTCCATGCAATTGCCGTTAACCGGACCCACTTGGACGCAGCGGATATCTCACCGAACGACGCACTGGTGGTTTATGCCAATCATGCGTCGTGGTGGGATCCTCTAGCCGCGCTGGTAATTGCCGATAAGCTGTTCCATGGAATCGATGTGTATGCGCCCATCGACGCACGTGCGTTGGAAAAATACCGCATGTTTGGACGTTTGGGTTTCTTCGGCGTGGAACAGGATAGTTTGCATGGCGCCGCGCATTTTCTCAGAGTAGCGGAAGCGATTCTGCAGCAGCCGCGGGCTTCGCTATGGTTGACTCCTGAGGGCAGATTTGCCGACGTGCGCGATACGACCAGCCCCTTAATGCCAGGGCTTTCGCACCTAGCGCATAAACTTTCAAGATCACGACTTCGGGCCAGTTCAATGAACCATGGAACTGTGCCGCCACGAGTCTGGTTTGTACCGGGCGCTGTCGAGTACACATTCTGGGAAGAGCGACTGCCCGAGCTTTTGATTTGGCTCGGCCAGCCAATATGCGTCGAGCGCGGACAGACCCAAACAAAAGCAGAGTGGGACGTGGTTCTCACCGGTGCGCTGCGAACGGCCCAGCAGCAACTCGCGCGGGCTGCCATGCAGCGCGATACGGACAGTTTGACCATTTTGGCTGGTGGCCAGGTTGGGACATTCTTCATTTACGATTGGTGGCGAAAACTACGCGGAATGCTCCGCGGCAAGGCCGTACAAGTCGAGCACAGCACGAAACTCCATGGCCCGTGAATGCGATCGAAATGCGAGGGTCCATCGGAATGGATTTCCGCTTAAATCGCACTTTAGGGCAGCTTCTTGCGGGCAAGCGCAAATCAAAAATGCTATCTTGTCAGCGAGTTGGCGCTGCCCAATTGAAAGCGCTGCCCAATGAAAGCACTTCCAATGATTGTACAATGATGAGGAAAAGGAAAGAGTACTTCTATGAAATGGACGCCAGGTGTCATCTCCAAAAAAACAGTCTGGTCTGAGGGCCTGTTCACACTGGGTATTCAAGCCCCAGAGGTTTTGAGCTTCGAGCCGGGGCAGTTCTTGCAGCTTGGGTTCGAGACGCTCGACGGACATGTGCATCGACCCTACAGTGTGGCGTCTCCACCCGGCGAAGAGTTGGAATTTTTTATTGTGCTCGTCGAGGACGGTAAACTGACACCTCATCTGTGGAAGATGGAGGTAGGGCACAAATTGGATATTAGTCAAAAGGCTGCCGGAAGTTTCACGCTGGGCCACTGCCCCGATGCGAGCGTGCTGTGGCTAATCGGCACGGGTACTGGGCTGGCACCTTTCATTGCCATGCTTCGGACCAGTTCCGCGTGGGAACGATTCGCGAAAATTGTAGTGGTACATGGCGTGAGGCACAAAACTGATTTAGCCTACCAACCCGAGCTTGGGGCCTACAAAGAGCGTTACGCCGAGCGATTTGACTACGTACCAGTGGTTTCTCGCGAGGATGTTCCGAGCTGCCTGCGCGGTAGAATTACGACCTGCATCGAGAACGGAACGCTAGAAGCGGCAGCTGGTCAAGCCATCACCACAGATAGTTGCGTGATGATGTGCGGCAATCCCGATATGCTCAACGAAACCGAATCGCTATTAGGAGGTCGTGGACTCAAAAAACACAAATCCAAAGAGCCAGGCCAAATTGTCATCGAACGCTATTGGTAACCAGCTGTCCCGCTGCCTGAATTAGTTGGGTACCAGTCTGTGGCTGTCCTGATCGAGCGAGTCCGCAGCGATCCATCCGCTCATGAGCACCATCGGCATTCCGGGCCCTGGATGAGCAGCACCACCCGCCATATACAGCCCGCGAATGTCCCTACTGCGGTTAGGCGGCTTGAACGCTCCAGTAAACTTGCCGTGACTGGCCAAGCCGTAAATGGCACCGTTTAACACTCGATAGCGCTTGGAGATGCCCTCAGGCGTCAAGCTTTCTTCAGTAACGATGCGATCTCTTAATCCCTCCAAGCCGGCGGTGCGCTGGAGCTTTTCCAAGATCACCTCGCGGTATTCTGGTAACATCACCTGCCAATCATGATTGGGCCGCAGGTACGGAGTATGCACCAGCACGTACAGCGCCTCGCCACCCGGCGGTGCTACCGCCGGTTCACTGATCGACGGAGCGCAAACGTAACAGGTGGGATCGGGAGCGGGCATGCCGCGCTGGTAGATCCATTCGAACTCTTCATGGGGGTCGCGAGAGAATACGAAATTGTGGTGTAGCAAATGCTCATACCGCTCCTTGAGTCCAAGATAAAGTACGACGCCAGAGCAGGCCGGCTCGATATCCTTTTTACGCGTCAAACTCAGCGGCTGCGGATGTTCGCGCAGCAGCTCCCGATGCGTGCGAACCGAATCGCAATTGGAAACGACTGCATCAAACGGAAGCGACTCGCCACTGGTCAAGCGTACTCCGACCACGGCGCTGCCGACCGTTTCAATCACATCCACGTCGCAGCGTGTGCGAATCTCAACACCCAATTCGCGAGCCAATCGCTCCAGAGCCATGGGAACCGCCCGCGTGCCGCCCAGCGGATACCAGACGCCCTCCTGAGTCTGCATGTGAGCGATTCCACACAGCACAGCCGGTGAGGCTTCTGGCGACGAGCCGACGTATTGCGTGAAGTGGTCGATCATTTGCGCGACCCGTTCATCGGGAACATGCTCGCGAACCACTGCGGCCACCGACTGGCCCATGCGCAGCGATAGGACGTCCTTGAGCACGCCCAGATTGAACATCCCCGAACCCTTAAAGGTATCTCCAATTCCGCCCACGCTTTGCCAGAAGAAGAAGCGGTTGGAGACTTCGTGCAGAGTTTTGGACATGTCGATGAACCGCGCGTAACCACTAGCGGTTCGCTCGTCGCCAGAGCAGAACGTGCGCAGGTTTGCTTGCATCTTGGTTGTATCGGCGACTAAATCCAGCACGCTTTTGTCGTCAAAGAAACATCGCCATTGAGGATCGAGAGCGATCAACTCGATGTAATCCTCCAAACGCCGACCAGCCTCGGCGAAAATGCGTTTGAGCACTGATGGAATCGTGAGGATCGTGGGACCCATATCGAAACGAAATCCATCGGCTTGATGCACGGCCGCCTTGCCGCCGATCCACGAGTTCTTTTCGAGGAGCGTTACCCGATACCCGCGGGCTGCCAGTACGCAGGCTGCAGACACGCCAGCCAAACCCCCACCGACCACGGCAATATTCAGCTCTCGGGCTTGTTCCACCATATTTTTAGCGTCTCCGCTTCAAGCAAAAAATTTAAGATTAAAACTGAGGTTAGAGAGCTGCTAGGCCCACGGCCAGCGCCTAAGATTCACGACAGCACACAACTTACGGTTGCTTGTGCTAGGCCCACGGCTCGCGTCTGAGGTTCACGACAGCATGCCGCCAGAGCTGATCGTGCACTAGATTCTACCCTAGCGGCTAGTCAGCGAAAGAGACTCGATAGATCACAGAGTTATTGCCCACCATTGGGGACTCGCCTTCCCAAACTGGGCAAAAACTGCATAATTTTTGAGGGTCAGTGCATCGAATCATTGAATTGGAGCGCGTACACGGATGAAAAATGTGCTGGTGACCGGTGGAGCCGGCTTTATCGCTTCGCATATTGCTACGGCTTTGGTCGAGCGTGGCGACAAAGTGCGCGTGTTGGATAATCTCTGTACGGGCTTTAGGCACAACCTCAGCCACATTGAAGATGACATCGAGTTCATTCAAGGCGACGTGGCGGATGAGCGGGTTGTTGCTAAAGCCATGCAGGGCATCGAACTGGTGTTTCATCAAGCCGCCTTGGCTTCGGTACAGTTGAGCATCGAACAGCCGCTGGCGACGCACGCAAGTTGCGTTACGGGGACTCTCAACGTGCTGCATCAGGCAGCGAAGGCGGGTGTCGGACGCTTGGTATACGCGGCCAGCAGCAGCGCTTATGGCGACCGACCTTTTGTCGCGAAGCGCGAAACGGATTTGCCGCAAGTTCTCAGTCCCTATGCGGCCGCCAAACTGGCGGGCGAATTGTATTGCCAAGCCTTCTACCATAGCTTCGGCCTCGATACCGTTGGTTTGAGATACTTCAACGTATTCGGACCCCGGCAGGACCCCGCCAGTCCCTACTCGGCTGTCATCCCCATTTTTGTGTCAGCAATCCTTAGCGGGCGTCCGCCAACCATTTATGGTGACGGACATCAGTCGCGAGACTTTATCTACGTCGGAAATGTCGTTCAAGGTAATCTCCTGGCCGCCGAGACCCAGTCTGCTGCTGGCAAAATTTTCAATATGGCAGAAGGCCGGCAAACAAGCCTGCTTCAGCTTCTGGGTCTGTTGTCAGAGCTGCTCGGTACGACGGTTAAACCGAAATTTGAAGCGGCGCGGCAGGGCGATGTCCGCGAGAGCATGGCCGACATCTCGCAAGCTCGCAGCGTGTTGGGCTTTGAACCCAAAACGGGCCTAGTCGACGGACTGCGTCAGACCATCGATTACTATCGCGAACTGGCAGAGACCAAGCTGGTCCGGAAGTAGCAGCAAATTCAATAGTGATGGGCACAGCGGTCTATGTTGAACATAACGCTAAATCGTCGAATCGTAGCCGACGGCTGGCGTCGTGTCTCAGGCTCGCTAGTTGATTTGCTCTATCCCCCAGAGTGTTGTTGGTGTTCCCACGAAATCGATAACTCAACCAGACTTTGCGACCCGTGCCGCAAGTTGTTCATAAGCGACTATTACCGCTGCCAAAAATGCGCGACGCCTCTTCCCACGGTCCTGCCCAACGCAGACTGCGTCCGCTGTCGAGACGCGAAGTGGCAATTCTCTCGAGTCGTTACCCTGTCGCCGTATCGAGGTGAGATTCGTAAGGCCATCATTTTGATGAAGAAGCCTCCTTTTGAAATCTTGCGCCGCGCGTTGGCTGATCTTCTGGCGGACCGGCTGGCTGTCGAACAGATTTTGCCCAGCTCTAGCAGTACCGCAGCGTCGGTGGGTCCAGCCCCTGTGTTGGTACCAGTTCCGTACCACTGGACACACAACTTTTCAGCCGCCACCGATACATCGGTGCGGTTAGCTCGATTTATTGGGTCCGCCACGGGTGTGCCCGTTGCAAACCGGATAATTAGAAGGACTCGTAAAACCGCCAAGCAGGGGATGCTCAGTTGGAGCGAAAGAAAGGCAAATGTTCGCCATGCTTTTGAAATTCGTTCTGCCGAGAGTCTAAACGGAAGGCATGTTTTACTTGTTGACGACGTGCTGACCAGTGGAACCACGGCTGCTGAGATCTCGCGGTTACT
>JBGSJT010000752.1:0-2062 GCA_041741715.1 Pirellulaceae bacterium | reverse complement strand
GACACTGCATGCAGCAGCCATTGAGCTTCAACAGTTCTTCCCAACTGGCAACCACACTACTATCTCAAACCAGCCAGCAAACCCGCAACACACTTCCAGCCAACTTGCTAAATTGGCTGATTCTTAATTGCGTTTGACAAGCGTCATGAGGCTCGGCTCGCACGAATTGCGTATCGGATCGTTGGCTGCCGACATGAGGCCGAAGATATACGTCATGCCGTTTTTCTGCGTTTTCTGCAAGTTGGTTGGCAGTCGCAGAGAATAGAAAATCTTGGTCCGTGGTTGACCCGCTGCACCATTAATGAAGCAATTGCGCGAGTGCGGCAGAGAAACGTCGAGGGACGTGTTATGGAAGAAGTCGCTCGCATTGCTCAGGGTGCTACGAGGACGTCTCCACAAGAAGAATTAGAGTCGAGCGAGACGGCCGAAGAGTTGTCGACGTTACTTAACAGACTATCGCCAGACGCGCGGGTGTTATTGTCACTTCGCTTCGACGAGAACTTAACATTCCGCGAAATCGCGCATCTGTTGGATCGGCCCGCGAGCACGGTCAAGTCGCAAGTATCCCATGCAGTCGAACGGCTTCGGAAGTTACTAAACGGTAACCGCTAATCGCATCCATTATTTTTCACCCCAAACCATGAGAGGAAAGATGCGTTCTGAACATGAAAGCAACGGACGGGCTGAGGCCGACGAGGATAGCGAATTGAGGCTTCTCTTTCAGCAAAGCACGCCTATGTTTGCACGGGTTAATGTCAAAGCGCTGATACAAGGTGCTGCCACTGATGCACGCCATTTGGCAGCAAGACCAAGATTAGTGGAAAGTCATGTGAATACCGAAGTCGGCGATGTAGTCGGCGAACGGGATTCACGTTCATTGTCGAAAGGGAAACTAAAAATGTTCCAGAGAATTGGTGTCCTTGGAGCTTGTGCTGCGAGTGTTTGCATTGCTCTCGTGTTGGGACTTTGGGAAAACAACGCGGTACTGGCTCAGGTCCAGGACGCAATCAGGAAAGTACGGACCGCGAGCTACACCGTGACACATTCCACCGGTGACAAACAGCAGATTCGCTGGGAAGTGAAATTACTTAGCGACAATCTCTGCCGCCTTGAACAACCCAACGGCATCTATATGGTTTTCGATGTGAAAGGCAAAAGAATCATGGAAGTCAATCCCGCCGAATCGAAGGTACGGATTACGGAGAACCTGCCCGTACCCGATGACTATAACATCATTGCCACACTAGTTCATGCGGAGGTAGCAACCGTCGAGCATGTAGCGAAGCTGCCCAATCGTACGATCGACGGAAAAGAAGCAACGGGCTTCGTCATCGAGGAAAATGGCGTGCGATTCAATGTTTGGATCGATCCAACGACGAAGCTTCCACTGCAGATGGAGCGTAGTGGCACGCCGACTCTGGAGAATTCGCCGCCATCGACAGAGAAATGGTCAGACTTTCGCTTCGACGAGCCCTTGGACGAATCTCTGTTTTCGTTCGTAGTGCCGGAAGGGTTCGCTGTTGACACAAGACAGTCGCCTGCCGCCAAACAACAGGCGTCACCAAGTTACGGATTCGGACCGAAGGAAAAATAGCGTCGATCTGCGACTCCACCCCTCGTAGCCAGGGCAGGCACGAACTCGTTGGCAACGACTATCCTGATTCGCTACACTGACGCTTTGTGATCAACCAACGCGCCAGCGCGTCGAGGAACCAACCGATCGGGATAGGGAGGCGGATTGCTCCGCACCCCCTCCCACACCACCGTACATGCGGGTCCGCATACGGCGGTTCATCTCTTAGGAGCAAGCTTGCTCCAGACTTCTGACAGATTGACCAAGCCGGTCGTCGCTAGGTAAGCATTGGTGAGAGTGCTTTGGACACTCTCACAGCGCGACATGAACCATGCGCCTCGTGAGCAAGAGCCGAAGGGTACCGCCTCGTTCCGCTCCAATCCCAGTTTCATTAAGTTTCTTATTCTGGCTGAGGGTTTACGCCATTGCTTCCAGTAACAAGCCCGGAGGCGACGGCGAACCCACTTGTCGAGTACGACGAAGAAACTC
>JBGSJT010000751.1:0-7297 GCA_041741715.1 Pirellulaceae bacterium | reverse complement strand
GAAATTCGACGGCTGGTTGCCTCTCGTCGATTGCAATTCTCTGGATCGAAAGGCTGATTGCATTAATTCTTCAACGCGATAATCCCCCCGAAATCGGGGAAAATCCAAGTTCGAACCAGTTTCCGGACAGACACTAGTTAGGAAGATGCATGTAGCGTAATTGCATCGGTCAGGCACCTCCCATCCACTCGTAAACTCCTCCATCCAGTGTCGGTGGCGGAAGGCTCTTGCCTTCGTCAATTGCGACTGTCTTTCCCAGCTCACCATTTTTTCCGATTTCCTGGTACATACCGGATCTTGGTGCGAGGTTCCCC
The DNA here is from genome assembly GCA_041741715.1 of Pirellulaceae bacterium. GTDB lineage: Bacteria > Planctomycetota > Planctomycetia > Pirellulales > Pirellulaceae > Aureliella. Next base: position 6,983 of record JBGSJT010000751.1, on the reverse strand, counting down.
GCTCGTAGTCGGTCGCTAACGTATTGCGAATTTTCTTGCCTCAATAGTCGATCCAGTTCAGATAACTTCTGAAAATCTGGTTCATCTGACATTGAGATGACCGAATCTTCCTTTATTGGCTGGCGGTAAATGTTTCCAAATGCAAAGCTCACGCTGCCGCCTTCACCCGCACGTCGGCTGATGGCTTTAATTAGGCCACGCGCGGCAAGTACGTCGAGATGTCGACGGACCGCATCAGGTGGCAGTCGTTCGAGTGGCTCTTCAAGTGTTGACACTAGCGACGCGAGTGTGAACACGCCGCCGTTTTCGTTGCAGTCGAGGCCTTCAATTTGCTTCAGTAGTTTGCGTTGTTCGCGATTCAACTCCTCATGCCGACCATCGATCTCCTTGAGGGTATCTCCAAAACTGACATCGGGGATGGTCTGCTTAATGCCGTTTTCACGCAGCCATTGATCGCGACTTTCTGCTTCCAGTGCGAGTCGATTCCGATTGGCTTCCCGCCACTCGGCCGTCAGTTCGCCACTGAAAGCGTAGGCCAGCAATGACTGAGTTAGGCGGTGCTCCACATCGACGCCGTGGCTTACTAAAACGCGATATTCACGGATGCTCTCAATGCGTTTTCCAAACTTGCGTTGAAGCTCGATGTCAGGCAGCGGCATGCGGACTCGTTGCAATTCGGTCGCATTGATATTTGACATCCCAATTGCTTGCTTCGCCATGTTCTGAAGTCGCCTTTTGGTTGATGCAAGATTCAGGAACGCTACCATGTAGCGTGGATCTACTTGCTCCAAGTCCAAACGCAAACGAACAAAATAGGATGCCGCGACGGCTTCAAAACTTGCGTCCCACAAGCCTGTCTTTCCGACAAGCTCAAGGCTGTTTGTACGGTTGAAAAGCACGTCGTTCTTCCGGAGTAACTGCTTTCTCAGCTCACTTTCGGAAAGCTCAACGTGCTTTAGGTCATCAAGATCAAGCTCACCTTCGTAGGTGACGTTGTTCATTCGAAGGCAAGGAACACCTACACCATTCTCATTTGCTGCGGTACTCGTCCCGTAGTCCGCTGAATGGACCACTCGTTTGATTGCAACCTCGGGCCAATGGCGATAGCCATCTTCACCCGCGAACATTTCATTAAAGATGCTTGGGATAAGTTGGGTGGTGAGGTGGTCGGCCTGCTGGCGGAGGCGGCGGACGTCGCGGGCCTCGTTCAGAATTTCCACAATCCGCCGCTGCTCACTCAACGGAGGAAGGGGAATCTCGATTCTGTCAAATCCATCTGCATCAACGCGAGGAAGGTTCGCCCCCTCAGTGACGCGTTCAACTCGTCTGAGCATGTAGAAACTTGTGAGCATAAAGAATGCAAACTGAGTTTCAATGAAGGGAGTCGGCTGAAGCACCCATATTTCAGTGCTGCTTACGCCATCACACGGTGCAATTGCGACTTTGTTCAAATAAGGTCGAAGACGACCATACAAAAGATCGCCATTGGCAAACTGAGCTTTCGCACTTGCAAGCTCGACACCGGCAAGTTGCTTCACTGTCACTTCGCCAGTCCCGCCTCCGCCAATATCTTCAAGCCCGAGTGAGTTGAACTGTTTATCTGGATAATTCGATGGGTTCAAAAGATCGCGTTGACGCCGCAAAATCGTCCCTAGCGAAACCCAGCGCCAATTTTCTGGTAGTGGAGTTTTCATGCTCATTCCTCCACCATGGATAATAGGGTAGAGAGTTTTTTGCGAATGTCTTCATGTACCTTATTGAGTTTGCGAATCAGTTCATCAGGACGTTTGTGCTGTTTGGCGGAAAAAACAAACGGCTTATGTCTCCCCGCAGACAAATTAAGGTCTGCCGCCTCAATACAGTCGGGATCAAGGAGTTCGAGATAATCTGACTTAACTGTGCCATCATCATTGAATCCGTTGCATTCCTCAATCAACCATTTCACGTAGGCAGGATCGACCAGTCCATCCTCATCATGGGTTGGCTTTTGAACTTCCTTATCACTCTTTGGGTCTTTCCAGCTTTCCAGTTTGGCCCATGCTCGGACCGGGGTGATCCAGGCGAGAAGATCTGACGATAATTCTTCGGCCTCAGAGTTGGCAGGCTTCTGGTTGTGTGGCAAGCTACCTACACTTTGCAGCCAGATTTCGTAACCGTCGAGTCGTGCGTAACAGTTTAGGACAGTATCCAGCGTCTCCTCGGCAACGTCGACTTCCGCGTTCTCAGCGGGCTTCTGCTTCTCTTTTGCAACAACTTCCAGCGTCGTTTGCAGCTCCGCCTTCATTTCATCCAGTGTTTGCTTGAGTGCGTTCAACCCGAATTGATCGTATTCTCGATCCAGGATCGACTTCTCACGGTTACGCTTAGTCAAGTCGCCGAGTAACCTTCGCAGGCGTTTATCCAAGTCCTCCGCGGCCTTTTCCAGTTTCTTAGCTGCTGTCTTCTGCTTGGCTCCGGTGCCCCAGGCCGCTTGAACAAGTTGCGAAGCGGACTCGGCGAGCAGCGACTTCCCTGCGGCTTTCACCATTCGAGTCATTTCTTCCGGGCTGCGTGGCAGATCGATAAAGATTTCATGCAGGCCCAAGGCATGGCCCTTCTGCGATTCCTCTTCAGGGAAGACTTTCAGAAACTCGTCATCAATGACTCGCCAGCGTTCTTTCCAATATTCGGGTTGGTGATAGGTCACTGATGAAGCATCCTCGCGAAGGTTCGGCAAATCAGAACCCTGCACCACTTCATACCAGTTGTGAAATTTCTCACTGGCGTCGAACAGATCATTGTTTTGGCCAGGGCGGTCTTTGCGTCTTTGATCCAGAGTCTTGGCTTCTTCCGCGACTTCGTAAAACCAGACTTCCTTCGTACGCGGCTCCTGTCCAGCTCTTGGTTCGTCGCCAACCTTCTGAAAGATCAGGATCGAAGTCTTCACGCCGGAATAAGGATTAAAAACTCCACCCGGCAGTGAGACGACCCCTTCCAGTGTATTCTCAAATAACAACTTGCGTCTAAGTTCTACGTGGGCATTAGTAGAACCAAACAAAACGCCATCCGGTACGACGACAGCACAGCGTCCTCCGATACGCAGGAGATCGAGCATCATCCAGACAAAGAGCAACTCACTCTTGGTTGTGATCGGTTTCTTACCCTTCCATCCGACACGCTCGCGATTGGTCGACAGGTCGCTTTCATCGACTGTGCCCGTAAAGGGAGGGTTGGCAAGGATGTAGTCGAACGTACTGCTGAGATTGTCCGGCATTCTCTTGGACAGACTGTCGAGCTGGTCAATCTTGGGGAAATCGAGATCGTGCAAGATGAGGTTCATCCAGGCAATGCGGACCATCGTTCGGTCGTTGTCATAGCCGAAAAAACACTCGTTTGGATCGAGTCCTTCGGGAAGCGTGCCGTACGTTCGATGTGGTGTTCCGTCCCATTCCAACCGAAGCATTTCGCGGTCGGTTGCCTGTTTCTTCCAATGGATGAGCGTGTTGACCAGGAAGCCTCCGGTACCACAGGCAGGATCAAGAATGCGAGTGGGACGACCGTTGGTGGTTGGGGGCGGATCGAGCAATTCGATCATGAAGCGAATGACATGTCGCGGCGTGCGGAACTGCCCGTTCTTTCCAGCCGACTGAATCTCGCCCAACAGATATTCAAAGATGTCGCCCATGATGTCGGCGTTGGCTCCGCCGACCGAATTGAATAGTTCGTGAATCTCCTGAACCGCTCGTTTGAGCGTTTCTGATTTGTTTGGATCGAGCACGAAGTAGGCGTCGTCGAGACGTCCAGTGATTTGCCCCAGCGGATCATGGTTGGATGGATTGTTTTCCTTGAGCCAAGTCTCCAGATTTCGGAGCCAGGGAAAGACCGTGTCGTTGAACAGTTCGAAGGACGGATTCTGGCGGATGTAATTCCAGCGGCAGACGTCGTAGTCGATGACGACCGGATTCTTATCCTTGTCTAAAACTGGCTCTCCCTGGGAATCTAGTATTTGCCTTTTTCCGTATATCGTTGGCTTACCCGATTCTTTTCGTACTTCGTCGAAGTGTTCGAGCTGGCGTAGAAACAGCAAATAAGTGATCTGTTCAATGGCGACGAGGGGATTCGTCATACCTGCTGACCAGAACATCGTCCACAGGCCGTGAACTTTGCTGCGAAGTTGTGGCGATAGCATTTTGTTTCCTTACGCCGCTAAGCTCGATGCGAGGGCGATCAAGTCGTTGAGTTGTTCTGTAGAAAAAAGTTTCGTTGGATCGCCGATCCGGTTGAACGGCGGTTGTTTGAAATCATCGATTGAGGTGATCTTAGTTCGAGTGAGAACGAACTGCCGCAGTGTCCGGATAAACATCAACTGAGTTGCGTTGAGACGCTGATTGGTCGCAATCCATTCGTCAAAGGCTTGCGAAATCTGCTTCTCACGAGACGGCAGTTCAGAGACCTTAAGGATGTGAGCGAGAAAGCCTTTTAAATCGACATCCGGCAGTGCGTAGACTTCGCGCAACTTGTCTTCCGTGATGAACAGGTCAGGACGCTGAAGCAGGCTGGTGATTGATTCGATTTCATCCTCTGTCAACTCCTCGCCCTCACGTAGTTTTTGTAATGCGGGGCTGCGATGCGACAGATCGCGAATATAGGTTTCGACCTGCTGGCGATAAGTATCAACAAATGCTCCCTCACCCGATGGCCCAAATACAATCCAATGTCGATCACGAATCTCGTCTCGGATCGACAACTTGATCATTTGCCCGCCGCCTGATCGCTTTGCACGGAATCGCATCAAAGGCGTAAATACCTGTTGAATGCGACGTGCCCGCTGCCATGTCAGTTGTTGCCAATAAGAATCATTCTGGACCTCGTCGAGTGTTTCGATGACGCCCCGAATTTCCGGGAGGTCCCGTGGAAGCAGCGAGAGATTGTCGATGACGCGTGCTTGCAGGCGTTCTACTTCATCCACGTCGGACTTCAGATTTGCAACGATAAGTTGTTGCGTAATGTTCTCGAATTGGAGAGTGACGTAACCAGACGCTGTGGAAAATCGCAATAACGGCGCGATGGTGAGTACGAGGTGCTGGTGCTTTGCCTCATCCATAGGCAACCAGGATGCTGGTTCATTGATCAGCCGTTGAATCTCTTCAGCATGTGGCGCGACGTTAATGTTACTCAATGGTATGGAACCGAGCATTTGCACAAGAGACTCTCGCTCCTGACATGCTTCGTCCGATTGGTGGCGTCCTGCGAGTATCTCCAGTGATTCGAGCCGCAGTCGAAAAATGCGGGTCGGCAGAGGCTCCGTTGGCTCGGTACCATCATCTTCTCCATTGTTTACCTGCCAATAGGCGAAGTTGTCCCAGTGGTCGATGATGAGGAAGTCCTTCTTCTCCTCGCCAGAGACAGGATCAGTCCATGTCCGCGTGCCTCGGCCGATCATCTGCCAAAACTTGACCTGACTGAATACCGGCTTGGCGAATACCAGGTTACGAATGGCAGGCACGTCGATTCCCGTATCGAGCATGTCGACGGAGATTGCAACTCGGGGAAAATCGCGATTCTTGAAGTCATCGAGCGTCTTGTCAGCACGCTCCATGTGGCTGTCGATAACCTTGGCGAGACCGCGTCGTTGAAGGTCAGGGTAGAGCCGATTGAAGCTCTGATAGATTTCGAGCGCATGGTTATGGCTAATGGCGAAGATGATGGTCTTGGCGGGCAATGTCCCTGATGCGTCCTTAATCGAGACATCCATAAACTCGCGGACGATGGCATCGTTGGTGCCCGTGTTACTCACCTTGCGTTCCAGGTCTGACCCCTCGAAGTCCAGTTCGGAGGGGTCAATACCCTGTTCACGCAATTGGGCCTGGACTTCGGGAGGTAGTGAGCCCGGTTTCAAGCCTTCGACCTGAAATGTCGTCTTGGCTACATGGACTGGACGATATGGTACTAGGTGCTTGTCTCGGATCGCTTCTTCGAGTCCGTAATGAAAAGTCGGAAGACCATCTTCACAATCAAACAGTTCAAACGTGTTGTGTTCAATGAAATCCGTTGGAGTTGCCGTCAATCCGACATGGAGTGCATCGAAATGGTCGGGAATGCCTTTGTAGCGGTTGTAGATAGACCGATGACTTTCATCAAAGATGATGAGATCGAAAAAACCCGGCGAGAGTTTCTGGTAAACCGACATCATGCCGGGGTACGTGGCACCAAGGACGCGGGCAGCTGTGTCGATCTTGCCTGATTCGATCCAGTCACGCGGAACGCTAGGCAGATGTTCCTTGAACGCATCCATCGCCTGTTTCACCAGTTCCCGTCGATCCGCTAGGAAGAGTACGCGTTGGATCCATTGGCACCGCATCAATAAATCAACCAACGCAATTACGGTGCGTGTCTTGCCGGTGCCAGTGGCCATGACAAGTAAGAAATTGCGTCGAGAAGCTTCGATGCGTTCCGCGACCTCACGAATTGCTTGGAATTGATAGGCACGCTCTACGATCTTTTTGTTGACGTCGGAGTCAGCTATCGGCGTTCTGTACTTCCGAAGGAAATGTAAACGTTCTAAGTCGTCTTGAGTAAAGAATCCGCTCACCCGCCGCACGGGATAAAGCGCGCGATCGTGAAAGAAAATCTCATTTCCATTTGCGAGAAAGATAAATGGGTCGACGCCATCTTGCTGTAGTATTCGATCGGCATAGTCTGATGCTTGCCGCTCGCCTTCCATCGGGCTGCGGCTGCTCCGCTTTGCCTCTACAATTCCCAAGGGCTTGTTTCGATGGTCCACCAGAGCGTAGTCTGCAAACTCATTGCTTTCGCTTACCATCTGCGCGCGCAAGATGTACTCGTCCACAAGACGCATTGACGAGCAGGGCCAACGCATACTATAGCAAGGGAATTCCTAGTACTTTTGCAAGATAGTCGAGGTTCCATCCAGCAACTCGACGTCGCATAGCGATACTGTACTTGTCTTTTTGCTGCTTGAGCATACTCAGGCTAAAGCGTTT
>JBGSJT010000750.1:0-29959 GCA_041741715.1 Pirellulaceae bacterium | reverse complement strand
ACGCTCTTGTCCTACGTTGAGCCTGGGGATGTGGAAGCCAGTTCACTGTGGAGTGACTATCTAGTAACCGATGATCCCGATATGCGGATGCCCCCCGCGTCGGTGACTGCCCAGGAGCAATTGACGGGTATGGAGCTGGCGACCCTAAAGCTGTGGATCGAAGAAGGTGGGATGTGGAACGCAGTCAGTGCCGAACCCGTCATCACGGAAGCGGTCGAGAGCCTCTCCATGCCGGAGCGGATTTGGAGATTTCAGGGCTTGTTGCATCCCGCCACCACGCACTTTCCCATCGCGCTGCTAACTGTCTCGGCTGGGTTTGTGCTGCTATCGTTCCTGCGACCTGATACCTGCGAACCGGTGGCTTTTCATTGTTTGTGGATCGGTACCTTGGGTGCCATCGTCGCATCGGCCGCCGGTTGGTCTTACGCCGTGCATGAAGGGTATGGCGCTTCGGCCACATTCGACTTGCAGAACAGCGCCATCGATCGCCATCGTTGGTTGGGGATTGCGGTGGCCGTGTTGGGAGCCATTATGATACCAGTCGCCATGTACGTGCGACGGACCGAAGATTTTGGCATGCGCTTCATGTGGTTAGTCGGATCGCTTCTATTGCTGGGTGCCGTCGGCATGGTCGGATTCCAAGGAGGCGAGTTGACTTATGGTGAAGGTCACTATGAGCAAGAGTTCGTAAAGTATTTTCCAGAAGCCTTTGCCACCCCCGACGTAGCGGATGCCGAGAGCGAAGAAGCGAATGACGTTGAAGCTAGTGAAGACGACGCCGCTGAAACCAAATCTGACGAAGCTGAAGTGACCAAAGTGGAAGAGCTTTCCGAGAGTCCTGTTGAGGACTCGACCGTAGTTGAGCTACCCGCCGAGTCCACTGACGCAATACCCAGCGATCAACCACCGAGCGATGATCTAAAGAGCGAAACAGCCGAAAGCGACAGTGATTCAACAACTGAGGATAGTGAGGAACCCGCCAATCCCTCAGTGAAGCTGTAGCCTCAAAGAGGCCCGCCGCTCCGCGTCGGAACTCGCTCCATCTTTTTGCCCGCCATCTAATTGTTTGTCGCGTTTTAGTCCTGGTCGACACTGAACCGGGATGAAACAGCCGGCCGCACCTCATGTGCCCGAACACCATTTCCGACAAAAAAATGTGCGGCAAAAAGATGAAGCACTCTGGAATAGTGTCGACCAGTGCGAATCGTAGTTGATTGAACAGTTTGCGATTCAACTGAAGAGCGTCACTCTGCGCTGGAGTCCAGGCTTTAGCCGTCTTGGGCGGTTTTGACAAGCAAAGGCGCCTAAAGGCTGTACTCCAACGCGCCCGCTACAAATTCAAGCGCTCCGAGTAGCGCTGTCCGAATAGGAGCGAGCGGTCAACCAACTACTCATTGACTTTTTCCGTCAGCGGGACTGACCCAGTCACCGCCCGGATTTCTCCTGACTCATACGATTTGAGTAGCATACTGACGCTGACTGCAAGCTGGTATTTTTCATCTTCTCTAGCGAGTCGCCGCGCAATACACAGTTCACGGAGCAACAGACTGGCTTCCGAGACAGTGCGGCCATTGACAGCCACCTCCTCGAAATGCGGTAAGATGATCTCTCCATCGGCATTGACGGGAACAGGCAGGCCCCACACAGCCTTACCATTGCCGACTTGCATTACCGGTATTGGCGGTGGCTGTAAGTCGGTTCTGCCATTGCGCCATGGCAGAATCCCATCGATGTACACAGCCAGCGTATCGCCAGGTTCGATTAGATTGCGATCCGGGCGCTTCTCTGTCAGTGTGTTGGCGGCCAACTCTCGCGCATCTGCTCCTAAGAGTTGGACGAGTACAGCTTTACAACGAATGCAGGAGCTACCCAACGCAGACGAGTCGAATTTGGAAGAGGCGACAAGTCCCGATCAAATGAAGCAATTGCTACACCGCGCGATGGAGCAAGTGCGGCCTGAGTTTGAAGAAAAAACGTGGCGTGCTTTTGAACGGAGTGTGGTCGAGGGGCACTCTACGCAGACGATTGCCGTCGAGTTGTCGATTTCACCCGCCACTGTCCGGCAGTACCGCGCTCGCATTCTGCGTAGACTTCGCCGTCAGCTCGGCGATATAGACTGAAAGTGGCAGATTACAACACTCCAACTCTTTGCGTTCCTTGTGCTCTATCGCGGCAGTGCTTGTTCCTAGACTCAGAAATAGCCACGAGAGCGCACAAAGAACGCGAAAGGAAGGGGGGTGCCTCGGAAACAGAAGTGGCGTCAGCGAGAAGTGTCCGTTTTTTCTAACTTTTTGCCTCACATCTTTTTGTCGGTTGCGATTTGATACTGGCAATTTGCGACGCGGGTTGATGCGGACAGAAACAACTCATCAGCCACTACAATTATTCGACAAGAAGACGTGCGGAAAAAATATTATGTAACCGTTCACGGTAAACGTAGTAATCGAGACAAAGTAGAACCATTGTCCCAATGGTTCACCACTTCGGATTGCCTAACCTCGTCAAAAACCCAAAACAATTGGGGACACTTGTTCTACTCTTCAATCAAGAGTGAACGGTCACCAAAGATGCAGTGCACTCGTTGTCACTCACTACAAGGCGGCCATTGCGGCGCGGACTTGGGGTAATACGATTTCCGCAGCCTGAGCGTAAGGAGCGTCGATGAAGGCACCGGCGGCTGCCTTGTGACCTCCGCCACCAAACTGGCGAGCGAGTTGATTGCAGTCGACCGCGCAGCGACTGCGGAAACTCATCTTGCATCCACCCTCCTGTTGCTCGACGAATATCACAGCAACTTGGGTACCGACAATTGCCAGGGTCATATTGATGGCGTCCTCGGTGTCACTGGCGATCGCGCCCGTTTCGGCAAAGTCTTCCCTTAGGACGTGAGTATAAACGAGCTGTCCGTCCAATTCGGTTTGAGTGCGCGAGAGAATGCGCCCGCGCAAGCGGACGCGTCCGAGCGTGTCGCGTTCATATAGATCGCCGTAGATTTCTGATGGGACCGCGCCACAGTCGAGCAACTCAGCGATAATGCGATACGTGTCGCTGGTGGTGGAGTTGAAGCGAAACCAACCGGTGTCGGTGGCGATGGCGGCATACAGGGCCGTGGCCATCGACTTGGTGATCGGGACATTCATGTGCTTGGCCAGCTTAGCCACGAGATGACCGGTCGCCTCGGCCCGCGTATCCTTAAAGAACTCGGTCCCTAGATCGTCTTCGCCGACGTGGTGATCGATGCACAACTTCTGACCTTGAAAACCACGCAGTACGTCCCCCATTGACCCGAGCTGCGCCCAAGCACTGGTGTCGAGCACGATGAAGCCATCGGCGGTAACATCGGCGGCAGCAGTGGTCTCTCCCACGACCTCGATCATGTGCGTTGGATCGATAAAGTCGAGCGCTGGTGGAGTGGGGTGGCCATTGACAATGCGAACCTTCTTTCCGAGTTGCTGCAGGATTCCAGCCATGCCAATTTCGCTCCCGAGAGCATCGCAATCGGGGCGGATATGACTGGCCAAGATGAAGCTATCACAAGCCTGAATTCGCTCAGCTAGTAAATCCCAGTTCAATGACATGTGTGCAATCCAATCAGATCGAGTTTAAAGTTTCGCTTGTACGGTTTTAAGGCGTTCGGCCGAAAGGGATTTACCCGTCGTAGCCGAAGTCGCAAGACTTTGGACGAGCTGGTCCAAGCTCTTGCGAGATCGGCTACAGGACGAGGGACTTGCAGGCCGCAATGTCCAACGCAATCTGTGTTCGCAGGGTGTGGACCGAGTCAAACTTGCGCACTTCGCGGATTCTTTCGAGCAGGGTAATGTCCAATCGCTGACCGTACAACGGGGGACCAGCATATCCGATGAGGTGAGCTTCGACCTTGGTGTGCGATTCATCGAACGTCGGATTGGGGCCAATATTCATAGCCACGGGATAATTCGCTCGTATTCCAGGCTCGTTTGCCAATGCCACGCTTCCCGCATAAACACCTGGAGCTGGTAGGAGTGATTCGATCTGAGAAAGATTGGCTGTGGCAAAGCCCAGTTCGCTGCCGCGTTGCGCGCCAGGCACAACTACACCAGCTAGCGCGTAAGGTTGCGTCAACATCGCATTGGCCGCGCGTACGTCTCCAGCGGTCAGAAAGTTGCGAATCCGTGTACTGGAGATCAGTCCTTGCTCATCCTCGCTGGGCGGGACGACATGAAAGGGAATGTTGGCTGCCGAGCAGAGTTCACGCAGCAGACTCACATCGCCCCCCCGCTCGTGACCGAAGCGAAAATTGGGCCCTTCCACCATCGCGGTAGCCTGCAGCAGGCCACATATCTTTTGTTGGAAGAATTGCTCGGCCGAGAGTGATAACAATTCCGTATCGGTGGGATAGGCGATCAGCGCATCGACCCCCAACGCGAATAACAATTCCGCCCGGCGTGGAATGCTGGTCAGCGGAGCGGAGAGTGGCCGTTCGGGGAAGAGCAGGGAGGTGGGAGGTGGATCGAAAGTCATCACCACTGCGGCACCACTCTGGTCTTTGGCAGTGCTCACCAATTGCTCGATCAACCGCGCATGGCCACGATGCACCCCATCGAAATTTCCAACCGATACCGCTCCACGCAATAGATGTACCGGTAAGTCAGTAAGGCTGGTTAGCAGCTCGGGCATCGCGAAATGGTCTGGCGGGCAACAGGCGGAATTGAAACACGCAACTTTCCTCGAAATCCCGTGTGGTGGCAAGGCCTGGCTGTATGGCAACGAGTAGGAAATGGCCGTCTAAGTTGGCTGGCACCACTTTCGACAGGTGAAGATTTTCACGCAATCTCGACGTGGTGCCTTCCCAAAAATACGTGCGACAAAAAGATGTACGGCAAAAAAATGAAGGATTGCATGGTAGAACCGGGCAGCTTGCGCTGCTGCCGCTCACAAATGGCTAGCGCCGGAGATTCAACAATTGGCGTTTTCAAAGGCCCTTGGCAAATACTCAATCAATTCTGTCGGCAAGACGACGTGCGATCGCAGTTCCTTTTGAGCGAGCTCAGCGGCCCGTCCATGGATGTGGACGGCTAAATGAGCAGCGTCGCGGGGTGACAGCCCCTGGCATATCAAGGCGGTGATCAGTCCCGTCAGCACATCGCCACTTCCACCCGTGGCCATGGCTGGCGTACCGGTTGTGTTCCAAACTGCCGAATCACCATCGGTTACCAGTGTGTGTGCTCCCTTTAAGACCACGATTGAATTCGTTCTTTTGGCGAATTCAACGGCGGCTTGGCATTGAGCTTCGCGATCTCCGGCGGCTTGACCACTCAGTCGCGACCATTCACCTGGATGAGGTGTCAGTACAAGCGGTTCCTTGCGCGCGGAGATCCAATCCGAGGAGCCAGCCAAATTGTTGAGCCCATCGGCGTCGACCACCAGCGGGCAGGTCGCTGCACGAATCACTCTGGCAACAACGTCACGCAGCGCTGGGGATTGGCCCAAGCCTGGTCCAATGGCTACACAGGTTGCTTTCGCGAGCTGTGGTTGCAACTGTTCGATACATTCCGCTCTGAGACGACCGTGTACGTCATCGCTCACTGGGATGGTCATAAAGCAAGGGGAGAAAGAGGCTACCGTTTCGAGGCAGGAATCGGGGATCGCCAAACGCACCAAGCCCGCGCCAGCTCGCAAGGCAGCGAGTCCAGACAGGGTGATCGCTCCAGCCATACCGCGCGAACCACCGATCAACAGCGCGCTGCCAAAATTCCCTTTGTGAGAATCGGCCTCTCGCGTGGCAAGCCGCGGAAGTGGTGGGCAGGGTAGATTTTTCAATGATGCAAACATGGTGACTCAGGCGGTGATCAATAACGGAGGACCAGTCCAATTGTCGCTGATCGCTCGGTCGGTCAGTCGCTTGCGTGTGACCGGTAGGATTGACGGCAACGATTTGCCGGTTACCAACAAACTGGACCGGCGGAGCGATCCACGACTAGCCGAGGATTTCGCGTTTGCGATCGATGTAATCCCACACCACGCAGCGATCGAGGTCTTTGCCGGAAGTGAAAAAGACGCGGCCGCGGGTGTTCTCAGCCAAGCGGTAGGCGAAGCGAATGTCTTCTTCGGATTGCGACCAACTGGGGACCAAAAACATATTGATGACAATCCCCTCACGCTGGCACAGCGCGCCTTCGCGCATCGTCGCTTGCTCAGTCTTCTTGTCAGGTGGATAGAGCATGTACAGCATCGACTCCTCGAAATGCGCTGTCGGTAAGCCGTCGGTGATCAGGATGATCTGCTTGTTGGCTGTATCGACGGTGGCCAAGTTCTGTCGGGCCAAACGGAGCGCATGCTGAATATTGGTGAAGTGGGGGTGGATCTGTTGTTCGCTGATGTCATCGCGACTCATATCGGCTCGCAGTCGCACCCAGGGATCGTAGATCGTGACCGGTTTCGGCATCAATTCGATAATCTTTCCGGCGGGGACCAGTTTGGCAAACGTATACATCTCGATAAACCGTAAGAAGTCCCCTGGGTATTCACTGCTAATCAAGCCTTGCAGCGCGAGCCCCATGCGTTTGACATTGATGTATTGTCCGTCGTAACGCATGGAACCACTCATGTCCATGATCACCACCGTGCCGCACTTAGGGGAATTGCGCGTACGATGGACTTCAATGTCGGCGGATTTCAAGCGAACAGGATTAGCCTGCGGATCACGCAACAGAGCGTTGATGACCGTTTGTGTGGTATCCATGTTGGCTAAGCTGTCACCGAACTCGTAAGATTTCGTTTGTGGCAGCTCAACGCTCCCTTCGCCGATGATGCGTCCCGTATGGCGTCCACTCCGACCGGGTTGTAAGTGTGAGAAGATGCGTTCCAACAGCTTGCCTTGGAATAGTTTGTAGGCCTGTGGCGTTAGTCGAAAACCGCCGGTCTCCTTGTCGCGGTCGAGTCCCTGACGCTCGGCCAGTTCGCGTACCAAGTTCTCGACTTGGTTTCGCATTTCTTCCAGATTGGCCATGTCTTCGGACGATGCGAACTGTCCCAGTTTCTCCATGTCGATCACGCCGATCTGTGCCGACTTGGCTGCCTCTTCGAGCTGCTTGAGCAGTTCGTCGATCGTCTCCAGTTCTTCCTTGATCTCCAGGGCTTGTGGGATGGTCATCCCCGCGTTGCCAATGAACGCGTACTTGGAAGCAAGTTCATCAATCTGATACTTATTCCCTAGATTTTCGATGACTTGAACCAGTTGTGCCGCGAAGCGATCGGTGTCGTCGCCAACTTGGTAGTAGATCCGTTCGAGTAAATATATCTGTTGTTCGTCGATCGCTTTCTTGTAGATCCCCCGAAGTTGTTTGGGAGGCTCGACGCGCCGCGCAGATTTGTCGTAAGCATTGTCTGCTTTTTTAACAACCGTATGAGTTTCGTACTTTTCGAGAATCTTGCGTTTGCGTTCTTCCAGCAGATTGCGCAGGAAATCGATACTCGGCCCTAGATTGGCGATTTGACTCGGGTCAAGCTCGATGGCCCGGGCCAATTCATCTTCGGTCAGTTCGCGATACTGTCCATACATCAGCGCATGTTCGAAGGCTGGCGAGACCAGGTCTGGCGGTGGTGTTGTCGGACTCGGAAACTTCGCCGGGTCGAATTTTTGATAGGTGTGGACAATGCCACCCAAGTTGGTTTTGTGAGCCATGGGGAGTTGGGAGTTGGGAGTGAAGGAGTGGGTGGCACTGGCTGTGCCAGTGTGATCGAAGGAGGGGTGTTGGGATCCAGCCTTAATCTGTTCAGCGCTCGAAGTAATGAATTAGTTCTACTCTAGTTTTCCCCAGCGAAAGTGTTTCGGGTGAAATTTTTTCAGGTGGAAACTGTGTCATACCAATGTCAAACGGAACGTCTATTTGTCCCGCCATGCTCTTGGGGAAAAACTGCTGTGCGACGCGTGACCCGCAGATTCTTCGCTAGAGCCTTTTGCTAGAACGGTTTTCGGTGGAGCCAGAATGCGTTACTTCGAGCGCTCAAGGGATCGCATATCGCTTCGATGCGAAGTGCTTCGGCAAACACTGGCACAGCCAGTGCCACCCACTCCTTCACTCCACTACTCCGTCCCGATTCAAAGCTCGTAATGCACCTTACCGTGCTTCTGGGCGCGGCTGATTTGGTCTTGGGAATAGAGTCCGGCCAACACAAACTCAACACAGGAGGCGCGGACGGCTGCGTTCTCGCTGGCGTTGACTTCGAAGGCTTTGTCCCAGGCTGGTGGTACGACTTGTAAACGCTCAGCGTAGGCGGAACTGGGGAGCATGTCTCCGACTTCGATTCGCACACCCTTGCGGAAAATCTCCGCAATCTCCCCCAAACCAAACTCTTCGACATACTGCTCAAAGACGGTCTTGATCGCTCCAGCAATGAGCGCGTCGAGCACCTGCTTCTCGCTCATTTGATGGCTCCCCATCAAGTCGAGTTCCAGTTTGCCAAGTGACGAAGAGTAAAGATGCCCAAGATCGCTGATCCGCGGTACCGCCGGGGATTCCCCCAGGACGATGGCACGTTGCCGCGCGCTGGCAATCATGGCGCGATAATTGGCCAAGCTAAATCTGGCTGATACTCCAGAGGCTTGGTCTACGAACTTGCTCTTTCGAGCTTGCAGAGTGATCTCTTCGATGATCTCGCACATGAAGTAGGGGACTTGTACCGGATAGTCACCATCCAAGTCGATCTTGGCCTCTTGTTGCAGTATTTCAATTCCCAAATGCCGCTCGCGCGGATAGTGCGTTTGAATGATCGAACCGATGCGGTCCTTCAATTGTGGAATGACTTTACCACTACGATTGTAAGTGCTCGGGTTGGCGGAGAACAAAATGAAGATGTCGAGGTCAAAGCGAATGGGATAACCACGAATTTGTACATCGCGCTCTTCGAGAATGTTGAACAGGCCCACCTGGACCAATTCATCTAGCTCCGGCAATTCATTCATGGCAAAGATGCCACGGTGCATGCGTGGAATCAATCCGAAGTGCAACGCCTCCTCGGTACTCATGCTCACGCCACCGGTCAACTTCGACGGGTCGATCTCACCGATAATGTCTGCAAACTTGGTGCCAGGGCTTAGGCGTTCCGCATAACGTTCGACCCGAGGCCACCAACCGATGGGGGTCTGCTCTTCGGAATGCTCGGCTACAAAGCGTTTACCAACCGAAGTAATGGGAGCGTAGGGGTCTTCGTGAATCGGCACTCCTGGCACGTCGAGAAAAGGAACTTCGGGGTCGAGAAACGAAACCAACGACCGCATCAGACGACTCTTGGCCTGTCCCTTCTCGCCGAGGAACAGCATGTCGTGACCAGCCAACAAAGCGATGTTGATCTCGGGGATGACTGTGTCTTCGTAGCCGACGATCCCGGGGTAAAGGGTTTCGTTAGCGGCCAACATGCGTGTGAAGTTGGCGAGGATCTCTTGTTTGACAGACTTTGATTGCCAACCGCTTTCACGAAGTTGCGATACGGTGGCTGGGCGCGTCGAGGTAGCAGTGGTCATGGTCTCAAAGTTTTGGGTAGGAGTGAGCGAGTTGTTCTCGCTCATTATACCCATCCGACTAGACGCGGTTTGAAATGGGCGGTTACGAAATTGCACGAGGTTAGCGACTGCGAGTGTATTCGGTGTTGATTGTGCAATGCCTTGCAGAGCAAAACCGGTGGGCTAGCGCCCATGCCGCTCAGTTCCGAACCCTCGGCCGCGTGCCATTCGGGGCAGACACGAATTCGATCAGAGTTGCCCATGACCGCTTCAGCTCTCAAAACCCCCAGAGACCGCCGATACCAATTCAGCCACCACCAATGGTGTTGACGTCGTAGAATCGTCGATTGGATCAAAGCTGACCAGCGGTGTGCGCGAGCCTTTTTGTAGTTCAAAATCGCAATCCGACACGATGGACAGTTGTATGCGCTCCCGCGATTTGGCGCGCCGCCGAGGGTCGAGCAAGCGATAGGTGCTGGATGCCAAATCGGTAAGCATTTGGTCCGTCTGGCACTCGTCATCGTCAGCTACAGCTTGAATGCGAGCCGCAGTCTGGCTGGCCGCTTGGCGGATGATCTCGACGCGTGATTCGCTGACTCTCAAACCTAGCAACGCAAAATCGTAGCCGAGCGATTTGGTTTGCCCGCGCGGAATGCTGCTAGTGAAGGAGTGACCAGTGCTGCGTAACATGATGGAATGACTTACTCGCGTGTGTTCTTCGTCGGCTATGGCTTGAACCCTGTCCGCCCCGGCAAGTTTCTCGCTCGCGGCGTGTGGCTACTCTCTATTCGGCAGGATAGTCACCAATATCGGGCGCGAAAAGGGAAGAAATTGAGTTGGACTACGAGCTGATACGCGGGCGTGACAAGTGGGCGCAGGTCGTGGATTGGCCCACCCCCCGACATGTTACATAAGGGGTAATCTCCCCACCTTCCCATGGAATTGGCGTTTCCAAAGTTTTTTCTACTTAGTTGACAATTATCTTGGACAAAGGTTCCCAAAAACTGACTGGTTGGCATAAATTGACCAGTTGTCTGTGAGGAAACCCACACGCTGTATTGAGGTAAAAAGATTGAAGAGTAGAACAATTTTGACACTTCTCGCTGAACGCCACCCTCTGGTTCCCAGGCTCAGCCTGTGCGTGGTCGCGTTCAGCGAGAAGTGTCACAATTTTCCCCAATTGTTCAGGATTCAATTGTCCCCAACTTTTTGTCGGATGCATTTAACACTTACCAATTTGGCGGGTTAATTCAGATGAAACCTTTTAATGCTATTGTTTTGCTAGTTTCTATTTCCCCGTTTTGGTGGTTGACGACGTGTTCCGCCAGCGCCCAAGAAACAAGCGTGCAGGGGACAATACAACAACTCCATCGGCTTACTCCGCAAACTGCTACGCAGCTGCAGCGACTATTGAGCTACGACGGCGCGCGTTTACCGATCGTCAGCGCGCATCGCGGAGGGGCGGGAGTTGGCCTTCCGGAGAATTGCATCGCTACCTTTGAAGCGACCCTGGGCAAAACTTTTTCGATGTTGGAAATCGATCCTCGGCTGACCAAGGATGGCGAGGTGGTGGTCCATCATGATGCGACACTCGAACGGACAACGACCGGTCGCGGGGTGGTCGCCGAGCAGACGTGGGAGGAACTTGCCGAGCTGAGATTGAAGGATACGCACGGTGATATGACTGCACATTCGATGCACACACTCGACCAAGTGATTCAGTGGGCGCGCGGTAAAACGATTCTGGTGCTCGATCAAAAGGACACGCCCCTGGTAACTCGCATTCAGAAAATTTCCGAGCATCAAGCTGAAAATTATGTCATGCTGATCGTCGGTAGCTTGGAGGACATCAAGACTGTGTACCGCACCAATCCAAACATCATGATGGAGGTATTCGTGGGGGATCGCAAAAAGTTTGAGCAGTTTGACCAAGCTGGAGTCCCCTGGCGCAACATCATTGCCTTCGTGGGACACACGCCGCCAGAGGATGCTGAGCTACTACGGATGATTCACGCCAAGGGGGCGCTGTGCATGGCGGGGACATCTCGCAACATCGATCGTCGCTTTATCGAACATCCTGAAAGTGGCATGGCACCACTAGAAGCCGACTATCGACGCTTGCTAGATTCGGGCGTCGACATTCTTGAGACCGACATTCCCCGCGAAGTTGGGCCACTACTCTACGCGGATGAACTGGAGCGTTGGCAGTTACCTTGACTGGACTCCAGAATTGTGCGGTTTAAGGACGCTTCTCGCTCAACGCCACCGTTTTTGCACGGGCACCCTGGACTCGCAAGTACTCGTTGATCATATCTGCGTCCATGGTGGCGCAATGACTCGCCGCCAGGGACCGTATGTCGACCGAAAGATTTTGAGACCGAAAAATTTGGAATGTCGTTGATTCCAAGGAGGCGGGAGGCAGAGCCTCCAAGACAGTGCGTTCCCAGGCAAGAGCCTGGGAACGAGGCTGTCCGGTTGTTGAGTTGGATGGGATCGGATATCGCGACGCCCCCACTCGTATCACTCTAATGTGGGTGCCTCAAAGTACTCAGGGTAAACACGTTTCAATCCTTCGAGCTGTTTTTCAAATCTGACGAGTTGCAATTCCGCGCGACGCTTGTGCATTTTCTCCAATTCGAGTTGAGCGGCCGACGCCAAGCCTTTGCTCGATAGCCGCTCCAGACTTTTTACTTCGCGATTTTTCTCCAATAATCGCGAGCGCGCATCGAGCACTTCGATTTCGAGGGACAGCGCAAAATCGCGAACCACAATTTCTTGAATGACTCTTGCTTGCGGCTCAGTCTGCGCTCCACTTGAGCCCTCATGCTTTTCGGTAGGAGATTGCTGATCGCTCGCGTTCGTCACCTCGGTCTGGTCGGCCAAATCTGTCTGTTGGGAGGCCAAACGTGGTTCGTTAGCCAAGCCCAGGACGAACGCCAGTTGCATTTCACTGGAACCGCCCGGGAGATCGCGCAGTTGTTCCTCGATCCTCAAGATACGGCCTTCCAGTCTCGCAATCTCCGCTTGGCGAGCCACCTGTGCGCCGCTGATCTGCGAACGCAGCAGGGAATCGTCTAGTTTCAGTTGATCGATCTTCCGCTCGGCAACTTCGCCCGCCAACGGGCGATCGGTGAACTGGGCTTGCAGTCCGCGGGGAGTAACCGATAGCCAGACTGCACAAGAAAACGCCATCCATTCCCAACGGGACCAGCATCCAGGCACATAAGTCGCGTTGAGTTGATCGATTCTGATTGTCATGACATCGCCTGAATAAAAAGTTTTAGAAACATTTCTGGAGAAAAACCTATCGAGTAATGGTTGAGGCCCATCAGTGCCCCCAACTTCTATCGTCCTCGAAAAACAACTGAACCTCTACCAATAGCCACGGCGTTGTCGTGCAAGATGGCTTGCCGTTCATCGTTATTTACTTCACAGTTTTGACTGAGCTGAATCTCGCCGCTGAGTTCCAAGTTTACTGATGGATGTTGCATGACTTGACTGCTGAGTCGCACTACGACAAAGCGACTCTCCTCACTACTTTGATAGTGCAACACTGCGGTTTGGAGTTCTGCATGCCACTCGGCATGGAGCGTCTCGGCTGTTAGTAATTCAGCTTGTTGCCACGCCTTGCGCAATACGATTAGCGATCTGTACCAGTCGAGTGTGTGTTGATTCCCGGCGGCGGTGGGGCCGAGCTTCGAAGCTGCAAAGGCTGCTGGAGAAGTAGGTGATGTGCCTCCCGACCAATCGTGTTGCGGGTACTCGGCCTTGCGTCCACGCTCGACCGCTTCACGCAAATGGGGTTCACCGTAATCGACAAAAAAATTGAACGGATTTGGGCAGGCGAATTCCTCCCCCATGAACAACATGGGAATGGCGGGAACCAACAACAACAGGGCCGTCGCCGCGCGGTGGGCATTGTCCGATGTCAGTTGGTGTAGTCGCTGACCGAGCGGATGATTGCCAATAAAGTCATGATTCTGAATCGAGTAAATCAAGGCAGACAAATCAGCACGCTGCGGATCGTCTTCTAATGA
The DNA here is from genome assembly GCA_041741715.1 of Pirellulaceae bacterium. Taxonomy (GTDB): domain Bacteria; phylum Planctomycetota; class Planctomycetia; order Pirellulales; family Pirellulaceae; genus Aureliella. The sequence goes on along the minus strand of JBGSJT010000750.1, from coordinate 16,441 downwards.
AATGCGTTGTCGCAGTACCTTCATACTGCCAGCATAAACGTAGCCGCGCTGCAAGACCGGCTGCAGGTCGTAGCCTCCGTACACACGCTGCGACATCTGCTCACCAGGACGCAAAACAGCAAAAACGCTGTGCAGGAAATCATCGCACCACTCCGCATCGTAACCATGACCACCACCGTCGCGAGGTTGCAACATCCGGGCGTCATAGACATTCGACTCAGCGATCAAATGCAGTTGTCTGGAACACTCGTCGCGCAGTTGCGCAAAGGTGGCGGCCAAGTCGGTGACAATGTGCGGACGACTGTCGTCCGCCATGCAGTGAATCGCGTCGATCCGTAGCCCATCCAAATGGAATTCGTCGATCCAATAGCTCACATTGGCCGTGAAGTACTCCCGTACGTCAGGCTTTCCTGCCTGACCGGGTACGTCAGGCTTTCCTGCCTGACATGTTTCGTCTGCTAACACCTCACCTACGCTCGCAGCAGCAGCGCCATCAAAATTGGGCGCATCACCCCAAGCGGTCGAATGTTTCTCCGAGATGTAAGGACCGAAGTCACGAAAGTAATTCCCCTCGGGACCAAAGTGATTGTAAACCACATCCAAGATCACCGCTAAACCTAGTTCGTGTGCTCTATCGACGAATTTTCGGAAGTCATCGGGAGACCCGTGAGTGTGGTGTGGTGCATAGAACAGCACGCCATCGTAGCCCCAATTCCAACTGCCAGCCGACTCGGCGAGTGGCATCAACTCCACGGCGGTTACCCCCAGCTCCTTGAGCTCGCTCAGTCGCTCAGCGGCCGCCGCGTAGGTTCCATCCTCCGTAAACGCACCCAGATGTAATTCGTAAATCAGTAGATCGCTCTTGGCGACGCCACGCCACGTCTGATCGCGCCAGCGATACGCGCGCGAATCGACAATTCGTGAGGGACCATGTACTCCCGCAGGTTGAAAACGGCTGGCTGGGTCAGGACGCCGCCGACCATCGGGAAATCGGATGTGGTAGTCGCTGCCAGATAGATTTCCAGGGAGTTCCAGTTCAAAGTACCCATCAGCGCAGCGTTGCATCTCATGCGGTTCTATCGCCGTCGACGTCATCAATGGTGGTTGGTCACTGGTCGATCCCAATGACTGCATGGAACTCAATTCGATAGCCAGCGACGGAGTGTGTGGGGCCCAGACGCGAAAATGAGTTGCGTCTGCAGTGACCCAAGCACCGAGCGTCTGATGCAAATTGGATTTAGCCATTAAGAGAAATCGTTCAGTTCGCGAATAGGGAAAGCGGCGCGGAGTGCGTTGAGCACCGCCACGATGTCGATGATTTCTTGAGCCACCGCGCCAGCGACCGGTGGAAGATAGCCAGCAGCGGCAAAGAACATGCCAACCACACTGAGTGCCATCCCACCGACGGCGCTTTGCAAGGCGATGCGCCGCATGCGACGACCAATGTGCATTAGTTCGTCCACTTTTTCTAGCGAACTATCCATGATCACCGCCCCCGCAGCTTCTGTCGTGACGTCGCTGTTCTGCCCGAACGCAATCCCTACCGTGGCGGCCATGAGGGCTGGGGCATCGTTGATTCCATCTCCCACAAAAGCCGTGTTGGCTAGTCGCGTTTCAGCTTGCACGAAAGCCAGTTTTTCTTCGGGACTCTGGTCGCCATAGAATTCAGAAATCCCAACCAACTTGGCCAAGTAGCCCACTTCGTTCGTTCGATCGCCAGATAGTAAAACAACTCGCTTGATATGGTGGCGTCCCGACAGATGGTGAACAAACTCCGCTCCTTCGCGACGTGGCGTGTCGCGGAAGTGAAAGGTGGCCGCGTAGCGATTGTCGACCAGCACAATGCACTCAAGGCCACCACTAAGCGGCGGGAGTGTTTCCATCGCGGTCGGGTCGAGCTTGGCAAGGTTGCCGCGATTAGTCACCTGAATCGACTGCCCCGCCACCGTGCCGATTAAGCCTGCACCAGGGCGTTCACGAATCTCACTAACATCCAGCAGCGGTACGTTTTGTGTTTGGGCCGCGTCGACGATGGCTTGTGCCAACGGATGTTTGGAATACTGTTCAAGGCTGGCGACACTGGCCAGTACACTTTCACCGGTTAGAGTCGGTATGGTGATTTGCTCTGTCAGCGTCGGTTCGCCATAGGTCAGTGTCCCGGTCTTGTCGAAGATCATTGTTTGGCAGGTGTCGATGGCTTCCAGCACCGCCGGATCGCGGATGATGATCGCGCGGCGGGCCGCTAGTGAGATGGAGCCAATGATGGCGACAGGAATGGCAATCAGGAGTGGGCAGGGAGTCGCGACCACCATCACCGCCAGAAACCGCAACGGATCCCCTGAGATGACCCACGCGATGATTCCCAGGGCGACGGCGATGGGTGTGTAGATGGCGCCCAGGCGATCTCCCAAACGCCGGATCTTAGGGCGTTGTTGTTGCGAGCTCTGCATGACTTGCATGATCTTCGCATAGCGCGAATCGTCGGCCCGCCGCGTGGTGCGAATCGTCAAAGCCGCTTCGCCGTTAATAGCCCCCGACATCACATCTGCCCCTGGCATCTTGGAGATCAGGTAGGGTTCGCCAGTAAGATACGATTCATCCATCACGCCGCGGCCTTCCATGACAACACCATCAATGGGGCAAACTTCGTGGGGAAATACCAGAACCAGATCGTCGATCTGCAACTGCTCAAGTCCGACATCTTCGATTCGCGCGTCAAGTTTGCGATGCGCGATGGTGGGCATCCGCTTTGCCAACGCTTCTAGCACCGACGATGCGCTGCGAACTGCGTAGGCTTCCAATGCTTCACCGCCGGAGAGCATCAACACGACCAAGGTGCCCGCCAAGTATTCACCCAAGATGACTGAAGTGACAATGGAAATGCCAGCCAACAGATCCGATCCGAACTCACGACGCGCCAGTTTCAGTAGCAGTTCCCACACCAGCGGAACGCCACCCAAGCTCAACGCGACGAACAAAGGGAGCGTAGCCCGCCAGTCTTCCCACTGCCACAGATACCGCATCAGCACATGCAGCACGATGGCGACGAGCGCCAGGGCGGCGATGGCCAGTTGCCGATAATCGGCACCAGCCGTAGGTGCAGTCGGTGATCGCGGTTCAGTCATTGGTCTTGTTTATAAATTAGCTAAATTGTGGCGATGTGGTGAAACCCAGTACCGACACGTCGAGTTACGATTCTATTGCAGACGGTCTTTTGTACTAGTGCTCAGGGAGGGGACTTAAGGCATCTAGGACTTGCGTTCATTAGAATATTCCCGACATGGCAAATTAAAAACAGCGCGAAATCGTCTGGCTGGCTGGCGGCCAAGTACCGCGTGTGATGCGGCCTAGTTAAAATGAAGTGATACATGATGCGTGCTCATTGGAGAACTACACAATGCCTTCCCCCTTTCCGGGCATGGACCCGTGGCTCGAAGCCTCTGCCGTCTGGCCTGATTTTCACGATGCGCTGGCCGGCGAAATTCGCGCGACACTTAACTGCATCTTGCCAGAACCCTACTATGCGCAGTTGGGCGCGCGAGAAGAATTAGGGATCGTTGGCCATGCTGCTGGGGGAAGGATCATTCCTGATGTTACCGTCAACACATCCGCTAAAATGCCGCGACAGACTACACCATCGACCACAGGTGGCACCGCAGTCCTCGATTCGCCCCGTTCGGAAGTGACCGAATCGCTTCAGTGGGACTTCGCCAATGAACTGCAGTCGGTCAGCTTTATTGAAATTCGTGATGCGCGATCAGGGCACGACGTGGTGACAGTGATCGAAATTCTTAGCCCCTCCAACAAATCATCAGGACCTGATCACGATAGTTACCTGCGCAAACGTACTCAGGTTCTTGCAAGTACCACGTCATTGATTGAAATAGATTTGCTGCGAGCTGGTCGTCGTGACTTTTTCGGCGCGGAGGTTCATCAGCGGATGTACGAATTCGATCCGCAGTCGGATTACATCGTTTTCGTGCAACGCGCGTGGCAACGGAGCGGAAGGTTGCTCTATCAATTGTTCCCAATCTGTTTGATCGATACGTTGCCGGTCATCGCCGTGCCGTTGCGACAAGCGGATGCCGAAGCCACTTTGGATTTGCAGTATGCCTTTCAGCAAACCTATGAGCGCGGGCCCTATCGGCGTGGCGCGGTGAACTACGATCAACCTCCCCAGCCACCACTGTCAGACACTCTTGCGGTGTGGGCTCAGCAACAATTGGATGTGTGGCGTCAGGCTAATTGAGAATGAGTTGACGAAGGTATTCAGTGGGTCACGCTTGCCGAGTGTGACCTTTGAGTAGCAATTAATCCCATGATTCTCATGACTCCCATCTGTGGCAGGTAGATCAGCGCGTTGGTACTCGCACGCGGTAGGAGCGACCCACTTATTGCAACCACCTAGAGCACGACTTTTTGCCAGAAGAAATGAAGACGATCGCCGCGCTGCCGCACGTCTTCGAGCATAACTTCAATACTGGGTTGCAGTGTTTCAATGCTCTTGCGACCGCCGCTGATAATGGTGATCGGTCGACTGAAGTCGACCATGTCGGGAGTCAACCAGACAATGGCTGCGTGATTAGGCGAAGGGATTTTTTTGATAGCCACACCGTTGGCGGTCGAATCGAGAATGCTCGCGTCGAAGATGCCAAAACTCTTGGCATCAAACTGATAGGGATTTCCGGCAAGATCAGGGAGTATCGAGGGGGCTTCGAGCCAATAAAAGAAGCGATCTCCGGGGCGCATGGTGCGGACTTCAATGTTTTGAAGATCGCGGATGCGGCGGTGGCTGCTCAATTCCATCCATTCCATAATGCGTGGTAGCTCGGAAGCAAAGCGCACCCGACCCTCGCCATGGTACTCGACTGCGATGGCATCGTAGTGGGAAGTGCTCAGAGATTTGGTGGCGACCGCTCCCATCATGCTGACATTCCGCGTCCCATCGAGTTCACCATAGACGAGATAGGTCCCCAGCGGTACTTGATCGGGTGTCCGAGCTTGAGTGCGGATGTTTTCCGTATAGTGCATGATGTATTTTTCGGCACCAGGAGAGATGAGGATCGCCCCAGCCCACAGGTCGGGATGCGAGAGGGCCAAGTCCCAAGCGGCGGTGCCACCTTCCAAGTGCCCCGCCACAAATACGCGGTCAGTATCGATCGAAAAACGTCGTAACGCATCGCGAAAGCAAGCGAGAATCCGGTCTTTTTCCCCTTCGGTGTACTCGTATTCACGCTGTTGCTCATTCATCCAATCGGGTGCCACGACGATGTAGCCATGCCGGGTGGCTTGTCCCAAGCGGTAGGTTCCCGAGTTCAATTCGACATTCATTCCGCACCACCAATCGATCTCCAGCTCAGGCCGATTTCCCTTACCGGGCAGGGCTAATACGCAGGGGTACTTGCGATTGGGATCGTACTCCGGTGGAACTTGCACGACATAGTTGCGTGGCTCTTGACCGAGGAGTTGGATCTGCAGGCGAAACAAACCAACTGGATCTTTCTCGCGATGGGCTGGTGCGGCCAGTGGAGGTTGCATGGTCGCAATCAGCTTGGCCAGTAGCTGCGGCTGCGCTCCCTCCTCCCCCTGTAGCTCCTGCAGGATTTGCTGGCGCTCGGCGGGCGTCGGCACATTCATGTAGCGCCGGACTAATTCGCGAACACGAAGTAGTGACTTGGCCACCGCAAAATTATCTAGCCCCGCACCGCTCCCCAGCATCCAGCCTCCCACGGCATAGGCCACCAAGTTTTCGGCTGGAATCGTTGTGTCGCGCCGCAAGCGTTGGAAGTCGTCGAGTCGCAGCACTGTCTCGAGATTGATTTCATCCGACAATTCTTGAACCACCGCCGCCACTACTTGTTGATCGGGTTCGGGGAGCTTGGCGGCCTGCTCCTGGATAGACGAGACAATTTCGCTAACCAAGCTGACTTGTTGCTGAACGCTTTTGATTTCCGCATCGAGTTTGAGTTGATTCTCACCGGAGAGTGTGTTGACCGGAAATTGGCCCAGCAGAGTGGTGGCCAGTTGGTGTTGTCCCGAATTCTTGCGGAGCTTGATCTCCTCAAATTTCTGGTTGGCCGATAGTTGATTCAACTGCGTCAGCACCGGCGCGCGATCACCTAGCTCAATCGGAAATCGGGTCAGGGCCTCACTCATGATTGCGTAGGCTTCGTCGTAACGCTTGGCCTGAGTGTAAAACGTCACCAGCCGCAGCCATTCGCTCGATTTGTGCAAGTCGACGGCTTGCAGGAGTATGGCTCTGAGTTCATCGGCGGGGATCGACGACGTGGCGATACGTTGATCCCACACGAAATCTTCACTGCCATCGCGGAGCACCTCGACTTTGGCAAATAGCGGCGTGATGGCGGTAATGCCCTGCAGCACATCGACGCGACCGCGAGTGGTCATGAGCGAATAGATGCGGCGACCATATTTATTGAATTTTTGAATGTCGATCAAGCCGATGATCGCAGGGGCACTCCCCGACTTGGCTGCTTCGCCGTCAGAGGCGAGCATGATTTGCTCGTCGGGTGGGGCGGTCGACTCTCGCACCGCGATGACGTTCCTTGCCGACTTGTTGAAATACGTGTAGCGCAGCCCATCATCCAGGATCAGAATCGATTTGCTGGTGACATTCCCGGGATTGGCTCGTTCAGAAGCCTTGTTGCTGATTGAGTCGGTTTCCGAGACGATGCCGGGACCGAGTAACATACCGTTACGCAGTTCGACCGAAGCTTGTTGTTGGGCAAAAGTCGCGAGTGGTGCAAGCAGCACGGCAACACAACACCAACCCAGACGGAAAATGCCTGACATCTCGAAACGAACATCGCATCGATGGCTAACTGCTGTCATGTGCAAGCTGCTACTAGAGGAGTTTCGTAACCGATCACGCGTATAGCAATTAAGTCGTGCATCGCTCCGTCGGTCCATGGTTTCCCGCGACTGGCAAAGCGAAAGTCTCAACGTTGCGGGTGACACAAAAGCAACTGACCGGCGGAGCGATCAGCGACATTCGCCCGGTTGGCTCCAGATTTTCTAGCGACCGCTGAAAAATTTCCGGAGTGTTTCGGAAGCGGCGTCTTTTGAATTCTGAGTGGTCGGCCCTTTGGCGACGGTCGGCAATTTACCGGGTTTCGCCTTGGGCTTGTGGTGATCGGCTTTAGTCTCCTCCTCGGCCTTGACATCCATCACGGTCGAATCCGGAGAGCCCTCTTGCTGCGGGTTGAGATGGAATTGGCGAGTGTCAGGTTCTGCATCACGGCGTTCGGACTGATCGGCCTCTTCGAGCCAACTGCTTACGTCGACTTCTTCATAGCGACTGTCGTTGGCCGTGGCTACCGTTCGCGCGGCCGCATCCTTGACATCCTTGACCTCAGGCTTTTTAACGTTCGAAACACCAGCCTCGATGACAGCAATAAACTCTAGCTTGCCAACTTTGATGTGATCGCCATTCTTAAGCACCTTTGCCTTGGAAGGGTCGAGCTTCTGTTCGTTGACGTAAGTGCCGTTGCGGCTCTTTAGGTCAATGAGCAGAATGCGACCCTCCTTACGAATGAACGCACAGTGCCGACGACTAATCGATTCGCTCTTAGGACGAATGTGGCATTCGTCACTACGACCGATCAAGAACTTGTCGTGATTTACTGAGATCAATTTCCCTTCGTGACCACCCGTCACCACTTTCAACTGCATTTGCATAGTTTACCCTCAAACATTTTGAGTTGCCGTGGATCACCTGTAGATGACCTGTCGCAGTTCTCAAACTTATACCCCGGACTGAATAGTAATACGATGGCGAATAGATCGAAGCGTGAATGGTCCGTCGTTGGGTAATACTCTATTATTCCTTATGTGAGGTGTTAATTACAAGCCCTAAGTGCGAGTAATTCCCCCTTATCGCCGCTTAGTGACAAAAATTTAATAAAAACAAGCGGTTTCAGGGGGAGCGATGCGCGATCTAGAACCAGTTAACCTTAATCGAAAGCTCTTGAATAATTAATGACTTCACGTACGTCAGGCTTTCTTGCCTGACCGGCTCTCATATACGTCAGTCTGTTCTTTGCCTGAACTTCCTTCACGTTCGTCCAGCCAACGTCAAAATCCTAACCTACTACAGTCGCTCTGTCCAACTAGTTTCGGCAAAACGTGTGGCGGTCGGCCAGTTCCATTGTATGGGGCTAACTGTTAGGGAAGCCAGGCATTCCAGTTTAACGTGTGTGGCCGCTTGGACAGCTTGTATCAAACGTTGAAAAAAAGCTTCAGGTGAGAAGCTGCCGTGTCCGTCTTCGTTCAGTGTAGCGAGCGATGCGAGGTGCCGACGGCTGAGCGTTGGGTGGCTCGGATCCTCCGCTATTGTAGCGTCTACGGGTAGGGTGTGAGAAGCCAGGTCTAAGCCCGACAAGCTGGGAGCATGCGGACTGGGGGCCAAGAGCAAACTCCCGTGCTGCAGCACCGCTCCAGGAATCCGCCGCTGCGCACTCCCCATCACCTTCTCGTCTCCCCACACCACGTCGCCACAGCTCCGTCGCTCGAAGCACAGAAATGGAGTCTTCTCCCCTGAAGCCCTAACTTCTGAACTAGTCGAAGATGCGGAGTTTTTATGGTACTCAACTGCGCAGGCCTGCGTCCACTTTCGCACAGCCATCCCCAATTCGTTCAGCCAGTCCACCACCGCATCGTGCATGCAATCGTAGAGTGCTGGGCTGGCACCAATGTTTTTGGCTGCGACATGGGATTGGCCAGCAGAGCCAAACGAGAGTGCTTCAGGTACGGCAATGCAGTAGGTCCAGTCCTCATGATGCACAATGGCTCCACCCCCCGTGGACCGCCTCACCACGTCAATCTGGCTGCTCGGTGAATGAGAGAGCCGCTGCGCATACGGCTGAAAATATCCCAGGGAGAGGGTTGGCTCACTCCATTGGTAGACGCGTAGCATAATGCACTGCCGCTCGGCTGCCATTTCGAGCATGCGTTGATCGAGTGCCATATTCTCGACCCCGCTCCGGGGAATATCGATTAGGGCGTAGCCATGCATCACTTCTCTATGCCTCGGCACATTGCTTCTTGTACGCAGCGTAGTCTAACAGGCTGTCAAGTTTCGCATCGTTGGACAATTTGACTTTCATAATCCAACCTTGGCCGAACGGATCAGCTCCTAGCGACTCCAGGTGATCGACTAGTTCCTGATGCACCTCGACTACTTCACCATCGACCGGGCTGTACAGCGGGCTGACCGCTTTCACTGATTCAACTTCACCGAATTCGGCTCCTGCTTTGACTTGAGCGCCCACTTGGGGAAGAGCCATGTAGACCAAATCGGTCAGTTGTTCGAGGGCAAAATCGGTAATGCCAATCACAGCGATGCGCTGGCCATCGCGTTCCTCGACTCCAACCCATTCGTGCGATGGATTGTATTTCAAATTCTCAGGCTGCATGGTGGTTGTTCCTATCTCTAATTCGGTTTGAGTGGGGGACCGACGGCCGAGTATCGGGCCACTTTGTAATGAAGTGATGAAAGTTGTTTAGCGACAGTAGAATGGCAATTTGACGATTTGGGCCTCAGTTCGAGTGCCGCGAATGTCGACATCGATGCAGGTCCCGGTCACCGCCAACTCGGGTGTCACGTAGCCCATAGCAATCGGCGACTGAAGTGTCGGTGAGAAGGTACCACTGGTCACGCTGCCAACTGTGCGCTGATCGCTGTCGATGAAGTTGGCCCCCTCCCGCGCGGCGCGGCGTCCGCTGAGTTGGATTCCAATCCGCGTCATGCTTCGCGGTGCGTCGGCGAGTCTGGTGAGTGCTTGTGAGCCCAGGAAATTGCGGTCTCCTAGACTTACTGCGAAACCAAGTCCCGCTGTAAACGGGTCGATCGCCTCGGTCAATTCATGTCCGTAGAGTGGCATGCCGGCTTCCAACCGCAATGTATCGCGGGCACCCAAGCCAACGGGTTCAATCCCGTGTTCGCGTCCTGCTAGAGTGAGATTCTCCCACACCCGCAGCGCATCTTCCTCGCGAACGATCAATTCAAAACCATCTTCGCCGGTGTAGCCAGTGCGACTGATGATGCAGGGCTTACCCATCTGTTCGGTAACCAAGCCACGATAGTATTTCAACTGCACGACTCGTCTATCAAACAGTCGCTCCACAATGGCCGCCGCCTTGGGACCCTGCACGGCGATCATGGCGGTGGACTCAGTGGCATCGCGAAATTCGACATCTGGGAAATCGGCCAGATGCGGCGCGATCCACTTGAGAATCTTGCCGCGATTGCCCGCGTTGACGACCAACAGAAAAAATTGTCGACTACTGGGACTCTCAAGATTAGCCACCAGTACATCGTCCAGAATCCCTCCATCCTCGTTGCACATCAATGAATAGCGAATCATGCCGGGGCGTATGTCGGTGACACGACGGGTCAGCAGATGATCGAGAAGCAAGTGCGCTCTGGGGCCTTCGAATCGCAGACGCCCCATATGAGAAATGTCGAACAAACCCGCCGCTTGACGCGTGGCCGTATGCTCGGTGACGATCGACGAATACTGGATCGGCATTTGAAAGCCAGCGAATTCCGCCATCCGCGCACCTCGCTCCACATGCCACGCGGTCAATGGCGTGGACGCCAACGGACTGGAGGCCTCTGCCGGTTTTGATTCGGTCTGTGTCACTCTCGGTTGCTTTCCGGTTTGAGTGTCGAATGTGGCGCAATACGGATGTTTAACCCGGATTATTCATGCTTTAGAGACTCGATTCAGACTCAAACGTCCGTGTTGACGCTGCGGGTTATGAATGATCTGGGTTAAACGAACACGATTGTAACTTCACGTTCACAGGCTTTGAAGGGACCGTTGTCCCCGAACACGCCTCCCACTATCTTTTTGCCGCACATCTTTTTGTCGGTGAGTTTTGTCGCGACAACTTCTGAGCCTCGCCAGAGTCGGCAGTCACTCCTCATCAGCGGCTGCGCGTTTGCGACAAAAAAATGTGCGGCAAAAAGATGACACATGGAATCGATGTGGCACTGTCCCCTCTATGATTGCAGGTTGCCATTCGCCTCTTGGCTGAGCCCCAAGTCGATGTCGGCAAAGAAATCGGCAACCAGGGAACTAAACTCTGGTAGAACTATCCCCGCGTCAACGGTGTCTTGCTCGCCGAGCACTTGGACTTCGGAGGGGGACGTGTAGACGGCCACCGAGCGATGCACGCAATCGACGATCCAGACAATTTCCACTCCTGAGTGAAAATACTCCAGTCGCTTACGCATCATCTCGCTTTTTGTGTTCCCGCGGCTGAGGACTTCAACGACTAAATTGGGTGCTAGTCGAGGGTAGGCGTCAGCGGGAATCTTGCCAGCCGGCAGGCGCTCGCGCGACAAGTAGGCGACATCTGGGCCCCGTGTTGAGGATTGCAACTGAAAGAAGCCATCAGCTCCAGAGACCAACCCGAGACGACGGTGATGTACAAACGTGCTGAGTATCCTCAAGATAGTTCCCGCGATGACCGATTGTTCGTAACCCATCGCTTTCTCCACTAAGGTTCCATCCACCAATTCACACAGTCCACTTTTTTCTCGATTGATTGCCATTAAATCTTCAAGAGTGGCCTGCCCGGGAGTTGGCGACAACCGCACCCGCTCAGCCGGAACGCCACCTAGTTGCATGAGCTGATCAGCTAAGGTCAGCGGGAGTGTGCTATTCCGATTCATGCGGTTCTCAAGCGATGATGGTGTAGAAATATTGTCGCTGATCGCTCCGCCGGTCAGTCGCTTACGTCGCCAATCAGTTGCTTTAGCGTCCCCATTTAGGGTGGCGCTACCGATGTGCCATGCGCAAAAAAGCACTGATCGGCGGAGCGATCAGCGACTATCACGAGTGGGCGCTGGTCAACTAACTTAGTATATCTCGCAGGACATGCCCGTGCACGTCGGTCAGTCGGCGATTGGCCCCATTGTGATAGTACGTCAACTGTTCGTGTTCGAGCCCCAGTAGATGCAACATGGTTGCGTAAAAGTCATAGGGGGTGGCGATGTTTTCCACCGCGCGTCGACCAAAATCGTCGGTAGATCCATAACTGACACCACCCTTGATGCCCGCTCCCATCATCCACGTCGTGAAGGCGTCTGGATTGTGATCGCGTCCCGCAGTGCCATCTTGGTGGGTGGGCATTCTTCCGAACTCGCTGCACCACACCACCAGCGTATCGTCCAACAGTCCTGTTTGCTTGAGGTCGGTCAGCAGCGCTGCGGTGGGGCCATCGAAAATGGGACAGTGCCGTTCATAATCGGCCTTCAGCGTTTTGTGCGCATCCCAATTCAGTAACCCATCAACGGAACTGGCTCGCGACGCGCAATAGAGTGCCACGTAGCGCACCCCTTGCTCAAGAAACCTCCGCGCAAGTAAACAATTCCGCGCATACGCGGCTTTGAGCGGGTTGGCATCGTCGGTGCCGTAACGTTGATGAGTCAATTGTGATTCTCGCGACAGGTCACTCACGCGTGGTGCGGCCAACTGCATGCGAGCCGCCAGTTCATAAGCTTGCATGCGAGCTTGCAATTGATCTTCGCCAGCTCGCTGTCGCGCATGCTCAGCGTTGGCCCGACTCAGGAAATCTCGCGTGGCGCGCTCGGTATCGACGGCGATTGAATCAGGCCGCGACAAATTGCGCAGCGGTTGTTGCGCGGACATGGTGACCGCCTGATGTTGGGCCGGCAGGAAACCGTTTCCCCAGTTGGCTTTACCGTTGGGCGGCTCGCCGCGGACATCTTGAATAGCCACATAGGTTGGCAAGTTTTCGTTGAGTGTCCCCAAGGCGTAGCTGACCCACGCCCCGGCCGATGGGAATCCTTCGCGAGTGAAACACGAATTCATGAAGATGCAGCCCGGACCATGCGTGTTGCTGCGCGAGGTCATCGAGTGAATAAAGGCCATGTCATCGACGTGTTGAGCCAGGTTAGGCAACATTGATGAGAGCATCTTGCCAGACTCTCCGGCCGCCGCGAAGGGCCAGGGGGATTTCATTAGATTGCCATTCTTGCCTTGGAAGGAGACTTCCCCCTCGGCACCTGGCAGGGGCGTGCCGTGATATTTTTCCAACTGCGGTCGATAGTCCCACAAATCAACATGTGACGCGGCGCCAGGGCAAAAGATCTGCAGCACTCGTTTGGCTTTGGGACGATGATGCGCTACTGTTTCAGCCGCCTGAGAAGGACGCAGTAACTGCGTCAATGCGACTCCAGTCAACCCCGTGGTCATGTTGCTCAAAAAGCCGCGACGATGATTTGGGAATTCATTCGACATACAGCACCTCGTTTAGGTTCAGCATCGCCCGCCCCAGTGCTGCCGCTCCATGTTGCTTGATCAGTTCTGCTGCCGCAGCGCGTTCGGTCCGCGTGGGTGGTCGTTGCAACAACAATTGGTACATGGCTGCGGCAATTCGCTTGGGCTGCGTTGAATGAGTCAACGCCGTGGCGCGCTGCGCGAGACTCTCAGCCATGTCGAGCGTGAATTTATGGTTCAGCAGAGTGAGCGCTTGCAATGGCGTGGTGGTGTTGGCTCGGACCGGTGCGGCAAAGGCGATATCGGGTAGATCGAAATCCGTCAGTAAGTCGACCACGCTAGCTCGCGCATTCTGATGATAGACGGCTCGGCGATACGTCTCTGGCCCATGCTCGTCAAGCGGAAAGTAGGTGCAGACATTGTTCTGCGTGAATTTGTAAAGTCGAAATCCAGGGCCACCGGCCAACGTTTGGGAATTCGAATCGTCGATCTGTTGTTGCGTACCATAGCCCTGGAGTTTTCCAGCCACCAACAATTGCGTATCGCGAATCTCCTCGGCGGTCAACCGACGTGGTGGAAATCTCCACAGCAGTCGCGAGTCGCCGTCGATGGCAGTCGCCTCACTGCGATTCTCCGACGATTGACGATAGGTTTCAGATAATAAAATCTGGCGATGCAGGGGCTTCCATCTCCAACCACTGGCAATCAGTTCGCGGGCCAGCCAGTCGAGCAATTCAGGATGCGTGGGCCTCCCACCCAGGAAACCAAAGTCGCTCGGGGTATCGACGATCCCAGCTCCAAAATGATATTGCCACACGCGATTGGCGAGCACCCGCGCTGTCAGAGGGTTGTTATTCGCCGTGATCCACTTGGCCAAGGCCAGTCTACGTTCCGCTTCGGGCGCGTCGACTTCTAGCGTGTACGGTGCGACCACTTGGCTGAGTACTTCCAGGCTGCTCGGTGCTACCACGTTGGCCGGTTTCATCGGGTCGCCACCAACGTGTAGATAGGTCGACTCGGCAGGCTGCGTGTGTTGACCGACAAACATCACAGGGAGCGGCGGGATGGCATGCAGCTTCGCTTCGAGCGTCGCCAATTTCGAGTGCAGTTGTTTTAGTTCTGACGATTCTTCATCTGTCGTGTTTTTGCCGCGCAAGCGTTCAACACCGTGCGCCTTCGTCCATGGTGCGCGATCAAAGCTATCGCCTACCCTGTGCCACTGTTGACCATCGTTGGAGACGAACAGTTCGTACTCACACGGGGTGGCGCCTTGGGCTTTGTCTTCAATGTACTTCCCTTTGACATTACTAAACGCGACGCGATCGATCGATGTCTTCTGGGGGAGTTCAATCAACAGTTCGGCTGGCTGGCCGATAAACCATTGTTCGCCGGTTCGGCCATCGATGGTGAACTGAGGTCCATAGGCTGCCGGGAAATCCTCAGCGACGGACGAACGCGCCCCACTGGCTTGTGCGCCACCTGCCGCCAAGGCCACGTTGCGCGGTGTCGGTTCGCTACTCCAGACTTCCACTTCCACCAAGCGTGCGCCGACGGCCGAGTTCGGTTTGTCGGTGCTGGCATGCATCATCAACTTGACGAAGCGGGCGTCGGTAGCTGGAAAACGCTCTTCGATCAACTGGGGATCGATCTTGGGGCGTGAATAGACTTGCGATTTCAATTCTTCCTCCGCCCGCGCAGCGATGGCTTGATTGAGGTCTTCAATGCGCGCGGCCAGCTCTTTCTTCTCAATATTCAGCGGGCGTACTGCATCAGTATGTTGGCGACGCTGTTGGTCGGTGGCCACGACGCGGCGTCCATGCTCGACACCTTCGAAAGCAGCTCGTAGTCGATAATAGTCTTCGGCCGGAATTGGATCGAATTTGTGATTGTGGCAGCGTGCGCAGTTGATTGTGAGCCCCAAGAACGCGCCACTGGTCGCGGTGATGATTTCATCCAGCGTGGCTGCGCGAATGTTGGCTTGCGCGACCACATCTTGATTCCCCACGTCGTCGTACGGACCAGCAACCAGAAAAGCTGCCCCCACTTCGACCTCAGGTTGGCCTGCTCCGATGACATCACCCGCCAAATGCTCGACGATAAACTGATTGAAAGGTTTGTCCTCATTGATCGCGCCAATCACATAATCGCGAAAGGGCCACAGATCATCAATGATCACATTGCGTTCGAAACCAATGCTTTCACCGAAGCGGATCACGTCGAGCCAATGCCGTCCCCACTGTTCGCCGTAGTGAGGTGACGCCAGCAGACGATCGACCAATCGCTCCGTGGCACCTTGCGGATTGGCCAAGTAGTCGGAGGTGAAGTGTTGAACTTCTTCTGGCGTGGGGGGCAAACCAATCACGTCGTAGCTCATGCGTCGAATCAACGTCCGCGCGTCGGCGGGTGGATTGCGCTGGAGTCCCTCGTGTTCCAGTTGCTTGGCAATAAAACCATCGATCGACTGATCCGCGTCAAATTCTCGCAGTGGCTGTAGCGACCACCATGATTTGTCAGCGCGTTTCAATTCGACTGTTTCTTCGGTACGCGGATCGAACGCACCATCGCGAACCCAAGTTTCCAAGTCGGCGATGACTTCAGGAGCCAGCGGTGCGTCGGGTGGCATGTCTAGGCCATCTTGATAACGAACGGCTTGAATCAACAGACTCTCGTCGGGTGCGCCAGGTACGATAGCGGCAGTAGCACTATCCCCACCGGTTTGCCAGCCGGCGCGCGAATCGAGCAAGAGACTCCCTTTGAGTGATTCCGCCGAAGTGGAGTGACACTCGTAGCAGTGCTCGACCAAGACCGGTCTGACTTTTTGTTCGAAGAAACTCAATTGAGCTCGCTGCGCGGTGGTTAGTTGATCGGGCTCCTGAGCGCGAATTGGAAGTGGACTCTGTAGAAACAGCCAGAGCAGTTGTAGAGCTGTCAGCCGATACAGATTTTTTGACGCGTTGACCATGCTCAACCCTAAGTCGGCCCATGTCCAGCTTGTCTGGCATGAGCCAAGTTTTGTAGTTAGACAACTAGGCTCTTCAGAAGAATCTGTGGGTAGCCAATCGATTCAAGAAACAACTCTGATAGGTTTGTTTAAGGCATGGCAGGGCAAAAAGAATGGTTTTAGGCGAAAATCACTTGATATCCAAAAACTAAACCTCGGTAAAACATGA
>JBGSJT010000749.1:0-3325 GCA_041741715.1 Pirellulaceae bacterium | reverse complement strand
TCTCCCTTTCCAGGCATGGATCCGTTTCTGGAAGAGCCGTTGGACTTCGCTGATTTTCACGATGGATTCGTGGCCTATCTGCGAGAAATCATTCAGCCGATGTTGCCCGCCCCCTACTACGCCGCCTTGGGACGCCGCGCTTGGGTTGAGGTTTCAGAACGGTTTATCGGTCCGGACGTCAATGTCTTGAGCATGTCATCGATGGCACGCGTCGAGACCGGAACTGCCTTAGCTATCGAGCCCGCGCAGCCTATCGTTGTAACAGTACCTCACGACGAACAGTCGCAAACACTTGTGGAGATCGCTATCGGTCGTGGTGCAAGCCGGCGTTTGGTTACCGCCATTGAGGTGCTCAGCCCTAGTAACAAGACGCTGGGGGAGCGTGGACGCGATTTGTATCTCCGCAAGCAACAGGAACTATTGCAATCCAAGTGCCACTTAGTGGAAATCGATTTGTTGCGCGGTGGCAAGCACACCACGGCAGTACCTGAAGTGAGATATCTCAAATCTGTTCCGACTTGTGAATATCACGTGTGCGCGCATCGCTTCGACAACTTTGAAGACTATTTTATCTACCCAATTCACCTGCGGCAGCCACTCCCCACCATCAACGTTCCACTTCTACCGGGAGATGGCGAAGTGAGTGTCCCTTTGCAACAAGTGATGCAGCGGACTTACGAGGCAGGGCCCTATCATCGCGAGATCGATTATAGTCAAATCATTCCCTCCCCTAAGCTGGCGGACGAACAGGTCAAATGGGTGCGGGAGCGGTTGTCTGAATTTAATGGATACGACACCGGCCGTTCGTTGGAGTACAGCCTTTAGGCGCAGATGCATGTCAGACTCCAACGCAGGGCGGCTAAAGCCTGGACTCCAACGCAGGGCGGCAAAAAGATAGAAGCGGATGATTTCGGGGACAAGCATCCCGGCAAACTCAGGATCGATGTCGATAAAAACAAAGCGCAACGGAGTTGACCTCATATGACTGCCAACAAACCAAAGATTGACGTATCCCTAACAGACTTTCAAGCCAAGATCCACGCGATGTACTATGAGAAGGATGTGCAACGTGGCATCGATGGAACTTTTATGTGGCTGATGGAGGAGGTCGGAGAGCTTGCCTCCGCGCTGCGCCAGGGAACACCTGAGGAGTTGGCTGCGGAGTTTGCCGATGTCATCGCCTGGTTGGCCACAATTGCCAACGTGGCTGGTGTCGACTTGGGGCAAGCCATTCAAGACAAGTATGGGACTGGTTGCCCAGGGTGCGGACGCTTGGTCTGCACCTGTCCGATGCAAGAAAAGCCATGAGTAGTGAGTAGTCAGAACTGTCGACGCGGAGCGTCGGGGCACTTTAATGAGTACGAACTTTGATACGACGTAGTGAGCGAGTTGCCTTTACAGGAGGCCAAGGGTTTGAGTTGGCGGGGATCGTCGATTGGCCGGCTGCCGACCCGATCGCTTCGGCCCTGTTTACGCATTGCTTTACTTGCAATAAGGACCTCAAGGCGATAGTGCGTATCTCACGCGGCTTGGCGGAAGCCGGCATTGTTGTGCTCCGTTACGATCTAACGGGGTTGGGTGGGAGTCAAGGTGATTTCTCGCTGACCGATTTTTCCAGCAATCGCGCCGATCTATTGGCCGCGCAGCAGTTCATGAAGCGGCAACTTACTTCGCCCGACTTTCTGATCGGGCACAGCTTTGGTGGCGCCTGCAGCCTATCGATGGTGGAAGAACTGGCCAGCGTGCGCGGAGTGGTGACGCTGGCCGCCCCCAGCGACACCGGTCACTTGGCGGATTTGCTACAGCGGAAGGATCCCCGCATCGCGACCGACGGGAGTGGCACGGTCAGCATTGGTGGCCGAGAGTACACTATTCGCGACAGCATGCTCGCCGACTTTCGTCAGTTCAATTTGCCTGGCAAGCTGCGACAAGTGACCAAGCCCGCGTTGTTGTTTCACAGTCCTGTCGATGAGACACTCGGCTTCGAGCACGTCTTGCGCTTGTTTGCATTACTTACGCAACGCGCTGGCGACGACCCTGAACCGTCACCCGCTAGTTTAATCTGCTTGCCGGGTGCCGATCATTTGTTGGTTCGCAATCCGGCCGATCTTGAATTCGTAACGGCCACCATCGCGGCTTGGTTCCGACGATTAGTAGTTTCAAACGATTGATATCAGTCACTCGGTAGTCCGATCCAGCTATACTATTAGATGCTGGATCACGGAATCCGTGCGTGAACAATTCACGGTCTTTTGTGAAGCCGCGTACGATGAGAGTTTTTCGCAGCTAACGGAGCTACTCGCATGGCTATCCCTTTTCCTGGAATGGATCCCTACCTCGAAAACCCAATTTTATGGACAGGTATCCACAGCGGCTTAATCAACGCGATTCGTGGGCAAATTGCACCTGCCTTGCGACCTCGCTATGTGGTCTCAATCGAGGAACGAGTAGTGATTGACGTGCCGCGTCAACAACGCGTACCGGACTTGTGGATTCAGAAAACGTTGCGCGCTCTTCGGCCTGAGATCGCATCGCCCAGTGTCGTGCTCGCGGAACCGTTGGTGATGGAATTGGCCGACGAACCGATTCGTGAGCCGTATATCGAAATATTAGATCGCTATCAGGATCTGCAAGTAGTGACCGTGCTGGAATTACTCAGCCCTATTAATAAATCGAGCGGGCCGGGGCGCGAGCAATTTTTGAAGAAGCGCAGTGCGACGTTAAACAGTTCAACGCATTTGGTCGAGATCGATTTGCTGCGTGTCGGCGAACGTTCGTGTGACTTTACTGAGGCACAGCTCTCGGCGCTGGGGACATTTGACTATTTGATCACGATTAATCGAAGTCAAGGATTTCAGAAGCAAGCCAGTCGCACGCGGTTTGAATTGATCGCATCTGGCTTGCGCGAGCGACTGCCGACGATTGGTCTGCCGCTGGTGTCACCCGATCCCGACGTTGCCTTGGATTTGCAAGCGGCCCTGGAGCGAGTCTATGAGGAGGGGAGCTACATGTTGCGCATTCATTACGATCGACTTTGTGTGCCGGGGCTATCGATCGTCGATCAGCAGTGGGCCTGGGAAAGTTGGGCTAGCTACCGCGCCGCGAACAAAGAATTGTTTCTGTGAGCTGCAGACCGCTACGCGTCACGGCTAACTAAATCTTAGTCCCCGAGCCTTTGGTTAGGGCCATGAAGGCGGATTCGAGATTGGTTTCTTTTTCCGCGAAGCGCTTTAGTGGAAAGCCTGCAGCGACTAACGATGTGGCTATTGGACTGTAATCGTGCAGCCCCTCGGTGAGTGTCACTTCCAATAGCCCGCGGGGGTTC
>JBGSJT010000748.1:0-24454 GCA_041741715.1 Pirellulaceae bacterium | reverse complement strand
TCGGTGAATCCTCCAAAAACATAATCGCGATACTCGGGGTCAGTCGTGGGCAGGTCAAACTGGCACTCAAAATTCAAATCCGCCAGGTCCAGCGTGGCCCGCAACTGCGATTTGGATTGCAAACAGTAGATGAAGAGGCTTTCGCTCGCGAGCTGAAACGGCTGCATGATGAAGGCTGGGAGTACAAGCAGATCGCCAAGATCGCTTGCAAGTCCGAAGAGTACATTCGGAACTACATCCGGCTGGTGGAACAGGGCGAAGAGCGTTTGATCCAAGGTGTCGAATCTGGGATCTTTCCGATCAAGTTTGCGATCCAAGTCTGTTCGACGGAGGGTTCGCAGATTCAAGGCGTGCTGATGGATGCCTTTGCCGAGGGATTGGTGACGACCAACAACTTTGGCCAAGCCCGGCGGATTATTTCGGCGCGGGCCAAGTTATCGAAGAAGTCTCCGGCGAGGAGTGACTATACGGTCAATCAGTTGCAACACGACATCGCCGAGACGACAAGGGTAAAGACTTCGTTTGTTCGCGAGGGGAAATCGAAAGAGAACTGCTTCATGACGTTGCTGACTGGGGTCAACACGCTGTTCCAAGACACGGCGCTGGTGGAACTGCTGGACCGGCACAAGTTGAGCAATCGCCCCGCTCTGGCTGGTGACTTCCGATTCGATCAGGCCACGGAATCAGAGGTGCAATCATGATTTCAAACGGACATAACTCTAAATCTGTGCAGGGCATCGACATCTCGATCGTCAAGCTTATGCCACGCAATGAGCGCAAAGTGGCCAAGAAATATAGTCAACGGATCGAGGCGAGCTTGCGGGCGGTCGGATTGATCGAACCGCTGATCGTGTTTCCGGTCAACGATGGCTACGAGATTCTCGACGGTGCGTTGCGGTACCGCATTTTGTTGGATCTGGGGGTCGAGTCGGTACCATGCCTGATTCACAACACACGCGATGGTTTTACTGGCAATCGCATGGTCAACCAACCGGCACGGCGAAATGGCGGATGGTCAAAGGTCGCGGTTGTTGAGGCTATTCGCAATCGCCATCGCAGTGGCCAAAGTCTTATTCGGACCAACCGCGAGGATCGGGCGTTGTACGAGGCCGCTAAGCACTGGCACGGAAATTGGACGGCCGCTATGGCAGCAGCTGGATATCCGCGACCACTTCGCGAGTTCTACACGGCAGACGAAGTTCGATTGCGAATCATCGATTTGTACGAACGCCAGTTACCGTTGACGCTCCAGTCGCAAAATAGTCTGAAGCTGCGGCGATCACTTAAGTCATTGTAGAACAGTGAGTACGCCCTAGGTTCACCTGCCTCGCCTCGGTGGTGAAGATTCTCATATCCCAGTACCTCAATGGGTTCTTCGCCAAAATTTGGCTGGCGACGTAGGGCAAGCAAGTTGCCAACAGACGGATGGTTCCCGAGTTCAATGGTGAGCTGCTTCGCCCTGTCCCGAAGCTGTTTCACGGTGTCCCTGTTTTCGGAGACAAACTCAAAACAGTGCCTGACGAACTCTCGGGTCCCAAGGACACGGTCCTGGTAGGGTGCGTAAGAGTACGCTTCGGACAAGATAGAGATGTGATGGCGCATTCCCACAGAATGTGTGCTGTAGCGAGGTAGCGCATCGTCGATGACCCAGCGGTTACCACGAAAGTTGCCATAGACATTTGTTTCGTAGCCCGTGTTTTCTCGCATCGTCCTGGTGACCCAGGGCAACAATTCATATCGGGTAAGCTTGCGAAGCTCGTCATCGCAAGCCGGATGCCGCTGTCCATCGTACGTCAGGGTGTACCTATGTCGTGAACCGTTGGTCGTGTGCAGATCCATCGCGATCGCCGGGTCCCAGCGATTGAGTACGCTCATGACGGCCTGGGCCTCGGGAGTGTCAAGTTTTGTAAAGTCACGATTGATGTTCAATCCCATCGCGTTGGCTCTCGTGCCCATTCCCAAAATGGGTCCCAGTTGCCCGGGCCGGTTGTCCGGAGACATGCGGTCATTTCCGTCCGCGTTGAGCAGAGGTAGAAAGATAATGACTAGGTTCTTCAAGAGTGGATGATCATTCGTTGTGGCCAACTCTCTGGCGAGCATGAGGGTCGCCGGCTTGCCACAAACTTCGCCTGAATGAATTTCAGCCCATGCAAAGGCTACCAATCGATCGCCGACTTGAGTGGGATCCTTTACTGGTGGGTCTGCGATTACCATGATAGGCAAGACCTTACCTTCGAAAGTCTTTCCGGCCTCTTCAACATGTATCAAGGGTGATCGGTCAGCAAGACGCAGCACTAACTGAGAGACTTCCGCGTGAGTAGCAGTCGCACGCCAACCACTTCGCTCTGCGACCGTCAACAAATCGTTGTCGAGCTCCTGGGCTTGAGTGATCACGGTCGCCCCTGATCCGACTATGATTAGCATGCAAATAAAACCTGGCTTCACGATACTGGTCCCTCTATTTTGCGAACGATGCTAAGCTTTCAATTGAATGTGGGCAAAGAAGTTGAGCGGTCACGAGACATTAGCGGAAGGGAAAGGATGACGATTCGGCTATTCCCGATCCTGGGTATGCGATTCGAAGGCGAATGCGGAGCGTAACATCTGGATGGCCGTTAGGAGTACAACCAAGACTACCAACCACTTCAGAGCATAAAGTGGAAGGGATTTCACAAGCAGTGCCGCGATCAGCACGGCTGGAATACCGCCGAGCGTCAGGCCAAGAGCCGCTTGAAGCTGAAGCTTGCCCGAGAGTATAAAACGTGTGCTCGCGAAGGGCATCAAAAAGGCGCAGGATCCCATCATGATAGGAAACGCTGCTATCGGGTTCATGCCCATCAGCGAGACGAGAATCATGCATGGCGCGTAGAGTCCGACGCCGATGGTCATCAATGCGCCCAGCATCCCAATCAATAGACTGGCCGGAACGAGCTGCATCCACTCCAGCCCCAGCGCTTGTGCTCCCTTTGGCTTCAAGTCGAACTGGAACGCGGCCATTAGCATAGCAGCGACGATCAACGCACCCCCCATGCCGATCTGTATGCGTTTCTTGGGCAACTGCGATACGACTCCGGCTCCGAGCCAAGCACCTACCATCGCGGATCCAATCATGCACAGCAGCGTGGTAGATTCGACCTCGACGATCTCAATGTAGAGAAAAGCCATCAGCATCACAGGTAAAGTGTGCCCCACATTCATGGTGCCGGGGATGAGTTCGTCGGGCACGAGCTTTGCATAGCGAAACCAAGCCGTTGTCGGCGCGAAGTTGCCGATCCCCAACGTGTCGAAAAAGTTGGTGACGAAACCAATTAGCGTTTCTAGCGGCGTTGGTAGCCAGTCGCTGCTGGCCGCCTCCGTTGCGGTGTAACGAGATCGACGCACGCTCGTCACGAGCACCGTCAAGTAACCTAGCGCCAACACGCCGAGCGCCCCAATCAAGATGAGCTTCATGATCGAATCGTCAGTTGAAAGAGAATTCAAGCTCTCAACGTCGCGGCGACGCTGGTAATCTACATTACCCGCCGACTTGATTATTTCCAGTAGCCGATACATTAATCTTCACAATGTTTGCTATCGTGCGCGATCGAACAGCGCTAACAATCTGCGTTTGTACCTTACTCGCATTCCACGGCGGGAGCCACGCAGACGGAACATGAGCTAAAGCTCATCGCGCAGATCCACATCCACGACTGTCGGGATGTGACGCAACTTTACATTTGGGAGGATGAGACTCAAATTGATGGAACTCACAGCCCATTTGACCTACTAATTGGCGTAGCCTAATTCTTAATGACTCGGCGAGTTCGCCCGAGAATTACCAGTTCTGTTCGGAAATGATCGTTACGCTTGCCCAAATAGAGAGAGTTCAGAATGCAACGAGTATCAAAGATCTTGATTGGCATACTGGCGATTTGCTGTTGCAGCCTGCTGTATGTCGCCCTGACAACCACCCCCCTAACTGCACAGATCGATACGAAGAATAATGTTGACGATCGATACCAAATATCCGCTTGGAGTCACGCCGCGATCCACAAGCATGGCGAGCCAAGGACAAGCAAACCGTCAAGCCGATTCATGAAGTCAACAATTGGAAAGCAGGATATGGAGAAGCTGGCCAAATGCGACAATGTCGCTTGCAAGATCTCCGGTATTATCGCTCGTGCCTCGAGGAGCTGGACTACCGACGCCTTGGCTCCCGCTAACAACTTCTGCTTGGATACCTTCGGTTCGGACCGTGTCGTCTTTGGCGGCGATTGGCCAGTTTGCAAGCTGGGTGCCAGCTTTGCGGACTGTAATCGAGCGACGGCGGACCAAAAGAAGCTGTTCCATGACAACGCACAAAGAGTCTACAGGGTGTAAGTATGACATCTCCGCATCGAGCCGAACCCTTGCAATTCCGGATGGGAATGCTCACGGTACTCGAGCGGTGGGTGCCGAAATGCGACTTGATATGTCGGCGGCGCTCCAGTTTCTCTTTATGGAATCAAAGGCTGTGTTCGATGAGCGGTTCGCTGGAGTTTCTCAACATGCGCCTGGGCTTATTGGTACAATAGTCACTAACAATTTGCTCTGGGATCCGTACCAGAAATGCGGGCGAGGTTCGCCTTGTTGAGCTTTAGACAATTGGAGTGCATTGATGACTCAGTTAACGCGGCGCGATTTTGCGCATGGGACTATCGGTTCCTTGCTCACCTTCTCATTGCTTGAGACACTCTTCCGAGCTGATGCGTTTGCTCAAGAGGTTAAACCGATCACGGCGAAATGGTTGGCCGAGCTGCACCAGCTTGGTCTGGATGTGCGCGGTGAAAAACTGAAGCAAGTCGAGTGGCAAGGGAAGACAGAAGAGCTGTTTAAGCAGGTTAATTTGCCAGAGCTTCTGAAGTTTGTCAATTTCGAGAAGCTTGAACGCGAAGCAGAGTTCAAAGAGCAGGGCGAAAAGAGCTATCGTGCAAAGTTTCCTGAAGTCGAAGGCCTTCCGACTCAGCTGGTGTTTGGTCATCAGATTTTTGCGCTGAAGAAAGATCGTTCCGTGGCTCCACACGGTCACGACAATATGGCGACAGCTTTCTTAATCCTGAAAGGGGATTTTCACGGTCGGCACTATGATCGACTTGAGGATCAAAAGGATCATTACATTATCAAGCCGACGATTGATGATCGGTTCTCGGTGGGCGGTGTTTCTACGGTGACAGATCATAAAGACAACGTGCATTGGTTTACCGCCACGAGCGACACCGCGTTTATTTTCAATATCCATGTAATGAATGTCGTGCAGGGAAAAACTTCTGGTCGGGTTTATGTCGATCCGAAAGGCGAGAAGCTCGCCGATGGAACAATTCGTGCCCGGAAACTCGGGCACTCGGAAGCACACAAGCTTTATGGATAGTGCTTACGGCTCTTTAAACAAGCGCTCCCAAACTTGCCTCACACCCAGAGAAACGCGGACCCCAGCCTACAAGGCTGACCTACCCTGTCTGCACACACATCAACCTCCCGCCTGAAGATATTCGTCTGGTCGTGTGGTACAAAAACCTCGCCATACGTTGACGTCTAGAAATACAGGCTGAAAACAGTGTTGAAGCGGAATCGCAGCGTCGCCAATCGCAATTTCAAACAGTCGAAGTCGACGGCCACTGTAGAATTTTGGCTATCCCGTGCAGCAGCGATCACAGAAGACCAAATCTAAGCCCTGGCGACTAAGGCATCTACGATTCCGCAGACCACACCCTCGAAGCTCATTTTTCCGTAAACCGGTTTCGACCGTCGCCAAAGCATCGGAATAGTTCAATCTCTGTTTAACCAACCAATAGCAGGCTTTGCCCTCTCATCTCCAACCCACTATGCTCCCGATGACGGTTTCGCACGGGGAGCTCGCGTTTTTTCTACGTACAAAAAACGCCCAATAGTTAACACAAGGGTTGCTTTCGCTCGCTACCTTCTCTGCGGTCGAGCGGGCGACAATCCTGCCACGCATTCCGAGGGCCGAGCGGTACAATCTTGAGGATGAACACCCGCTTCCCCACCATCGCTCTTCTGATTACCGCTGCAGTCTATGCCGGATTCGCAATCTGGTTAGGCACCACTCCCAGGGCGCTGCTGACGGCGTTTGGCATCGAAACTTCGACGCCGGCGATGTTGACGGAGATTCGCGCGTTTTATGGCGGCATAGAAATGGGGATTGCCGTCGTAATGCTGGTGCTGTGGAGACGTCGAGAGCTCTTTGCTGCGCTGCTGGTTGGTGGTCTGCCATTGGCGGGCTCAGCTATCGGCCGCTGCTATGGTCAACTAGCCGACGGGTTTTCAGCGATGCATCTCTGTTTCGCCAGCATAGAAGCAATCGGAGCCGCCGTCTGCTTGGCAGGCTGCTACATCGTGAGAACTGAGAAATTAGATGACTGAAGGGAATCTTCAACGCGATGGATATTGCCTTCTTCGTGAAGCTGTCGATCCCGCTCTGGTTCAAGTTTTACTGGACGTCTGTGCACGGTCGTTTCAAGACGAAACGCTGTCCGGACGGGCGCGATCCAGCCGAGGACATGTTTATGCCGCCAGGAATCTCATCGAAGCGATTCCCGAAGTTACCTCCGTCTGGCAAAACGAATGTCTGCTAAATTTCCTTCGAGAACAACTTGGCGACGACTTTGGTTTGGTTCGCGTCCTGTTCTTCGACAAACCTCCAGATCGAACTTGGACCTTGCCTTGGCATAAGGACACCTCGATCGCCGTGCAAGACAATGGATCAAGCTATCGCCCCAATGGAGTTCCAAGTTCGTGAATTCAAGCCCTCTGACGCTGAGTCTTGTTGGCAGCTCTTTCATGACACCGTTCGGCGGATCAATTGCAACGACTACACACCCGTGCAAGTCGACGCATGGGCCAAAGCGGGCATTGATCCCGAACCTTGGTTGAGAAGATTCGAAGGGAACTTCGCTTACGTGGCTGAGCACGCTGAAACGATTGTTGGATTCGCCGACCTGACTCTCGACGGTTACCTCGATCGACTGTTCGTTGCGGCGGATCACCAGCGACGAGGCATCGCTTCAATGCTATTGGACGCGATCGAATTAACTGCTAAGGGACACCAGATTTCTCGTATCCACACGCAGTCGAGTATCACAGCCAAACCATTCTTCATATCGCGCGGCTTTATCGTCATCAAAGAACAGATCGTTGACTGCCGCGGCGTCGGACTCACTAATTTCGTGATGGAGCGTGAAATACGAGAGGGATCATAGCTTTTGGAGCTCGTTCCACGATCAACTGCGTGCCGCCGAAGCTGTCTAGACGTTACGGCGAGTTCTCAAGCGTCGCGCCAGGAAGACGTACTTCGGGCTTCCCATCGGATTTTCCTAGCACATGGTCCATCCGGGACAGTACATCCACCAAGTGTTTGCGGTCACCACCTGTCACCTCTGCCGCAGCCCAACCACGATAGCCGACCTCCGCCAGTGCGGTCCGCACGGCAAGCCAGTCGACCGCGCCTTCTCCGATCGGTGCCATATCACGACTTCCCTTGACACGATCCTTCACATCCAGCTTGCGAATGCGCGTTCCTAATACTCTGATCCATTCTGCCGGCTGGCTGTACAGCACGTGATTCCCAATGTCGAAGTGTATCCCCACCCACGGGCTGTTGATTTCGTCGATATATTTGGCAAACATTTCAGGTTCCACGCAGAATCCATTGCCAACGTTTTCGATTAGAATGCGAACTTGCAGGTTCTCTGCCAGTGGCAATAGTTGACGAATGTCGCTGATCGAACGCTCCCAAACTTGGTCATGATTCTCGCGCGTGGGATCCGTGACTTTGCCAGGCACTAGCAGTACTGAGTCAGCCCCGACCAAATGTGCGTCCTGCATGGCAGCTTGCATATTCTTTAATGCCTGAGCACGAATATTAGCATCTGCATCGGAGTGCCGGATCTGCCAGTGAGTCGAGTTGACGATTCCCTCAATCGGTAGCCCGACTTGCTTACTCGCATCTCGCGCCAGCGCTTTATCGACTTCGTCTGGACTATCGAGTTCAATTCCGTCGAAGCCAATCTCTTTTACAAGTTGAAACTTTTCGACCGTTGACGCGTCGATCTTGACCATGCCCCACTTCAACGATTTGTAGATGTGTTGCCCGACATCGGCTTCTGGAGGATTCGCGTGAACCTTGACTACAGTTGCCGCCATCGCGGTAATGCAAGCATTATGCACGAACGTACGTCTGTCAATCACTGTGAACCTCCTCGAAAGTGAAATCCCTTGATCTGAGTGCGGGGATACTCAGGCAGTGGCACCGCACAATCCTACAGCCGTTCGCGACGAGCTTACGTGAATTGAATCTTCATTACCTAGCATCATAAGTATTTTATGCATCTTCGGTGGCGAGTTTTTCGCGAAAGCGTATGTGAATAGCCAGTCGCTAACCAGATTGTCTCGACTGATAATGTCCAAATATGAGGTCAGCCCCTTACGTCAAGGGTCGGCTATCTACACGACAGGGGCGGATGACAATGGACTCTTCGGTGCCGGCGCCAGTCGCTTTGGCACTTGGCACAATGCACTTCAGGCCGCTGGTATCGATGCTCGCATCCGAGAGTCCTGGAGCCAAGAGAAGGTCATCGAGCAATTGCGACACCATGTGAACAGTTCGCCTGGCCAGAATATCCGACAGATCGATTCGAACTTGGTGTATGCAGCCACGCGGCGTTTCGGTTCGCTCAGCAAGGCGTTGGAGGTTGCTGGTGTTGCATTGAAAGAAAGGAAGCCAATGTGAGCGCAATGATTAGAGAGACCATCATTCGCAAGATTGTGGAGTTGGACTTGGCTGGTCACAGTTTGCTCGAGGAGAAGGTTCGAGCGGCTGACGAACTACTCCACGCTGCTGCAATTAACGAGTTTGGCTCCTGGGAAACGGCGCTGGAGTATGCTGGGGTCAGTTCCCACGACGTTGGGCGGTGTCGCGACTTGTCGCCCGATCGTATCAAACGCCGACTCCGGCGACTTTGTACGACTGGCTACGATTTGGGGGCCAAGTTGAACCGAAGTCGGGACCGAGCTCTGGACGAAGCCGCAATTCGCCACTTTGGTAGCTGGCGTGAAGCTCTCACAGCGGCCGGCGTGAACTTGGCCAACGTGACTCACCGCCGTCCCAAACACCTGGACCGCCAAGCGATGCTCCTATGGATACGCAATCGCCAAGCCGCCGGCCAGTCGCTTGTATTCAGCCAGGTATGTCTTGAGAAGCGCGACTACGCCCTCGCCATCCGCCGCGAATTCCGCAGCTGGGCCAAGGCAATTGAAGCCGCAGTTGGTGATTCAAGCGAACCGACTTGATGAATCGAAGCATGATTTGCCACGAGCTACTTCAACCGAATCAGAACTTCGTTCCGTCGGAGAGGACCGGGGGTGAAGGGTGGGTCGTAGCCAGCGGTTTCGACGCCGCTACCTTCCGCTGAATCATCAGCGACCAGGCCTTTGGATTCCATCCAGGCTCGTAACTTGGCTTCGGATTCCTTGGCCTCTTTGGACGTGAGCTGGCCAGGGAACCTCAGCACAGCGAACCGTCCTCCAACTCGTTTCCGAACGTCAACTTGTTCGCCGGTGGGCTTGGGGACGCCTTTGCTGGCGACATCTTTGGGCATCACGAATCCCATTTGAACACTGGCATCCACATCGTCATTCTCCATGAACACCGGCGTTGTCATCGATATTTTTTGCTCGGCTTCATTCGCGCCGCTAATGTAGCCAAACAGTTTCATGAAGCTTCCATCGCGGCCTTGAGCGTCCAGCTTGGTCGTCGTAGCGACCAGCATCAAGTCGGGATACTCGCGGACTTCGAACTTGCCGTCTGATTCGACGACCTTGTATTCAGCCGACTCGTAGGCAGCCCGAGCCATCATGTTCCAGGCGAACACACCAACCATCGCCAACAACGCAATTGTCCCGATGTAGATCATTCGCTTGCGATTCATGTGTTTGTCATCGAGAATACTACTGTGCGGAGTTTCGAAAATGAAATCACCGTCTGTCTATTATACTGTGTCCGGCGAGACAGCACCTTTTAATTCTCAGGCCCTAGTCCAGCTTGTACTCGACCCGCGGCCGCCCTGACGCAAGGAGAGTCAAAAGCGGATGGAGATTTGGGCATTGATGTCTGGTGGCTGCGTCATGAAGGTAACAAAAAAGTGACAAAACTATGGCTCGGCGCGGAATATGCGGAGTACAAAGACGTCCAAATCGATTACGCGGAAATGAACGACCTGATGAAGCGATTCTTGTCTCGCGATTCATCGATGAAGCGGACGCAGTTTCTTGAGGTCCTCGAACAGCAGGTGAGCGTATTTGGGCCTCCTCTCGAGTTTTACTACGATGACGTCAGTCGTGTTCGTGCAACGGGTAAACACTCAGAGCCCGGCACTTATGAACAGAATGTTTGCGACAGCGTGGAGCATCACATCCGCCAATTTGAGCTGCTAAAACCGAAGCTAGTTTCAATTGGCGGTGGCTTAGCTTTCGAGAACTTTCGAAAGATTGTCCTTCCTAATCTGAATGTCGAGTCTCTCGCGATTGTACGAATCCGCAACGCAAGCAGGCAGGCACATCGTGGCCCAGTCGCGTCTTGGATGGAGAAATACCACAAAACAAAAATTGAAATCCCAGAAGAGCATGGAATCCATTTCTACCATTTGGCCTGCCGCAGTAGCGGCGAGCCATTCCACCTGCGAAGCTTTAAGTAGATCTGGGCTTGCCGTCTTGTTGCTTTCCAATCCTTAAGTGCCTTGCCTTATTGGGTCGGTCGAGTTTTTTGACCAACGAGCCTTTTGGCACAGATAGAACCACTCATCTCCCCCAGAGTGATTATTAAGCAGCTATTCCGAAATTGAAGGGCCAGGTGGCTGCCACCGAACCGGACTCGGAAAATCATAAGTCATTGATAAGTAGGCATTTACGAAAGAGCGCGCGCTCTTTCTTTTTTTTCCGTGTAGAGGCATTGCCCGGGGAGCCTGGATTTCCCGACCGGTACCCTCACAGCCGTTGGCCACGAACACATAACCCGCTGGTCGCTACAGGCACCAGAACAATAAGTACTGTCCTTTGGTCACTCTTG
The DNA here is from genome assembly GCA_041741715.1 of Pirellulaceae bacterium. Lineage (GTDB taxonomy): Bacteria > Planctomycetota > Planctomycetia > Pirellulales > Pirellulaceae > Aureliella. The sequence continues at coordinate 13,356 of JBGSJT010000748.1, read as the reverse complement.
CCGCGGGAACTACCTGCGAACAGCGCGAGTTACGGTCGATTATCTAAGGCGACGTCTGCTATAATCAGTCACTTCCTGCCTGCCCATCACAGTAGCGCACATCGAGGGCGATATCCCACCGGAACAAAATTTTAAAAGTAGCTTCCTGATATGAGTAAACGCAACCTTAAGTTGTCGGCTCAGCACTTGTCGCTAGTCCCTCAAGCATCGCAATCGGCGCAACTGGCAGCACTAGTGTCTCGGATCGCCCTGGCAGCCACTTTCCTGGCACATTGCACACAAGGGTACGACTTGCGAGCCGCGGATGCTCCGGAAACTCCCTCCAAAGAATTCACCCAAACTTCTCAAGAAGATATTGCGTTTTTCGAGTCAAAGATTCGTCCGTTGCTGCTCCAACGCTGTGTGGAATGCCATAGCAACGACAACCCGGAAAGTGAGCTTAGTCTCGAGTCGCGAGCTGGTTTGATGCGCGGAGGAAAACTCGGGCAGGCGATTGTGCCGACAAAACCCAAAGAGAGCCTACTGATCAGCGCGGTCAATCATGACGAGTTCCTGAAGATGCCTCCCAAGGACAAACTGGCGACTGCCGAACTGGCCTTGTTGACCAAGTGGGTTGCGATGGGCGCCCCCTGGCCGGAAATCGCTTCGAACTCCAACGACAAACAGGCAGACGACGCAGCTGGAGTGAACGCAGACGTTCAGTCCGACTCATTCACCGCTACTGATGAACAAAGGGCCTTCTGGTCATTCCAACCATTGCAACGTCCCGATGTACCAGGACTCAACTCAAGCGATTGGATTCGATCCCCTGTCGACTCATTTATCTTGCAGAACCTCACTGCCCGTGGCCTTACTCCAGCTCCCCAAGTTTCCAAGCGGGATTTGATTCGCCGGGCAACCTACGACTTGCTCGGTATACCACCGACCGAACGTGAGATCGCAGCCTTTGTCAACGACAACTCAACATCTGCGTTTGCCACTGTCGTCGAACGATTGCTTGCCTCACCACGGTACGGTGAGAAATGGGGCAGGCATTGGTTGGATGTGGCCCGATACGCTGAATCCAATGGACTGGACGAGAATATCGCCTATGCGAATGCGTTTCGATACCGGGATTATGTTATCGCCAGCTTCAACAGTGACAAACCCTACGACCGTTTCGTCCAAGAGCAAATTGCAGGCGACCTATTGGACGAAGATCCGAACGATCAAGATAACTATCAGCGGTTTGTTGCTACGGGCTTCTTGGCTATCGGTGCCAAAATGCTCGCTGAAGATGATCCGGTGAAGATGCAAATGGACATCATCGATGAACAATTAAACACGCTCTGCCAGGCATTTATGGGACTCACGATTGGATGCGCGCGTTGCCACGATCATAAGTTCGACCCAGTCCCAACCACTGACTATTACGCTTTGGCCGGGATCTTCAAAAGCACCAAGACGATGGAGAACCATAACGTAGTCGCCAAGTGGTTTGAACGACCTCTGGCTACTCCAGCCGAGCTCGAACAGATTCAAGGCATCGATCGCGACATGGAGTCGGTGCAGGCAAGTTTAAAAAAGCTGCAAGTTGATGCCAGTAAACGTGTCTTAGAAGAGATGAAGAGTTCCATAGCGGTCAACATGCTGGCAACTGTCGAGTTGGCTGAGTTTGATGCTCAGGCCCAAGTGCAAATCGGCAGAGGTTCGCAGCTTGACAGCAAAGCCTATCCTGTGAACAACGGCTACGCGTTGATTGAAGCGGAAGGTTTTCAACGCGGTGATGCCATCCGCGACAACGAGAATTATGGTAAAGATATTGGCGTCATCCTGAGCTCTGGTGAGGTTGGCTTCGAGTATGACCTTGAAGCTGCCGCGGCGGGACGATATGCGATCGAGTTGCGCTATGCGGCTAAAGAGCGTCGTCCGTTGCGAATTCTTTTAGACGGTGTTGAGGTCGAGTTGTCAGCCGCGTCGGACACGACTTCCAGCTGGTACCCGGATGGCCAGGCTTGGTTCCTGGGCGGTTTCATTGATCTCTCGGTGGGCAAACATGTGCTCCGTTTCGAATCGCAGACTGCCCTACCTCACTTGGATCAAATAGCGCTCGTTTTTCAGACCGAAAAGGCTTGGCCTTTCGGCGAGGAACCTTTCTCGCTGACTCGTTGGAGCTCAAAACGTCAGCTCTACTTCCCAACCGTCACGCTGTGGAAGACTTATCTCGACGCTCTGCGGACGCAAAAACAACAGGACGATTTTTCGACACGCACTGCGTTTTTTGCTCTCTGGTCTCGGCTGTGTGATACGAAATCACAGTTTGCGCGGGCCGCGAAAGAAGTGTACGCAGAACTGGAAATGGATACGCCCTTGCGCCAGCAAACGCCAGCAATTCTGCGCGAAGTGGTACTAACGCAACCACCCGAATCGCGCATGCAGTTGGCAATTGTCTACCAGGCTACGATCCAGCGATTGCTTGAACAGGGCAAGTCACGAGCCGATACAGCAAAGAAAGCTGGAGATAATGAAGTTAATAGCGATGGGAACCAGAATGTTCCGGAACTATCTGAGCTTGCACGATTGCTCGAGGAATTCACCGGTCGCTATTCACCGCTGGTGATTGTTAAGAAAAACATTGAGCGTTTTTACTCCAGCGACGAACGTCTTCAGGCGGCAGAGTTGACAACTCAGCTAGCTGCTCTTGAGCGGCGCCGCCCTAATCCGCCGCTAGCTATGGGGACGACGGAAGCCGAAGCGGAGGATCTCAAAGTTCACTTGCGTGGTAGCCACGTCGTTCTCGGTGAATTGGTAAGTCGTCGGTTTCCACAGATCTTGGCTGGTGAGAATCAAGCTCCGCTTCCCAAATCAACCAGCGGTCGACTCGAACTGGCTCGCTGGATGACCCAGCCCGAGCACCCGTTGACGAGCCGAGTCATGGCCAATCGCGTTTGGCATTGGCATTTCGGTAGAGGAATTGTTTCCAGCGTCGACAATTTTGGCATGTTGGGCCAACCACCCAGCCATCCTGAACTGCTGGACTGGTTGGCAGGTGAGTTGATCGACAGTGGTTGGTCGATCAAACAACTGCATCGCACGATCATGCTGTCGCAGACTTATCAAATGAGTACGCAATATCAAGCTGTCGCTGCCGAACTCGACCCGGAGAATGAGCTCCGCTGGCGTTTCCAAAGGCGTCGACTGACCGCAGAAGAGACACGGGATTCGATACTCTCCATCGGCAGTGGTATCGATCACATGATGTATGGTTCTTTGATGAACGTCAAGAACCACTCTTACGTGAATACTACAGGCGGGGCGGGGACATTGGATTTTGCCAATGCTCGGCGAACTATCTACCTGCCCATCATCCGCAGCGGAGTTTTCGACGTGTTGCAGACGCTCGATTTCCCAGACCCGGCGATGATCAATGGTAAACGGGAAACATCGACAGTGGCACCACAGGCGCTGCTGATGATGAACAGCGATCTGATACACGAGCAATCCAACTATCTGGTGGCTCAGCACATGCCACAGTCGCTCGATGATGCGCAGCGAATTAGTGTTGCCTATCATCAAATCTTAAAACGCGCACCAGAACTCGAAGAGATCATCGCTGCCGCAACTTACATCAAAAACGTTCGCAATAAACTACAGCAGAATTCTACTTCATCAACCTCCGACGAAGCGACCACAGATCAAGCGGTGTGGCAGAGCCTCTGCCGTGTGTTGATTTCATCCAATGAATTCAGTTACATCGAGTAATAAACATGACTGGCTTTAACGACCACTGGCACTCGGCCCACCATTATCGGCTGAATCGTCGCGAGTTGCTGCAGCAAAGTAGCGTTGGCTTTGGCAGTCTCGCCCTGGCGGGTCTACTTGCGGGCTCATCCGCTGGAAACGACAAGTCCGAATCTGAGACTCGCTCCAACCCGCTGGCCGTTCGCCCACCTCATTATCCTGCCAAAGCAAAGAGGATAATCTTTCTATTCATGCATGGCGGTCCTTCGCAGGTCGACACATTCGACTACAAACCGCAGCTGGAAAAAGACGATGGAAAACCTGTCCCCTTTGAAAAGCCCCGAGTCGTCTCCAGCGAAACGGGGAGTCTGCTCAAGAGCCCTTGGAAATTCCGTCCTTATGGAGATAGCGGCTATTATGTTAGCGATTTGTTTCCCGAGATCGCTAAACAAGTCGACGATATTTGCTTTATAAATTCGGTATATGGGTCCAATTCGCGCCACGGCGCAGCACTGCTGGAACTGAGCACGGGAAGCGATACGTTTATTCGTCCGAGTATCGGAAGTTGGTTGACTTACGGACTCGGTACAGAGAATCAAGATCTACCTGGTTTTATTACCATTTGTCCGTCGCTATCGCATGGTGGAGCGAACAACTGGGGGTCTGCCTTCCTGCCGGCAGTTTATCAAGGAACTCGCATTGGCTATGCCGGGCTAGCGTCCGACCAAGCTCAGATTCCGTTCATCAAGCGGCGGACTCCTGCCGAATTGCAACGCATGGAACTGGAACTGTTGAATGAGATCAATCAGCAGAATTTGAGCGGAAAAGGGCCAGACCACGACTTGGAGAGCCGTATTGAATCGTTCGAACTAGCGTTTCGCATGCAGAACGAGGCCCCAGAGATACAAGATATCTCGACGGAGAGCCAGGAGACTCTCGCGTTGTATGGAGTCAATAAACCGGAGACGAAGAACTTTGCGATCCAGTGCTTGATGGCGCGGCGTTATGCGGAAAGCGGAGTTCGCTTTGTCCAAATTTCGCATAGCTACAAATGGGATCAACATGGAGATTTGCAAAAAGGGCACTCCAAGAATGCATCCGAGGTCGATCAACCGATTGCGGCCTTGTTAATCGATTTACGCCGTCGAGGGCTATTAGATGACACGATCGTCTGGTGGGGAGGTGAGTTTGGACGGACGCCCGTAAGCCAAGGGGGCCGGGATGGCCGCGATCACAATCCGCATGCGATGACCCAGTGGTTTTGCGGCGGTGGCTTCAAGCCTGGGATCAAATACGGCGAGTCGGACGAGTATGGATATTACGCAGTCCGAGATAAGGTCCACTTCCATGATTTGCATGCGACTATTTTGCATCAAATGGGGTTAGACCACACTCGCCTAACCTATCGCTACGCCGGTCGCGATTTTCGTCTGACCGACGTCCATGGTGAAATTGTGAAAGAGATTCTTGTTTAGCCAAGCTATGCACCCTGACTTCAGTTAGTTCGCGCGCGGTACAAAAACCTCGCCACACGTTTGAGTCGTAGTTTTTCAAGTTGGAACGGCGCCTCCGTGCCATCGATTTCGAACAATCTCGGCGTCGAAGGGAGGCGAGGCGCAAAGCCAACAAGAAATACAGTTGAACTGACAGCGGTAGGGCCAAGCATCGTCAGTATTGCAAGGACTACCGCCAAAGGAAGAAGGAGCAGGCATCAGCCCACGCGGTTCTGGCACCCCCCCCTCCCGCAACGGAGCCAGCGCCAGTGCGCGAGGGTGATACAAATCCGACAAAAAATCGCGCCTGCAAAAAATATGGTTGCTGGCGTTCTGGCTGCTATGCCACTTGGCGGGCCGACTCAAGAACGCCTCACAAAAAATACTGTAGCTCGTTGTGTGTCAATGCTTTACGTGCGGCCGCTAGAGACTATCAATTCGATGACGGCAAAGGCTGTATCGGAATCATCGCATCGGTTACCGAACCATTCTGCGGCACCTGTAATCGGTTCAGGTTGACGGCGGATGGGCAGGTACGCAACTGCTTGTTTGGCAGCGATTCCGGCGATGTCCGCACGTTACTCCGGAGTGGCGGTAACGATGCCTCGATTGCGAAACTGATGATTGATGCGGTTGCGGCCAAGAAACGAGGACACGGTACGGATGACTTATCTTTTGGTCATACGTCGCGTCCAATGTATTCCATCGGAGGCTAAGTTAGCCGCAAACTCACCGCTGAAGCGTCAGTGAGCCACAGCCAGAGGTTCTTTGACTTTTTGCGTCAGCTTGCCGTCTTCCATTTCGTAGAGAGTGTCAAAGACATCAAGTGAACGGTGATCGTGAGTGACAACAATCACTGAGGTGCCCTGTTCGTGGGCTACTTTGGTAAACAGCTCCATGACTTGCCGGCCGCGAAAGCTATCGAGCGCTGCGGTGGGCTCGTCGGCGAGAATTACCGACGGGCGGTTTGATTGAGCACGCGCCACAGCAACCCGTTGTTGCTGTCCGCCTGAAAGCATGGAGGGATAACTTTGGGATCTGTCTTTGATTCCCAAATAGTCGAGCAACTCCAAAGCTCGAAGCCTGGCCTGCCTACTTGATAAGCCGATATATTATTGGAGCACTTAGTTGACTTGGAGGCGCGTTCATCGCAGGTAATTCGCGGTGAGTTGGAGCACCTTTCGCCCGAACATGCCACCTACCTGATAAATCGCCCCCAACTGAGCAGCGATGCGATTCAATCTTCACTCACCAGGACTAGCGATGCCGACGCTCATCAAAGTTGCCGAGATTGCTGACATCCCTCCGGGCAGCAGTAAGTTTGTCGACGCAGATGGACAGTTGTTAGCAGTGTTCAATATCGACGGCAGCTTCTACGCACTCGACGATGCGTGTCCGCACCAGGGCGCACCGTTGAGCGATGGTGAAATACGTGGATACGTAGTCGTGTGTCCCTGGCACGGCTGGGAATTCGACATTACCAATGGAAACCGAGTGAACCCGCTCGGAGTCCCCAATGCCAGAACCTACCACGTTATCGTGGAAGGTAACGACGTGATGGTCGAAGTATAGAAATCCTGTGCCTTGGAAGGTAACGCTGACCATCCAGGCATCAGGATGGATAAGCAATGCTGCAACTCTCACAATCACCAGCCGTAATCCTGTTGCCACAGGATTACGTCGGCTGTGCAGCAGGCAGCGGCGGATAGGTGATCTGCGTTCCATTCACCTGCGCAAACGTGGTGAGAGTGTGCGGTTTCGTTGGACCAGCGGTTAAGATATGCTCGACGGGAATACCTCGAATCACCAAGGCATCGGCAATCATCGAGCGATGACAACGCCATGGCACGGCTTCGGAGCACATGATGGCGGTTGGTTTTTGTCTAACAAGTTGGATGAGTTTCTCCAGCGCTTCTTTGAAATACACTGTTTGCATGTAATCGGCGTAGCCGCGAAAGGACGCATTGCGCCAGCCTGTATTCGTCGAATCGCAATGAGCATGGCGCAGTCCACCCAACGATTTCATATGGCGATAGGCGTTCGAGGATATTGGTTGTTCTGGTGGAGTGAGCGTAGTAGTCCATAGGCTTCCTCATCGCTTCACTGGCCGTTAAGATTTCTGATTCAGTGACCGGTGGGGTTTCGGCCCCAGGTTGAGTGAACAGGTCGCCGCAGAACAGTGTGCCGGTCGATTGATCAAACATGACTCCGCAGTCCCACCCGTGAGGCACATGAGGTGTGTCGATCCACTGCCATGTCTTCTCGCCCGTGGAGAAAACTTCACTGTCCGCCAAGCCTCTGGCTGCCCGCTCAGCCTGATCGTTGAGCGATGTCATCACACTGACACGACTGGCAAAAGGAACCGCCTGCGGGGCGACAGCCAGAAACTCGTTCATCGCTCCCGACTCATCGCCCTCGAAATGGGAGTAACCAATATGACGGATACGATCGAGCGGGATGACCTTAGAGATCGCTTCGGAGACAAATGGAAACCACTTTCGCCAGCCGGTGTGAAAGATCATCGGTTCATCGTCCACAATGAGATACTGACTAATATTGAAGCCACCGGGGATGGCGTCGATCCACCGACGGACGGAGCGGCGACTTTCACTCGGATATCTGTCCCGGCGACATAGACGGTCAAATTACCCCCCATCGAATGACCGTAAACGCCGAGTTTTTCAGGATCGACTTCGGGCTGTTGTTCCAAGAACGTCAGCCCACGTCTGGCCCCCAGCGTCAGCAGATACCAGTTGTTGTTGCGAGGGGACTCGACGGGATCGAGGTATTTGCCACCCGGCTTCAGGTTAAAGTAACCGGGAACGTTCTGTTGAGTCGGATCGACCGCTCCCCAATCGGTATTCGCATCGCCTTCATTCGCTTCTTCCATCTCCCGACCACCCCAGTTGATTGACAAGCAGGCGTAGCCGCGTTTGGCGTAGAACTCGACTTCATGGAGAAAGGCTCGCTGACCACCACCATGCAGGTGAAGCAAGCCCGGCAGCTTCTCAGCGCCCTTTGGGACAGCATAAACTGCCGCCATGCGAGCAGGTTTGTCCTTGAACGTACCGATGTGGAACGTGACGTAGCGGTAAACAATGCTTTCCCGCTCCCATTCCCGCACGACTTTAGTGTCGAGCGGGTCATGGCGTGGATCAAAGTCGGCAAACAGTTCCATGACCGTTGTAGGGACATTGGGTTCGTTGGCGAGGCTGGTGAAAGGCAGGTGGCAGGCGAAGCCGATCAGGGCAATCCAAATTCTAAACGACATGTCGCTACTCTCCGATATCTTCGTTCCAGAGTTCCGGATTCGACCGAATGAACTCGTCCATCAGCTTCACGCACTCCGAGTTGTCACCGATCTCAACGGCGACTCCTCTCGACCGGAGGTAATCTTCCGGTCCTTGAAAGGTCCGGTTCTCGCCGATGATGATTTTCGGAATGCAGTACAGCAGCGACATCCCCGAACACATATCGCAGGGTGACAGAGTCGAATACAGCACGGCCCGGCGATAGTCGCTGGCCTTGAGGCGCCCGGCGTTCTCGATGGCATCCATCTCGGCGTGCAGGATGGCACTCCCTTTCTGAACCCGGCGATTGTGTCCCCGCCCAACGATCTGCCCGTCAATCACCAACACCGAGCCGATGGGGATGCCACCTTCAGCAAGCCCTTGGCGTGCCTCTTCGACGGCAGCTTGCAGAAAGATATCTTTTGTCGGTTGGGTCATGGTGAAGTCCTCGTCAGTACCCAATCCGGTCTTCTTTATTCGTCCATGTTTGAAGAGCCACCAATGCCTCTTCCCGAAGGGCTGGTTGCATCGGGATCGCACGCTCAGCAGAGGGCTTCTTGAGTTCGCGGTAAAAGCTCCGATCATCAAAGCCTGCTGCCGCTGCATCGTCACAGTTGGCCGCGTAGAAGATGCGGGCCAGCCGTGACCAATAGATCGCCGCCAAGCACAGCGGGCATGGTTCGCAACTGCTGTAAATCTCGCATCCAGCCAACGAGTAAGTCTTCAGGCGAGAGCAAGCGTCACGAATTGCCACGACTTCAGCGTGAGCCGTGGAATCATTGGTGGACGTGACTCTATTCCAGCCCTGCCCGACAATCTCGGCATTCCGCACCACAACGGCTCCAAAAGGACCACCTTCGTTGGCTTCCATCTTCTCTATGGAAAGCCGGATCGCTTCACGGAGAAAGTCGAGGTTCATGGCAATATCTCTCTGTAACACATTTAGGCCGGATGGACCTTGCTTACGATCTTCTCCATCTCGCTGGCGGTGTAGGCCCGGCACGTTGATGTGTGAACGTTACCCATTGCCCCCAAGTGCAGAATAACGGCTGTTGCCGTTTCGTCATCCGGGGCTTCGAGAATCAGCAGACCATCGTACTCGACAAGGGTCCAATAGATTTCCTTGACCTTTGCTCCGAGCTTCTTCACCTCGGACTTGAAGATCGCCGCCCGTTTGGTTGAGTGGTTAATGTCCTTAATGCCTTGCTGGGTGAACTTGAGTGTCGTGATGAATGTCGCCGTGGTCAATCTCCTTTCAAAAGCATAGTGTTACTTGATCTTCCTGATTTCCTTCGTCGCCTTCTTCGCATCGAAGGCTTCCGGGTCGAACGGACCTCGCCATTCCAGCATTTGGTCGTGTTGCCAGTGCTTCGGATCACCCAGGGCCGCGAGGTAATCGGCGTAGACCCAAGGCCCGCCACAATCTTCAGGTGTGCAGGCTTGCTCACCTTCGACACAGAGCGGGTATTTCACCTTGGGATCGTCGGGCGGGAAGCATTCAAATACTCTTAAACAACATTGACAACAACATTGTGCTACGCATTGTAGCACCTGCCTGTCGCAAACTTGTGGCTGTAAGCTAAAATCAGCCATCTATTCGGATCGCGCACCACTAGTATCGAGCGTGCCACCACGACCGACAGTCCGTTTCTGCAATTCGCAAGTTCTCAATAGATCTTATCCAATGAGCTGGCATCTGCGATTGCAGACGGTTAGACGCGCCGCAACAGGAAGGTGATAAGAATGTCTGATCAGACGAATGAACGGCAGCCCCAAACTCCCAGCCGACCGGCCTGCCCCGTTTGTGGCGGATCCTTGATAGAGATCCGTGCCAAGCTTCAGTGTTCCCTTTGCCACACTGTTTGTGAAACCTGCTGTGAGGGCGGACGTGGATAGGGCCCGCCAGTAACGTAACCGCCAGATTGTCCCGTGCCTAACAAGCTACGAGCAAGCCATCTATGACGACAAGATCCGTGGCATCTGCCTTGCACTGGGACTGCTTCTGATCCAGCTCTCCACGCAGAACCTTGACCTCCTGTGGTGCCACGATGCCCAGAGTGATACGGTTTCCTTGGATTCGTACCACTTCCACAGTGATGTTGCCGTCGATAACCAGCTTCTCACCAACTTTGCGACTTAGAACTAGCATTTGATTCTTCCTTGAGTTTGCTTGCTGCGGCGAAGTGTTGTAGCTGGTCTGCCGAGTCCCAACACTAGTAACTATCAGCCAGGGCCATGACACCTTTGGTCACCGCAGCAAAGAATTTCGAAGGTTCTGTGTAAATGCGTTATTCTTGGCGGCTCGAACTACAAACTAGGGCCCCTGCGACCGTTGATCAGCGATATCACGAGCATAACTAGAAATACGAAAAACAGAATTCTGGCTGCCTGCATGGCTACGCCAGACAAACCGAACATTCCGAATGCGCTGGCGAGTAATGCGATTACGAGAAAAATCAAAGCATAGCGCAACATTAAGATCTCCTGCTCGATTTGCGAGCGGTTTAGTTAACCAAGTGACTCTCCCCATCTCCAACATGTTGGCGCCCAGTCTTACCTAACGTCCACTGCCTTGGGCATCGCGGAAGTCCTAGTTATAGTCTCAATTTTCACAGCGGGATCGCCTAGTACATCACAGAGCAGCGTAAATGCATCCGAGAATGGCAGGCGCTGCACTTCGGGCAGGTCGCAGTAAAAGTCCATGGTCGGTACGCGCTCCTGGCGACAGAATTCTTCGAAATCCATCGATTGGCAGCGAGTGACTAGATTCCACCAGGCAGTCGTACAATAACCACGGTCAGCATCCGTCCGCTCCCGCGCGTAGCGCTGAATGTGATTGTACCAGCTAATGGCGATTTCTCCGTCGGGCCGCTCGATAGCGAACGTGATGGCGTCCTTCCAGATCGGGCCGACAAGTCGCTTGGCCACCGAGGCTTTGGCGTGCTTGAGAAACAAGACGTCTTTGCAGACCCACGGCAGGGCGCCGAACACGTCGGTGAGTAGCCACCCTGGCCAACATCCATCGCGATCCCAAGAAGCGACCGCGACCATATGCGGCCACCGACTTCCAGCCTGTGGCGGCGAAACAGACTGCCAGAAATCCCACTCAGGCAGACATTCGCATACTTAGACAAGTATTTGTCAATCGTTCGTAAGGTAACCCATGGCATCCACACGTCAGGTTCGAGCGGGAGCCGCCTACGTTGAGCTAACGACGCGGGACGCGCAACTCGTGCGCGGACTGCAGCACGCCGCCAAGAGACTTAAATCGTTTGCAGCCAGCGCCCAAGCTGTGGGTATGAAGCTGGTAACCGCTGGTAGCCTGGCCGCAGTACCTTTTGCACTCAGCGCCAAAGCTTTCGCTAGTTTCGAACAGCAGATGGCTCGAGTGAAAGCTCTCACAGGTGCCAATGCCGATGACTTTGCCAAGTTGGAATCGCTGGCCAAAAAGATGGGAGCTACAACCGTGTTCTCTGCCAGCCAAGCTGCGGAAGCCATGGGCTACTTTGCGCTGGCCGGTTTTGAGACCGAGCAAATCATGGACGCTCTCGGTCCTACTCTGAACCTGGCTGCTGCTGGTCAAATTGAAATCGCTCAGGCAGCCGACATCGCGGCCAAGATCATGTCCGGCATGGGCATTGGTGCCGAAGATCTGGGCAATGCTATCGACGTAATGGCCAAAGCTATGACCACAGCTAACACGGACTTAACTATGCTAGGTGAAGCCTTTAAGTTTGTGGGGCCGATGGCTAAGACAGCTGGCCTGTCGCTCGAAGAGATCACAGCGGCAATACAACTATTATCTAATGCCGGCATCCAAGGCGAGATGGCCGGCACGACTCTACGCGGAATGTTGCTCTCTCTGACATCGCCATCGGCTGAAGCCAAGAAGGAACTCGATCGACTGGGCTTGAGAGTCCTGGATAACGCGGGCAATGTCCGTTCGCTGACTGGCATTATTACTGATTTAGAAAGCGCTCTTTCAAGTGTCGGTTCCGGTGAAAAACTCCGAGTACTCGGCACGATCTTTCCCGCTCGCCAAGCAGCTGGTGCAGCCGAATTGGTTTCACAGGGAGCCAAACAACTGCGTGATGCCACGCTCGCCTTGGGCGATGCCAGCGGTACGGCTGCTAACATTGCAGGCACGCAGCTTGATACGCTACAAGGTGACTTTACGATTCTCTTGTCTTCGCTGGAAGGACTGGGCATTGCGATCGGTGAAGCTCTGGGTGATTCACTGCGAGTTGCCATTCGGAGTGTGACTGGCCTGCTTTCAATTTTAGGTGAATGGGTAAGCAATAATCGAACAGTCATACTCACCGCGGCTGCAATAGTAGCTGGTGTGACCCTACTTGGCGGAGCGCTCATCGGCCTGGGAATCAGCGCTCAAATAACTGCTTTCGGATTCGCGGGTTTGGCCGCAGCCATCGGACTTGCGGCGTCGTTGATTGGAGCCATTCTGTCTCCGGTGGGGCTACTCGTGACTGCCGCTGTCGCTCTGGGCACCTATCTACTCTACGCCTCCGACATTGGCACTCAGGCCTTAGCCTGGCTTGGTCAAAAGTTTGCCGTGCTGAAGGACGAGGCTCGTATGTTCACAGATGCGACTGCGGCAATCGAAGTTGGCTGGGTAGAGACCTTCGGCTTTCTGAGTGACACCTGGTCTCTGTTTGTGAACATGTTGACGACGACATGGAACACGACCGTGGGTTTCATCCGCAAGGCTTGGGTCCGACTCAAGTCATTGTTCGATTAAGATATCAATGTTCAAGCGGAAGTCAAGCAAATTGATGCCGAGACAACTGCCAAGAACAAGGCGAGTGAACAGTCGATGCTGGAAGCCATCGGCCAGC
>JBGSJT010000747.1:0-11896 GCA_041741715.1 Pirellulaceae bacterium | reverse complement strand
GTGATCGATCTCTTTCCGCCAACGGTGCGCGATCCGGCCAGCCTACACAAATTGATTTGGGATGAAATAGAAGACGTCCCCTTTGAATTGCCCCAGGGACGGCAGCGATTGTTGGTCTCGTATCAAGCGGGCTCAGAGAAGGTGGCTTATATTGAACCGCTCGGAGTGGGTGAGCCGCTTCCCGACATGCCGCTGTTTCTGACGAGCAGGTTGCATATCAAAGTCCCATTGGAGTCAACCTATCAAACCACCTGGAATAGTTTGCCAGAACAGCTTCGCGCCGCTGTTACCAAGCCCGCTTAAGTTCGACTCCGCCAAAAACTTACTCCCCCACCGCTCACAAGGTCCCGCCTGTGTCACTCAAAGCTCTCATCTGTTGTGCGGTTTTGGAATTGTGTTGCAGGAAGTGTGCGGTCGCTGAAGATCGACTTCGCGAATGGGTGCTCCCAACGTTCCAAGAGCATTGCGTGAGCTGCCATGGGCTGGAGGGTGAGGTCAATGGTGAAGTTAATCTACTGGAACTTCAACCAGAGTCGATCAGCAACAATCTGGAATTACTTCAGAAGTTGATCGACGCCATCGACCAACGCGAAATGCCACCCGAAGATGAACTTCCGCTGCCGGAGGAATCTCGCGAGCGATTGCTAACTGCCCTCAATTCTCTGTTGCCTGACGCAGTAAACCAGACTCCGTCAATCGCTCATACTCCCATCCGTCGTATGAACCGTTTTCAATATCACAATGTGGTGACCGACCTATTTCAACTGCACTGTGCGGTCTTTTCGCTACCGGAACGCATGCTCCGCGAACACAAAAACTACTTTCGTCCCGACACCGGTAGGATGGCAGAGACCGTGATCGTCGGTAGTCGCCCGCTGGGCAAATCGCAGTTGATCGAGCCCCGCTTGGACGGTGTGGCACCTTTTCCCCAAGACCTTCGCGCCGAACATGGCTTTGATAATCGTGGTGACCACTTAACGCTCTCCCCATTGTTGATGGAAGCCTTCGTAAAGCTCGGTCAATCGATCACGCACAGTCCTGATTTCACTCCCGAAAATGTTGGCATCTGGAACACATTTTTCGCTCCCCCCGAATTATCAGAGCCTATGCAACAAACGATTCGGGAACGCTTGCGGCCATTTCTGTCGCGAGCCTTTCGTCGCGAAGTCGATGACATTTCGCTCGACCGCTACGTGGCTTTTGTCACCGAGCAAATCAAGCGTGGTATGGACTTCACTTCCGCCATGCAATCTGTGGCCGCAGCCACCATCGCATCCCCCAGATTTTTGTACCTCTATGACGTTTCCAGTAGGGATATTTCCGGAGGAAGCACAGCGGCTGGCAGCCAAGCCAACGACACCGATCCACACCAGCCAACCAGCGAACTGGAACTTGCCTCGCGGCTGTCGTTCTTCTTGTGGGGAAGCATTCCAGATGACGAGCTCTTAGGACTTGCTTCGATAGGTAAACTGAGCGATCCGCAAGTGCTTACCGCACAAGTTGAGCGGATGCTCCGGGATGCGAAACTAAAACGCTTCTGCGATAGTTTTCCCGCGCAGTGGTTGCAATTGGAACGCATTATTTCTTCCAATCCAGATCCAGGGCAATTTCCGGAATTCTACTTCGCGAAATACCGAGCCAGCATGCACATGATGGTCGAGCCACTGCTGTTGTTTGAAACGGTACTGATCGAGAACTTATCGATTACTCAATTGATCGATTCCGATTTTACCTATCGCTCACATTTGCTTCGGGAACTGTACGGTGAGGAAATTCCCGTCGATGAAAAGAAGCCAGGGCGAAGCGGTGAAGTCGCGACGCTCACCTTCCAGCGACTCCCCGTCGCCGATCGCCGCCACGGTGGCGTGATTACCAATGCGGCCACCATGACGATGACCTCTGGCCGCAATCGAACCCAACCGATCACGCGCGGCGCATGGCTGGCGACTGTGATCTTTAACGATCCACCGCAGCCCCCACCAGCCGACGTCCCCCCATTGCCTGAAAAGCCAGATGAAGGAGACGAGCATTTGACGCTGCGCGAGCGATTAGACCTCCATCGTGAGCGTGCCGACTGTCGCGGTTGCCACGCACAGATCGACCCGCTTGGTTTTGCGTTGGAGAATTACAATGTCATTGGAGTGTGGCGCGAACAGTACGAAAACGGTCGCAGCGTGGATATGGCTGGGCAACTCTTTCGCCAACATCCATTCGATAATGTGGTTGAATTCAAGGATGCAATACTCACCGAAAAAGATCGTTTCACACGCGGGTTTGCTAGGCATCTGTTGTCGTACGCGTTGGCCCGCCAATTGGAACCTTCCGATGCAGTGGCCGTTGAAGCAATTGCCCAAGCCACCGCCGCCGACAACTATCGTATGCAGACATTGATCAAACACATCGTTCTCAGTGACCCGTTCCGCGACAAACATACCCCGCATAAATCCGGCCCATGAGATTGACTCCCTGGTAGAGACACCCTGTCAGTGAAAACAACCCGTATTATTTTTTTGCCGCACATCTTTTTGTCGGAGCGTTTTATCGGCCAGTGCAACTTTGAGCGTTTGGAGTATTCGCAAGCTGGTTGGAGTACAGCCTTTAGGCGCCGTTGCATGTCGATCGCAGCCTAAGCGGCTAAAGCCTCGACTTCAGCATAGAATGGCGTTGTTCAAAACGTCATGGCTAATTCCGAGCTAGCTTTAAAGTCGACGGTCGCTCCCTGTCAGCCGCTGGGATTTTCCGACAAAAAGATGTGCGGCAAAAAGATGGGACACAGTTTTTGCTCGCCTCGGCGGAATTGTGGTTTCGATGTTAAATTTTAGGAAATCAAAGTAGTTCGATGCTCAAGACTCACTCAACACCATTTTCAAGACGCAACTTTCTCCGTGGCGTGGGAGGTGCTACCCTTGCCCTTCCTTGGTTGGAGGGGGCTGTCGAGGCTGCGGCAAGTCCGGTACCGCAACTGCGGATGGCTCACTACTACGTTCCGATTGGTGTGGTGCGGCGAGCCTTTTTTCCGGGGGAGGCCAATGACATCATCCCCAAAGGGAACTTGGGGAATGTCATGCAATCGCTGGGTAAGCAAAACCCCTACTACACCGTCCAGTTGCTCGGGGAATTGACACCGACGCTCAAGCCATTGACGCCTTGGAAGAACAAAGTCACGCTGATTACCGGCATGGATCGCACATTCCAACAGGGGACCGATGTCCACGCGCAGTGTGCCTGTTGTTTTTTAAGTAGTGCGCCACCCTTTGCAATTAAGGAATCTGCGTGGCCCCTAGATCGCACCTTGGATCATATTGTCGCAGACCATGTCGGCGGTGCGACCCCTTTTCCAACACTCGAATTCAGTTGCAATAGTCATCGCGATAATAAGGAGTCGATTTACTTTGACAATATATCGTGGTATAGCACGGGACACCTGGCACCATCGATCCGCGATCCGCGTCAAATGTACCGTCGTCTGTTCAGTACCTCCGAGGTCCAGGCTTTTCGCGATGTGACCAGTCTGGTGTTGGAGGATGCGCATGAGTTGACGCGTGTGTTGGGCTATCGTGACCGTCAAAAATTCGCAGAATACTTTGATTCGATTCGCGCTATTGAAACGCAGATGGATCGACTCGAGCAAATGAAGGCCGACTTGTCGTATGTGAAATTCGACGAACCAACCGAAGCTCATCTGCCGCGCGGCGAGTACATTCGGCTGATGGGGGACTTGATGGTCGTGGCCTTACAAGCTGGTTTAACGAATGTGGCCACCTTCATGATTGGACCCGAGCGATGGGACACTCCGTTCTTGTACGAGGGATTATTCGACACGCCGCGCAGCCATCACGAAATGTCGCACAATCAAACCAAGATGATCGACGACTTGGTTCAAATCGATCGTTTTCACATGGAGCAGTTTGCTTATGTGATGCAACGCATGGATGCCGTTCAAGAAGCCAATGGTAGTACGCTGTTAGATAACACGCTACTGACTTACGGTTCAGGATTGGGAGACGGATCGACGCACCAGTACAACGACTTACCAATCGTGGTCGCCGGTGGCGGTGGACACTTGAACTCTGGTCAACATATCAATTTGCCCGAAGGGACACCGCTGGCCAACTTGTGGCTCACTCAAGCCAGACTGATGGGACTCAGCCTCGATCACTTTGCCGACAGCCAAAACGAAATCTCAGCACTCGTGCGATAGTCGCTGATCGCTCCGCATCGAGCGGGAAATAAGTGTTGGGACTACCGTAGCTGCGGTCGCCAGACCGCAGGGAGTCAACGTTCTGGCGAACGTAGCTACGACAGTTATTTCCCGAACGATGTTAAATAGCGTCGGGGCCGCGTTCACCGGTGCGGATGCGGACGCAGTCGTCCATCGGTAGTACGAAGACCTTGCCATCCCCAATCTGCCCCTTGTCGCCTGACTTCGCTGCCGTCAGAATCGCATTGATCGTCGGCTCGACGAAATCATCGTTGACCGCAATCTGCAACTGGACTTTGCGCAAAAGTTGAATCGACGAGTCGGGGACGCGTTGGGCGGCGACCTGCCCGCGTTGGCGGCCAAAGCCTTGACAATCGACCACCGTCAGCCGAAACACCTCGACCTCGGTTAGCGCTTGTTTGACCGCTTCCAAGCGGCCGGGCTGAATGATCGCAACGATGAGCTTCACGTTTGAGTCTGCCTGTCAATCAGAGCTGTGCGCGCCCGAAGCGCTATTTGACTTTAACATTAAAGCCAGGGCCGGGACGACTGAGTTACCGACAGTGGCAAATGTACTGACTGACCAAGCATTTGTCATCTGGGTCGCCGAATTTGGAAGAAGAAGGATACCCCGGCCCGGACGAATGAGGCGGACACTCGTCACAGGGCCAGTCGGGGCACCTTCAGGCCCAGGCATGAGCCGAAGATCAACATTTACAGTCATCGAAGATTCAAAAGTTACCTAGGACTGCCGCGAACAGGCCGCGACCGTCCCAGGCACTTGGGTAGTTCATCCCACACCTTGCAACTATACCGCGCGGGCCAAGCCTTCCGCTGGGTAGGCATGCATCCCGTGCTCGGAGATGTCCAGGCCAGTCAGCTCCTCTTCAGCACTGACTCGCAGCAGCCCTACCGCTTTCAACACAACAAACAGAGTCGCCATCGTCGCCAGCGACCAACCGCAAATGGTGGCCGTGCCGATCAACTGGACCATGAACGACGTGCTGCCACCGGCCAGGTGCGTGTTGGGCAAGATGCCAATCGCCATGCAGCCCCACACTCCACACATTCCGTGGACCGGAAAGGCACCCACTGGGTCGTCGATCTGAAGTTTGTCTAACAACAAAACACCCAGAATAATCAGCAGACCAGCCACAGCGCCAACCACGAGCGCCATCCACAGGCTCATGCAATCGCAACCAGCGGTGATGCCAACTAGACCGCCTAGGATGCCGTTGAGACCCATCGACAAGTCCGGCTTGCCAAATACTCCCCAACTCACAAAGGTCGCCATCAGTCCACCGGCAGCGGCAGCGAGAGTAGTCGTAACAGCAATGTGCATTACCGCATCGATATCGCCAGTCGACTGGAATGCCAATTGGCTGCCAGGGTTGAAGCCATACCAGCCGAACCACAGAATGAATACTCCCAAGGCGGCGATGGGCAAGCTGTGCCCAGGCATGGGAATACTCTTACCATTTACAAAGCGACCGATGCGTGGGCCCAAGATGATCGCTCCAGCCAGTGCCGCAAAACCACCTACGCCATGCACCACAGCTGATCCAGCGAAATCTTGGAATGCCATCGGAAACTCACCCGCTTCATTGGCAGTTCCGAATTGGGTCAACCAACCGCCACCCCACTTCCAGTAGCCGCTGATCGGGTAGATGAAGGCGGTCAGTACCGCGCTGTAAATCAAGTAGCCTACGACCTTCATGCGTCCTGCGACCGCTCCTGAGACGATGGTTGCCGCCGTGGCCGCAAAGACCGCTTGGAAAAGCCAATCCACTTCGGGACTGAACGTACGATCAGCGGCTGGGGCATAGTTGTCTAGCCCGAAGCCACCGAAACCGAAATAGGGACTCGGAGTCGCCCCGGTATAACTCGCTGGGTACATCAGCCCGAAGCCGATGATGAAGAACAGCAGCACGCCAACGCAAATGTCCATCGAGTTCTTGAACAAGATGTTGACCGCGTTTTTCTGCGCGTTGAAGCCCGCTTCGACCATCGCGAAGCCTGCTTGCATAAAGAAGACCAACACGGCTGCGATAAAGAGCATCGAGTTATCCAGCGCGTAGCCAACCCCAAGATCCGCCGCATCTTCCTCCGGTGCTGCAGCGTCAGTAACTACCTCAGCTACAACGTCCGCGACCTCGACTTCCTGGCCCATCATCGCAGGCGCATCAAAGGCCCAAAAAAAACCAACTAAGCCGAGTGTCAACAGAGCCAAGCGCCTTGGGCGCCAAAATATCAAATTCATCTTCGCTTTCCGCCTTTCAACAACGGTAGGTCCTCAAATACGCACGGACACGTCACAGTGACACGCCGAAGCCAACCTGAGGCCGCAGGCTTCTCATGCCTGGGCTGAGCTCGATCGATTGAGAGCTGCGACCATCTGGTTGGCATTCGGTCTTAGCACGTCGCGTACCAAACAGTACCCAGATCCAGCCGGGGGCGATGAGAGAACGTCGTAAGTAATTGCTAGGTAGAAGGTTGCGCGAAATTTGGAAACGCAAAACAGTTTGCTGGAATGCGGTTCTTGGGCGAGCGCTGCCCAGAATAGAAGCTTGGGTGCTTGCTTAATACGCAGTTGCAATGGGCTGAGAATAGCAGCGTAAATCAGCAGTTCTCTTGCACAGGTATTATCCCAAAAAGTTGCCCTGTTGCCAGTTTTCCTAGGAACTTTAGCAGTCGCCAAAAAAAAGCGACCAGCCGAGAAAAACCCGACCGGTCGCTGATAAGTCTTCAAATTGCTCTGACTAGGTAGTCACGATGTTTAGAACGTGAGGATCATGTCGGTGCCGAAGGTTGTTTGGCTGGCTCCCAGCTCATTGCCGACTACGCCGTCTTTATCCCAGTCCCAACGCAATTCTGGTCGCAATAGCAAATTGGTCCCCACACCTACGTTTAGGCCTGTGGTGTAGGCATACACGTCGCTGCGGCCATCGGTAACACCATAGATCCCCTTGTCGATGTTGTACCATTCCAGCCGGTGTCCCCAGGTCATTTTGTCGTTCAAGGCAATCAACAAGTAATTGTTGACGTCGAACGTTTGACGTTCGGTGCTGCGACCGGTTCCGTCGGTGTCGAGATAGTCGATCCACAGTACGTGCGTTAACGAATCGCTGAGCGAGCTGGTTAGGATCGAACTGGTCATGAAGCCCACTTCGTCCTTGCCGAACCGACCGATGACATACTGGTTGTTGTAGTTCACATCGTCCGACAAATCGATCGAATACCCACCTAGGAAGGCGTCACCGTTGTCTTCAAAGCCGCTATCCCAACCCATTACATACCCGCCGTAGAGCGTGGTGGTGTCGTTGGCGCTATAAGTCGCCAAGGCACCCGTATGCGTAAACGGCTCGCTGTTATACATCGTGTAGCTGTGCGAGTAGAAAAAGTTACCCGTGGCGGCAACCACTTCATAACCAATCAGCGTAAAGAAGTGACCGACTTTGACCGACAAGTCGCCGTAGGCGGCTTCCATGTACAATTGTGGGATCGAGTGGCCGTAAATGCCATTATCCCAGCTATTGTCCCAGTGATTGTTGGCAATACCGAAAGCTTGGGTATCTTGCGCGTCAACACCATACAGATAGTCGATACGTCCACCCAACCCCAATCCAGAGCTGCCATCGGCAACTTTCTCAGCGTACAGCCAAGCCTGATGCAGGTTGACGTTGTCCGCGTGTTTGTTGAATAGAGTGTTGTTGTAGCTGTGGTAGCCCAACTGCGTCCAACCGCCGACGTCGAAGCCGAGAACTGGGCATTGGAACAACTTCCAAGGCTCATCCCCTGCTCCTCCAGCGCCATCGCAGCCCCCACCCATGTCATCGCAGCTCAATGCACTGTCGCAGCCACCAGCCGCACTGCTAGTGTCGCAGCTACTAACCGGTGTATCGCCGCAGGCGCATGCCGCAGGAACGACAGCCGCGTATTGAGCGCGAGCTTCCGCCCCAGATATCACCGGCGCTGGGTTTTTAGCATAGTATCCATAATCGTTAGCCGCTCGTTGAATCGGGGCTTGTGCGAACGCCGACCCGCCGAGGCAACCTGCGGCTATGGCCGCAGAAAGTGCCCACTTGGTAATCTTCATCATTTCTTCCTTGAAAAACTTCGGAATCCTTAAACCGATTCAACCGAACCTCGGTCGAGTCGAAGATGGGACTCGGAGCTAAGACCGCCACACCGAATCATTCTCTTGTTCGATAATCCTGAGCACCGTGAAACGACCCCATCCATGTATGCGTTTCCGCTCTTTTGTATCGGTGGCCGAACGTGCCAAGATTGACGGCTTTTCAAGATGTCTGTTTGGCCCAGGTGGCTAGGAAGTGTTGTTTGAGCTGAGTTTGCGGGTTAGGTAGATAGTGCCGGGGGGTGCGGTGAGTGGAGGAGTGGGTGGCACTGGCTGAGGCCAGTGTGACCGAAGAAGAGGTGTTGGGATTTACCTCTAGTACGTTAAGCGCTCGGAGTAATGAATGGGTTGCACCCAAACCTTTTCCAGAGGGGGGGCGAGGCTAGAGGCTAGAGGCTAGAGGATCGAACCGTCGGAATTCAATCGGAGCGGGGTTAATTTAAGTCAGAATGCGCTACTCCGAGCGCTCAACGAATCACACATCGCTTCCAAGCCAAGTGCTTCGGCAAGCCCTGGCCCTACCAGTGTCACCCACTCCACCCACCGCTCCACCACTCCAATACTCCACCGCCCCGCCCCGCTCCGCGTCACTCGTCCAACAACCCCTTGGCAAACGACTCGGGATCGAACTCGGCCATGTCTCCCAATTGTTCTCCGAGTCCCACTAGCTTGACGGGTAAATCAAATTGTTGACGAATGGGGACGATTACTCCCCCCTTGGCGGAGCCGTCAATTTTGGCCAGCACGATACCGGTGCACCCCGCCGCATCGGAAAAGCCTCGCGCTTGGCTGATCGCGTTCTGTCCGGCGGTAGCGTCGAGTACCAATAGCACTTCGTGGGGTGCCTCCGGTATATGCTTGGCGATCACACGGCGGATTTTGTCTAACTCCTGCATCAAATTGCTTTGCGTCTGCAAGCGCCCAGCGGTATCAAGAATGCACACGTCGTAGTTCTCATCGCGTGCGCGTTGGGTGGCTTGAAAAGCGACGGTGCCAGGATCCGCACCTTGTTTGGCAGTAACGATGTCGCAGCCGATCCGCTCAGACCAAATCGTCAACTGTTCCACGGCGGCGGCGCGAAAGGTATCTCCCGCACCGAGCAGTACTCGCTTTCCTTCTTGAGTGAATTTGTAGGCCAGTTTGGCAATTGAGGTGGTCTTACCGGAACCGTTGACACCGACAACTAAGATGACCGTCGGGCCAGCTTCGGCGATCCTCAGCGCCGTCCCACCCTGCTCGAGTGTCTGTCGAATCTCCTCCGAGATAATCGCCAGCACTTCTTCAAACTCGACTTTCCGCGCGCGATATTCCTTGCCGATACGATCGCGAATTTGTCTCGCCATCTGGCCGCCCATGTCGCTTTTGACTAGCACGGCATACAGCTTCTTAAGGAATTCGTCGTCGACCAATTCCCCTTGGCTCTTCCACAAATCACGGATATCGGTGTTGAGCGCGCGACTGGTCTTGGCCAACGCCGACTTGATGCTCCCGAAGATACCCGCTGGCGCGGGCTTTGGCGTTGTCTTTGGTACCGCCACTTTATCGGCCTCGCGGCTCTCGTCTTTTTTCTTGTTCCAGAATGCCATCAGCTTAATCCGCGAGTTCTTTGAAAACCTACAGTTTACGCTTCGTGGCCCGTGCTTCGAGGGGGCGTCGGCAAGTTACTAAGGCCCCTTGCCAGCTTGCCCGGCATGCGCCAAAGTTTCGTGGGTGAGCACCGAGCGGGGAATAACTGTCGTAGCTACGTTCGCCAGAACGTCGACTCACTGCCGTCTGGCGACGGCAGCTACACTTAAAGTCGTGACAGTTATTTTCTGCCCGATGCTTAGACGAACCGTGTGCGAAAGTAGTCGCTCCCTTGGAATGTCCTATATGCTCAACCTACAAAGTACCTCCTCTGATCGCTGGCTGGCACAAGTCGACGCGTCGCTGAACGATATCCTAATTGACCATGCGCATTGCGAATACAAAGCAGCCGCCACGGCGATGAGTCTGATGGGGTCGTACGTTGTCAATCAAGATCTCTGTCGCGAGATGACTCGGATCGTGGCTGAGGAGCTCGAACATTTTCACTTGGTCATCAAACTGCTTGAGAGTCGCAACATTCCGTTTGAGCGGCAACAAGCGGGGCACTATGGTCGCGAGCTAAAACTACTGGTCCGTCCTCACGAGCCGCATCGGGCCGTCGATCGCCTGTTAGTCGCTGGGTTGATTGAGGCGCGGAGTTGCGAGCGGTTTAGTCTGCTGGCGGAGCATGTCTCTGATTGCGAGTTGGCAGACTTCTATCGCTCACTCTTTGAATCCGAAGCTCGCCACCATACCACCTACGTCCGACTCGCTAAACATTTTGCGAGCGACGAAACTGTTCGCGAGAGATTGAAGGAACTGGCCCAACAAGAGGCTCACATTATCGATCGTGGCAATCCATTGCCACGCATGCACAGTTTAGCGTGTGGGCACTAGTCTGGCTAACACCCTGGGTGGCACTGGTCTAGCCAGTGGGTTCGAAGTAGGTGAGTTCGCAGCGAAGACGCGTCAATTGAGCGCTCGAAGTAATGAATGTGACTCACCACTATTCCCTAATGTAGAAATAGATCGTAGTTGCGCATCGGCAGTGCCGTCCATGAGCTACCTATCGCCAAAGGTTTAACGTCACTTCCACATATGTGCAGAGTCCCACTTCTGTCGCGAATGCCACCCCTTATTAGATGAAGTAGCCAATCACGCAAGTGCGTAGGGTGTTGGAACGCAAGACTTAGCATCTGGCAGCGGTTACTTCGAAGCACTGGATGATCGCGCGCTGCGTCTGAATAAAACCCTTCGATCTTCACTGGCCATGCCAGTGCCACCCACTGTGGCTGTCATGCGAGTACCACCCTTGCCAAAACTCTGCGCAAAGGGCGATAATTTGCAGCCCTCAATTACCAACCAGTCACAACGATCCAGACGCAGAGATCGAGCACATGCCAGATGATCACCCAGACGATCACCCAGCCGAACCATTCCCCAAGCAGCTCCAACCGTATGCATCTCAGATCGATGCGCTGATCGAAGTTGGGAAAATATTTTGGCAACGCGGCTGGAGTGTCGGCACAAGCAGCAACTACAGCTCAGTGGTCAGTCGCGATCCACTACAGTTGTTGGTAACCGCCAGTGGTAAACACAAGGGTCGTTTGACTCGTTCTGATTTCGTATTGGTCGATGCTCGGGGACAACCGACGGTGGCCGAGCAACCTAAGTCGTCGGCAGAAACGCTGCTGCATTGTGTGGCCGCACAAGCTGGTGCGGGGGCAGTGCTACATACGCATAGCGTTTGGTCAACTGTCCTTTCTGATCGCTTCGCACCACAAGGTGGAATATTGCTGGAAGGCTACGAGATGCTCAAGGGGCTCAGTGGCGTGGCAACTCACCAACATGCGGAGTGGTTGCCGATCTTCGACAATACGCAAGACATACCGGTGCTGGCCGAGCAGGTGCGCGCGGCGATGCAGCGTAGCGATCGTCCCTTGGTTCACGCCTATATTATCCGCAGGCATGGCATTTACACTTGGGGCGCAGAT
>JBGSJT010000746.1:0-3343 GCA_041741715.1 Pirellulaceae bacterium | reverse complement strand
GGTGGAAGGTTCCAACGGATCGATCGCTTGGGGATTGACGAATAGTCAATGCGACTCTGGTGATGTCGTTGAACTCAAGATGGACGATGGCTCAGCGGACAGTTATCTCACGCCGGAAGGCCCCAGGCAACTCGAACGCTTCACGGAACAAGTTTCGATTGGCGGCTCAAAAACTCGAAGCATCGATTACGAGTGGTCGATTTGGGGTCCCGTGGTGGAGAACCGCGACGGACGTCGGTTTGTTCACCGATGGGTAGGCCATGATCCTGAGGCCGTTAATTTCGATGCATTTGACTTGGCGACAGCGAATACAGCCGAAGAAGCCTTGCTGGTCGCTAATCGCATGGGTGTCCCGCCGCTCAACTTCGTGGTGGCAGACTCTCAAGGCTCCATCGGTTGGACGCTTGCCGGTCGTCTGCCCAGACGTGGAGCACCAGCTTCTCAGATTCCTGTGGACTGGTCAGAGGGGAAACTTGCATGGGACGGCTACCTACGCCCCGAGGAGTATCCGCGCATCTTGAATCCGAGCAGTGGTCGGATCTGGACCGCCAACAGTCGCGTGGTTGGTGGCGAGATGCTTGCGACGCTCGGCGATGGTGGGTACTTGCCTGGCGCAAGAGCAACTCAGATACGAGACCGCTTGAGCGAAAAAGAGCGTTTCGCCGAGGCTGACATGCTAGCGATTCAGCTCGATGACGAAGCGAAATTCCTGAAACGTTGGCAGCAGTTGTTGCTCCGAGTCCTCGATGCCAAGCCGGACACCGGCGCTTCAGAGCTGCGCGAATTCGTTGACAACTGGGGTGGTCATGCTTCAGTCGACTCCGTCGGCTATCGAATTGTTCGCGAGTTCCGAGTCCAAGTGATTGACTGTCTGTTTGGATTAACCGCTTCGCATGTCGGCTTAGGGAGCAGCAAATCGCGAGTCGAGCAGGGAGCGTTTCAAGCCAAGACAGGTGTGACTGGCGGAATGCCGCTGGCGTTCGAGGATGTCACTTGGGAACTGTTGGAAGCCAAGCCTGAGAATTTTCTACCGCCAGCATTTCAGACCTGGGATGATTTTCTAGGTGCCATGGTAATTTCAACTGAAAAATACCTGAGCAGTGAAGCACCCACGAATGCGAAATCGCTGAGCAACGCTACTTGGGGCTCGCTCAACACCTCGGCTATTGATCATCCGATGAGTGCCAACTTGCCATTTCTCTCCCGCTTCTTGAACATGCCGAAGGCGCCGCTGCCGGGGGATGACTTCATGCCGCGAGTTCAATCGCCCAACTTCGGATCGTCGCAGCGGATGGTGGTTACTCCCGGATACGAAGATCAGGGAATTTACCATCAGCCGGGCGGTCCTTCGGGGAATCCTTATTCGCCCTTTTATCGAGCTGGTTTTGAAGATTGGACCAGTGGCAAAGCATCGCCGCTGCTTCCTGGAGAGACGGTTCATCGATTGACTCTCAATCCGATTGACGCCAATAGTTTGTCGGATTGAAAACTCTAGGCGAAGGACAAAGTATGCACGCATTTAACGATTGGAAAGGAACGCTAAACGTTGGACGGACCAAAGAAAACGCGAGTTGCGGTGCTTGGAGCGAGTGGCGGCGTCGGGCGGTTGATTGTCGCCCGTGCACTTGAGCGTGATTTTATCGTGGCGTGTCAGACTCGGGACGCAGCCAAGCTCGCCAATATCTCATCCCGCGTCGAAGTATCGGCGTTTGATCCTAGGGACGAATCCGCATTGGGAAAGTTCATCAAGAACAGTGACGTGGTGGTATTTGCGTTGGGAGTTGATTCCCTTGGCCCCACCACACTCTTCTCGGACGTGACGGGAAAACTGCTCCACGCGATGGTGAAAGAGGGTGTCAAACGCCTCATAGCCATCACTGGTGTTGGCGCAGGAGAAACGCGTGGTCACGGCGGCTTCATATACGACTGGCTTGTCTTTCCGCTATTCACTCGGAAACGATATGCAGACAAAGATCGACAGGAAACGTTGATTTCTTTCTCAGAACTCGACTGGACAATCGTCCGACCAGCTCCATTCAGCGAGCGTCGCGTGCCCGGCGTGCTGGAAATTCATAAGACTGTGCTGCCCGGTACGGTGCTTAGGCATGTGACGCGAGACGAAGTGGCGGCATTTGTGGTGGACCAGTTCGATTCCAACGACTACCTGCGTGAGCGGCCATTTATTGGGCATCCTTGAAGTGGACAATCAGCTCAAATTGTTGACCTGTTGTAACGGAAGCATTGATGGCAACTGTGGACTTCGATACCAACCGTTAGGATCTCGCCATCGACAGATGCCGTAGGGTTTGATCTGCCACAAGCATCCGATCCAGTTCACACGATACACCGGAAGTCATTTGGTTTCTGACCGGTGTAAAATCCTCTGTGCCCAGGTGGGAACAAACTGGGAACACAATTGGCAATTCAAAGGCAATGTCGGTACAATGCGACCGCACTGTTCTTGAGTCGTAAGTTTCATTCTAGGAAGAACTTGCAACGCAAAATCAGTCAAAGTTCAACGCAAACCAAAAGCGGAATTCGTAGCTTCAGGTCCTAGTGATCGCAAGATCGTGGAGGTTCAAGTCCTCTTATCCGCACTATGGTTTTTCAAGGGTCAAACGGGGTTAACGCAGGTTCGAAACTTCCCCACCTCTGGGTTTTCGGCATTCAACAAGTGACAAACAAGTGACATTTGGGCCTTTGCGTTGGTCTTGCGTCGCTGGTTTCCGATGGGCTGCTGGTCCATCATCAAACTGTCACTTTCTAGCCCGCCGAGATCCAATTCATGGCCGCTTTGCAACAGGAGCCTACGGGCACCTACCACATCGCTTTCCGTTTCCAGGGCCAGCGTTTCAAACGCTCACTGTATACCAAGGTGCATGATGTTGCCCTGCAAAGGCAACTCGAGATCGAGGAGACGCTCCGGCTGCTCCAGCAAAAACGTCTTACAGTTCCCATCGGGATCGCAAGTGACGACTTTATCATGGCCGGTGGCCGAGTCGATCGAATCGTTCCCGCCCAGGACTTCTCCACGAATACCTCAGCACCGCCGGCAATCACGCTCAAAAACCTCTTCGCTGAATTCTTTGAATCGATCCCTGATGGTAACCTCGAATCCAATACTCAGAGCACGATGCGATTACACGAACGGCATTTTTTGCGTCTCATGAAGCCGAGTTTTCCCGTCCAACTGCTTACTGGTACGGAATGGGCAAACTTAAAGGGTTGGCATACTCTACGTCACAGCTTCATCAGCAATTTAGCTTGTGAGGGTGTTGATCAAAGATTAATCGATGAATTCGTTGGCCACACCACGGAAGAAATGCGGCGGCGATACCGGCAT
>JBGSJT010000745.1:0-35583 GCA_041741715.1 Pirellulaceae bacterium | reverse complement strand
ACTCGCTTATATGCTCTCTTATTTACCATGGGGATGACCTTCCACTTACTGGTGCCTTCGGGAAAAACACCAGTTTCAAGGCATCCCCTATTTTTACGACCCCTATTTCTCTGACTATAGCCAACTTGTCTCGGCGGAGGAAACAACTGGCAGCTACAAAAAAATGCCGGCGGACGGGGCGTTCCGTTTCGGGCCTGGCCCGGCGGAAGCCGGTCCAGGCCGAAACGGAGATCAAGACTGAGGTAGCTGCCAGTTGCACGCCCCGCCCGGGCAAGCCGGGCGGAAGCGAAACCAACGGAGGCGGAGAATAAATTTGACATGCTTCATATCCGCAAAAATGATATGTCAGCATCAAAGTTTTAGCAGTCCAGGCAAGCGCCCACTCCGCTCACAGGACCCTATCCTTGCAAGAATTGACGATCGCACCCTGGGAACGACAATGCACACTACCTCCGTGAGTTTACTGGAACGCCTGGCGCAAGCGGGAGACGAAGCCGATTGGCAGAAGTTGATCATTATCTATCGCCCATTCATTGAGAAGGTGGTACTGGGCTATCCGTCACTAGCTTCCCATGCCGACGATGTGGCGCAAGAGGTAATGTTGGTGCTGATGCGCGAGCTGCCGGTCTTCCAACGGCAAAGGACGGGCTCGTTTCGTTCATGGTTGCGCAACGTGACGGTCAATCAAATGCGCATCGTCCTGCGCAAGCATCGTCGCGAACGGACTGTGGGGGGATTGGAACTTGAGCAACAGATTGAAGCCTTGGCGGATCCGTGCAGCGCAGCTGCGAAACAGTGGGACGAAGAACACGATCGGGCTGTATTGCAACGAGTCATTGACGTCGTTCGGCCAACCGTCAATCAGAAAACCTGGCAGGCCTTTGAGCGGTATGCGTTGGCGGATGAGGGACCGGCACAAGTGGCGGCGGAATTGGAAATGTCGTTGAATTCAGTGCTACTCGCCAAGTCGCGTATTCTGCGTCGCCTGCGCAATGAAGCTCGTGGACTGGTCGATGATTAAGTGCGCGGGTTAGTTTTCTCATCGCCTTTTCATAAAACCTCCTGATCCAGTCGAATTGGCGACAGTTTTCGATTCAACATCGTCTTTAGTGGTGTAGATATAATTTTTTCCGCATGCCACGTTCGGCCTGGAACCAGCCCTACGCGGAATCAATGGCATGTATCTTATCGTCAATACACTTGGCTCACGTGTTCCCGATAACAAACTCGACGGCGCCGTGCAGTACCGGGGACCAGTTTATTTCAGATGGCGTTTTCTGCGATTGATAAGACCGACGAGGGTCACTAAGCCCACGCCCCAAGATCCTGGCTCGGGAACTGTAATAGTGGATACGCGGTAATTGTCAAAGTATCCGATGTCTGTCGAACCGACGGTCGTATTGTGATTCAAGTCCACGTCGCTGAGAGTGTTCGTGGGTGTTATGAAGCCTAAGTTTGAAGCGACTTCGTTGCCATTCACGAACAAGCTAAAACGATCGGTGGCATAGTTCAACTCGGCGCGAAAACTCACCCACTGATTCTGACCCACGGTTACATTTGGAATTAGATCCTCCGTCCCTACGAACGCGGCCCCCTGCCGAGCCACAAAGGCTTCGATCCCATCATTCGCCAAATTGGCGCGGAGCCCGAAGCGAACAGCAGCAGTTGGATCAGGGACAGATTGATCATAAACCTCAATCGCATAGCTATAACTGCTTGGATCGAGCAGGGGTCGGGAGGAGGTGGTCCTTGCGATATCCACTTCAATGACCACCAGTTCATTGGCCGCTGGAGTGTAATTTATAAGCGGGGCCACATAGGAGGGGATCTGACTAGTCGATGTAACTGAAACGGCGCGGGTTCCGCCATTGGTCATGGCACTTTGCACTATATACTTGCTTCCCTCGGGTGGCAACAAGTCGCTCCAGGCAAGCGCGCCACCGCCGGATTGTCCAACCAATTGCCCCGTGTTGAAACCTTCGAAGCCACCAGAATCAATAAGGATCGCCGCAGGCAATTGTGAGGTAAAAGTAAACAGCATCGACAGTGATAACAAATAGGCTTTCATGGTGTGGCTTCCTGAAGTGTATTGAAAGTGATTGGTCGTGAGTGAGACAGATTGCTAACGACGCGAAGCGTCGAGTCACTTTGTGCGCCTCCCGCGAAGCCGCAGGCAGAAAGTCAGCGCGAACAGACTGAAGCAGGCTGTCGTCGGTTCAGGTACTGTCACGCTGGCCGAGCGAAACGACAGTTCAGAACTGGGAACGATAAATGGTGGCGCATCGCCAGCGAAGCCGTCGACACCGGCGTTCGGATTGAACAAACCCACTTCGATTAGGCCCGCTCCCGGTCCAACCGTGGGTGCCGCTGCCGTAAACATAATCGAGGCGACCACAAACGGTCCCTGTGGTCCAATCAAAGTTGGACCCAAGCCATCAAAGTTGAATAGTAACCCATTTGCCGAGCCGTCCAGAGCGTTGATCTCCGCCCAACCAGGAATTACTGAAGGTGTTTCCGCGCGCGACACAAACGTCAGCGCAGATGGATCGTAGCGGACTGAATAACTGAACTGTGCAAGCCGCGTGGGGGCAGTCACTTCGAGCACCAAACTGGCTTGCACCGAGGCACCTACGTCATACGACCTACTCGATTGGATTCCAGGCGCAATTGGATCCAAATCGACCGATAGTACGATTCCCCCCCAGGCGGTCGTGGCGCAGAATAGACCGCCAACAAATAAACTCAACACACATAACATTCTCATGGTGGTTACCTCAAGTATACAAACATCAATCGAAGCCTAACGTGGTGCCAAAGTGCAGCCGCAAATACGAGAAGTCAAGCAATCCGACACCAACGACGCCATCATAGTCGAATCGTTCGTCAAAGCCAGTGACGCCTGGCACCGTGCCAAAAGCCAAACGACCATAGCTGAATTCGAGCAGTCCTACCCCTCGATTGCCATCGGTATCTCCAAACAGCCTGAAGAAATTATCGCTGGCTAGCGTACCGCGGACATATGCTCCGCCAGCTGCGCCATCGCCATCACCATCCAACGCTCGGCCCGCGACCAAGACTCGCTCGGCAACAATCTTCAAAAAATAGTTTCCGTCGGGTAGTGAACCACCAATGATGTTCGACCCAGTAAAGGTCAAGCTCACGATGGTCCGTCCCGATGAGTTATCGATTTGAGGTGTGGCCAATTCGATGGCCGCTCCAACTGCTCCACCAGTTTGGCGCGAATTGAGTTCGAAGGCACCCGGCTGTATGTCAACCACCTGATCGAATGTCACCTTAATTTGATTGACTCGCGAGCGCTGGTCCGTTCCATCTCCAAACTGCACGGCAGTCACATGTGCGGGTTCGAACTTTTCAATCAAGTAGGATCCAATGCCGGTGGTGGCCTTGAGCTCGACTGTGTAAACACCAGATACAGGGGCGACCAAAGTGAGCTTCGCGTTCTTGCCATCGAGCGAATTCAGATCGGTGGCCACGACCGTGACGCCATCTGGATGAATGACACGTAGTTCGGGATCGAGGCTCGACACGGTCGCGTGTCCTACCGCGCTAAAAGGCATGCGGGTTAGCAGCGTAACTTCTTGGCCCGCCGCCAGGGTTAATGAGTAGCGATCGATGGCACTGGCGCGCGAATAGCGAATGGCGAGGTTCTGCGGCAGGCTCTTGCGTCCCAAATAGTACTGCACTCCCAAAGTACCGGTGGCATTCTCGATACCCGCCGAATGATTGAGCTCGTCACCAGGTGCCTTCAGATAGTGAACCTCGATATCACCATTGGCTTCAAACAATTTGAACTGCATGGTGACTTTTAACGACGGATCGCTGAAATGCGGCACGTCGTTGAACCCGACCACCAACGTCCGATTGCCTGGGGTGCCAATGGTTTTATAGCGGATGTATTGCCCTATACTCGCGTTGGCCGCTTCTAAATCACGCCACCACCCGGCGATAATCGCATTTGGGTCGTCCGGATTGGGAATGGGGCGTCCGATACAACAACCATGGTATTGATTTGCCAAAAAGGTTATAAAACCATTGGAGCTGACATAGAAATTACTGTAGTCCTGCCCAAAGAAGTTGAAATTAAAACCTATCGCGCGCGCGGTGCTGACTTGGTCGTCTGCCAGAAAAAGTGGGATAACGCCAACCGACATATCTTCCAGTGCGAACTGCGTTTCGACCACACTGTACTGATTGACAGCATCGACATGACCGATCGCCGCCCCTGCGTTGTTAAGACTGCGGAGCACCCCCGCCGGTGGCAATAGGTCGTTGGGCTCAGTCTCAAACACCAGCGACTCGCCAACCACCACACGGTACTCGCCGATCACATCCGCTGTTACTCGTACGCGATAGACTCCATCGGACGGGACGACAAAGTCGAGGATGCCCAGGGTAAAGTTGTGCACCGTACCTGATCCAGCAAGTGGGTTTGTCGTGCCGCTAGCCAACACGGCTGGACCGCTTGGACCAAGCAGTTCGAGCGTTGCCGTGGAGAACGCGCCTCGGTCACTGGCCAAGACGATATCGATCTGTTTTCCGCTTTTGCCTGTCAAATCAATTTGAAATTCGTCGATATCGGGGGCGGCCGCGGGCATGTTGAGCAATGCGATATCGTCGATTTCAAATTGTCCGGGACCAGTAAAAATCTGCGGAGCACGCTGCATGAAGACCAGTTGTACGTACTGCCCAGCGAAATCAGCCAAATTGATCGAATGCGACTGCCAGCCGGTGTCCCCCGAGACAGTGATATACTCGGGCTGTGTGTCAAACGAATACAGCGTGGCCAATAGTCCGTCGTCGTTAGGCTGACGCACTTGTACTTGGAATGTCCGCCCCTCAGTGGCAATCCCCCCCACAAAACCGAAGTTCCATTGAATGCGATCCTTCCATGTCAATGTCACGGGCGTGGCGGGGAGGAGAACGTTCTGCGATAACGAGAATTCAATCGGGCCAGCGCCATCGAACCCATTCCAAGCGGCAAAGCTACCTTGCTGCGGTTGCGTCGGGATTAAGCCATAGCCGGAACCGGCTCCGGAACCCGATACGGTCCATGGAACCAGCGGATTGCCTCTAGCCAATATGTCCCACCCAGTAAAATCACCCGTTTCAAAACCACCATTGACAATTCCAGGCCCAACCGGCGTGCTCGTGGCGGCCGCCGCATAGCGTTGTCCATTGCCAAACGAAACTAGGGACGCTCCAAGCGCCAGCGGATTGGCCGCGGAGGAATCTCCGCTGGCAACTTCGGAAACCAAGTTGCGTTGCAGATTGAGCTCGGCAGACACCGCTACGTTACTTCCCAACAGCACGCGATATTCGCCCGTTTTGGGAATTGTTGTTAGCGGGACGCTCACGACACCTCCGGCTGAAGAGGAATAAATCGTGGAGGTCAAGCCGACGAATTGCAGATTGAGTAGTGCCGTTCCAAACGGGCGCGCCGAAACGCCAATCTTTTCGCCCGCCTCGGCAAAGAAGGTAAACGGCTCCACGTCGACTGAGGCACTAAGCACGGCCAGATTGTTGGAAGTCGACAACTGCGCACCGAGTGGCGTTTGATCGAACAAGCCCTTGGCCTGGCGGGTCGTAATGTTCACCACATCGGTCTTGGTCAGATTGGTACCTCCCTCTCCATCACTGGCGTCAAGGTAAGTAATGGTCACAGTATCGCCAGCCATGACTTGAAGCACGCCGTTGTTCGCCGCAACCAGTCCAGCTCCTGTATCCAAACTCCCCTTGAACACACCCGTGACCGACTGTGCGACTAGAGTTACTGTCTCTGTGTCACCACTACTTGAGGTAACTTGCAATGTCTGATTGTTCGTCAAATCAGTATCTCTAAGTGTGAATGCAAGCAGACTTCCCTCCACCGCCGTGGGCTGGTCGATGTCAATCGCTCCATTCGAAGTGGCAGGCAAATCGAAAGCTTCCGTGACGAACGTGAAATTGGACGAACCACCGTCGTCAGCGCTGTAACCCATCCCACGCCTGGCGAAAACCGTCCAAATCGTCAATTGATTGGCACCACCAGTCAACACAGTATCCGCGGCAAGAATCGCGTCGCGGGCTTCCAAGAACGTGGGTGTGGTGCGCTGCAGCTTCATGGCATCGATTACCAATTGCAGAGTGAGATTATTACCAGCCGAACCATTAAGTAGATCTGGACTATAACCCAATCCAGGATTGGGGAGTTTCGGATCGAGAGTATTCCCTCCGATCAAGGCCCAATTAAGATCCCATAAGACCGACGCCCAAACCTCTCCAATGAAGTGCTCCTCAATCTGGTTCAGAATCTTGCCAAACGTATGGTTGTTGACCGTCATGCTGTACGAATAGGGAAGAGTCCGGATGCCCAGTCCCGTCGCCGGTTGGCCCAGCACATAGGTCCCAACACCACGGGGAGCAGCGGCTGTGTCGGTGGGGACCTGAGTGAACATCAATGCTAACCAATCGCTCC
Organism: Pirellulaceae bacterium; assembly: GCA_041741715.1. Lineage (GTDB taxonomy): Bacteria > Planctomycetota > Planctomycetia > Pirellulales > Pirellulaceae > Aureliella. The sequence continues at coordinate 29,108 of JBGSJT010000745.1, read as the reverse complement.
AGCCTTCTCCCAAACCAGCGCTCTGCAGCGTATCGAGCGCCCCAGCATTGCTTGGGCCACTGGTCAGTCGATTCGACAGCCCATGTCCGTATTCGTGAATGATGACCCCATTGTCGAATGACGAGTCGCGATCAGGGGAGGTATCGTTGAACAAAAACATCTGCATGCGTGGGTTCTGGCCGTCGGGCGGGGTCGCAAAATTGGCATTGCCGCGCTGCGGTCCCTGCGGCCCTCCATCGGCTTGATCTTGCGCCTCGGCGAATAGGGCATCATTGCCCAAGCCTCCATGGCCATAATTGTTCACTTGAAAATTGCCTGCCACCTCGTCAAAGCCGTAGCGATACAAAACATCATGCAGTTGGTTGGTCTGGTAAAACAGATTCGTAACTGCCGCAGGCTGATAACTCAGCGGAGCCTGAGTCAGGTCTAGAGGCGAATCAAAATTGAGCGCCACCAATCCGTCGGGACTAGAGCTGCTATCTGGTAAATTATCGCCATTGCGATCTGCATACGCCCACACATTGTTGCCGCGGGTTGTCGTAAATTCAGCTCCGGCTGCTGCATTGGTATCATGCCAGCCAAAGGGCGAAGCGACGATAGACTGCGGATCGACCTCGAGCGTGCGTGGTCCATCAGAGGGACTCTCTTTGGGCGAGGCAAAAACGTTATAGCTCGCATGGCTGACCCAATCGGAGACTTGCAAGACTTGACCGTCCAGCGCACTGACGCTCGCATCATACCAATGCGCGCCATCGCTGGTCTGCACATTAAGTCGCCAAGCCAATTCGACCCCTCCACTAGCTTGCGGAACATATTGCAGTTCCGCTGGGACATCTGCCAGCGAGATGCCACTGGCTGAAACCAATGTGCGTTGGCCGCGATTGGCGGGACCCAAGTCTTGCATCAAGACTTCGAAATCGGAGATAGTGCTCCATCCGAATGCACTGGACAGTGAAAGCAATGCTTCTGTCGCGCTCAAGCGCGGGAGCGCGGCCGGAGAAAGAAAAGCTGCGCTACTGTCTGTCAAATCATCGGCGTAATTGTTTGCCAACGCCGTGTTCAAATCGGGCAGGAACGAGCTACCGACAGTGACAATGCGACCATCGGCGGCAACGTTGATGTTGATGTCCGCGTTTACGATCGGCAAACCGTTGTGCCGCTGGCGCAAATAGATATGGGTAGTATCGCTGGAAGCACTATGCACCAAGTCACTGATTACCATATCGCTCAAGTCGGCGGCGGTTAAGCCCAACGAGGCGGTATGGCCAGTGAGAAACTGTAGCGCCACATCCAGTGGCCGATCCGCTGTTGGCTCCGTCAAGTAGCCACCATAATTGAGCAATTGTTTTCCAGGTGGGACATAACCGTAAAGTGTCTCTGCGGCGACGTCCTGGGCAACCGGCGGATACAGTTCAAACTGCCCCAGGTCGGCCGCTAACAGACAACGCGGTTCGCAGACTTCGAACCGCAGTAAACGTCGCCGCCGAGAATCCCGGGAGTGCGATTCATCACAATTTTCACGCGTTTGGCAGGCGCGTAATACCCGCGATAGACGTTCCCGCCAAGAAGTCGTAAGGCGCTTGCTGCTGCTCATGGAACTCTATCTTTCTCGATCAGCATTAACTGATCAGCAATAACTCAAGAGGGCCTTTGATTATCGAGAACGGAAAGTGCAAACACAACCAGTAGAGCGTTAATTCTAAGAAATAGTTAAGAATACTCAGCGTATTGCCTCAACCTAGAAACTCGCATCGGTGCTACTCCTGGCCCACCAAACCGGCAATCGCAGTGTCGTCGCGTCAAGTGCTGTCTGCCTGCTGGACTATTTCGCCCGACGTAGAATATTGGTAGTTTTTAGGCGACGAGTGACTTAAGCGGCAGCATGAATCGCGTTGTGATGGAAGTGAAAACATCTGCGAGATATTGGCGGTATGATCAAATTACTGGACGAAAAACTTGATCGAGACTACATCGCTCGCTGGGCTGAACGTCTGGGTAATTCGCACGAATGGCAGTTAACGCTGAAGCGATTGACAAATCAATAGTTCGGCAAAGTGCAACTAGGGGTCGAGTTAGGCAGCGGGACTATAGCCAGCCGACTTTGCGGAACCAGCGGTAGAGTGCAACACAGGCGACGAGCATGGTGGCCAGCGAAACGGGATATCCCCACTGCCATTGGGTTTCGGGCATGTACTTGAAATTCATGCCGTACAAACCGGCGATCATCGTGGGGACCGCCAAGATGGCGGCCCAGGCCGCCAGCCGTTTGGTGTCATCGTTTTGAGAAACCGAGATCAACGCCAAGTTGCTTTCCAGGGCTGTGTGTGAGAGTTGCTGAAGATTGTCAATCAACTCGGCGATGCGAATGACATGATCGTGCACGTCTTGGAAATACGGACGCGCATCGGCGGAAATGAAGTCGGAGTTGGTTCTGGAAAGATGCGACGAAACGTCGATCAAAGGAGCCACGGCCTGCTTGATGGCCAGCAAGTCGCGCCGCAAATGATAAATCCTGGCGGTTACGCTCCGCACAAACTTTCCGCTGAAGATTTGGTCTTCCAGCTCATCGAGTTCGGCTTCCATGGCGTCGATCACTGGGAAATACTGATCGACGATGAAGTCCATCAGAGCGTGCAATACAAAACCTTCCCCTTTGGCCAAGAGATTCGGCGTCGATTCACAGCGTGCCCGCACGCCAACGTGGGATTGCAGTGAACCATGTCGGATGGAAATTAGGTACCGCGGACCAAGAAAGATATGAGTTTCACCAAACTCGATTCGCTGTTCCCCGCCATCGGATAGTCGCGCAGTGCGAATAACAACAAACATCGAGTCGTCGTAGACATCCAACTTCGGACGCTGGTGAGCCTTATGGGCATCTTCGATCGCCAAGTCGTGAAGGCCGAATGCTTGTTGAATGTGGGAAAGAATCTGTTCACTCGGTTCATAGAGTCCCACCCATAAAAAACGATCCGAGTGTTTCCAAGCGTCTGCCAAATCCGCAAGCGGTACGTCCGCCACGCGCACTCCGTTGTGATAGGCGGCAGAGTTAATCACACTGCGCTGTGGCCGAGGAACGGAAGAGTCGAGGCTGTTGGGTAACATATGCGATTGCGGTAGGCTAGGTACTGAATTAAACCGCTAATTATAGCCATTTCGCTGTCGCATTCGCACCGACAACTATGCCTCATTTCACAACGTTGAAACGGCTACCTCTGGTGGTGATTGTCGGATGTCGATTGGGTGGCTGGCAAGTTGCTGGACGGCTCCGCGAACAGGGCAAACCAAGCACCTGCAAGAACCGTCGGCAGTGAAGCTCGCCAGTTGAATTGACCTGTTTGGCAAGCCGCTCACGAGGCGGATCGGCATACTTGAACTGTTTCCCATCTTTTTGCCGCACATCTTTTTGTCGGATGATGATTGCCCGGTGTGGTCGTGTGGCGGTGGCGGTTGGTCAGGACTAAATGATGCTCACTCTAACGTTTTCGCGATGATTTGCCGATCAAGCATGGATAAGGCAACTTCTTTTGCCTGCATCCTCCTGTGTCGTACCTGTCAGAGGCTCACCGTAAACGCCCGAACCCTGGCGTGAACCAACACGCTTTTCGTGATTGACGGGAAAAACTACTTGACGCGTGGTTCACTCTACTCACACCCGCCAACCGACTCCTGACATCGACGGTCCGTAAAGATTTAGCGAAACTAGTCAAAAGAGTCAGCCACAGCCATGCCACGTAATTCAACCGGAACATCATCGAACGGCAACGAGTCGGCCGCTTTAGACGCAGGCGATGCTGACTTCGATATCGTAGCCCAGGGGGACTACTCCGCCTCGTTTGCGGAAGCTGCCTCGTTTGACGACGCCCGTGAGGACGGCTTCGATGTCATTCCCCAGCTCGAGAACCTGTTCATTTCACATGGCGAGTGGATGCAACGCACGCACCTGACCATCGGTGTACGAAGTGCAGAGCTAAGAAAACTCGACACCGCGATCCTCCGCGCCGAACAGATCAGCCTCGACATGGCATTTATCGACGAGGACATGGAGCTGCGCTTTAATCGAGGCTTTTCCATTAATCGGACGGACGAAATCCAGGCAGCGATGGCGAAGGAAGCGTACCTGAACGTACGCAATGCATTCCAAGCTTGGGTGAAAAGTGAAAACAATTGGCGTGACAGCAGACGCAACAAGGAACTCGCTGCGTCTCAAGTCTATGAGGAATTGCGGGCTTACCAGAGGAAGTATGGCGACCCGGTCCGCGACGCTGAAAATCGGGAAGCGAAATCCTATCTGGATAGATTGCTGGAGGAACAAGCTGCACAAATTTTTCGAGGAGCAAAGGTTCAACGCCGAGGGGCCGATTTAAGCAACTCCATACAGACGGCTTCGCAGTTTAGCACCGCCATAATCGCAGTGAACGAAATCCGGAACCTTGATACCGCTAGTAAGAAGCTGATCGAATTAATGGTTGGGGATTCGAGCGGAAATGTGGCGGCCAAAGATCCGGCGTTGGCAAGCGAACTAGCGAAACTTGTGCCGAGTCTGTCGACTAAGATCCACGAGTTTTGTAAGCTCATCCCCGTGGCGGGAATAGTGGCAACTACGGTGTCTGCCCTCTGTACATCGTATGATGTGTACAACACTAAACAAAATCGCCTAAAACTGATGCGCGTCGCAGAGGCGCTGCCTGTCGCAGACGCCCGCGCGGCGCTGAGTGTGATCAAGAGCTGGCAGGATCGCTATATTCACGAACAGTCAAAGGTGGCTGCCATGGAGGCAGGAACTGCTGGAATGCAACTGCTAAGCCTCCTTGTGCCCGTGAGCCAACCAATCGCAACTATTGCCGGGGCCGCGAAATCACTCGCCGAGCTAATGACTCTGATTGCTGATCTAGCTGAACAGTACAAACAAGCCCGCGCGTTGGAGGAGTATCTGCAGAATTCAGAGACCATCGGACTCGAAATCTTTTCCAAGTCTCCGCTGGTAGGCGCCTACTATGTACTAAGCGCGTCCTTGGCCACGTTTTCACTCCATATCTGCCCCTATGATTCTCCTACTTTCCAGGAGGATACTGAATACTTGCGCGAGTCGGGAGAAATGAAGGCTGTGCTGTGCGATGCCGCGCGGATCATTGACTTGTCTAAATATGTCTTGATCAAAAATGGCATCAAACTTCGTGGTGATGAATGCATGAGTTTCGAGGCTTGGGGGCGGTTCAAAGCCAGGAAATTCAAAAACAGCGTGCGCCAAAAAGCTCACCAAGCCGAAGCTTGGGCTCAACTCAAAGCCAGTCAGCTCAAAGCCCGCTGGGCCAGCTAAAGTTATATTCGAGCGATCAGTTTCTCCCTTAGCATCGTTCGGGAAATAACTGTCGTAGCTACGTTCGCCAGAACGTCGACTCCCTGCCGTCTGGCGACAGCAGCTACGTTTAAGATCGGACACTTATTTTCCGATCGATGCTTAGTGAATCTTGCCAAAGATCCTAGCAATGGGATTTTTACAGGATCCTAGCTGCAAGGTCGTGCGATCTTGCCGAACTTGCGCGCCATCGCCTCTCAGTTGCGACCGCAAATCTAGCGCAAATTCCGCATCTTGAATCAAAAGTTCTCACGAAATTGGCCGTCAATTCCGACCTAATCGGAATAACCGCTCCGTGCTGAGTACACCTAGAGCCATTGCTAGCAAATGCCGAAAGAGTGAGTTAGCACGGAAGCGCCTCAAAAATAAATTGCCACGTTCTGCTACCAACTCTGCGACCGAGCGTTCATGGATCGAATACCCCTGCAAACACTGTTGCTTCCTTGCGCGTCCGACGGCAACGTGGGGCAGAATTTAGAATATGACAGTCGCCATTTGACCATGACACACATGGCTGAAGGGACACCCGAGCAAGAGTACGGACAAACGCTGATTGCGGCTCAGAAGCCCGATTGGCGAAAGCTGCATGCTTTGGCCTTGGAATTGAGCATTGAATCACGCGACCTGAGAGCGGCGGTGTACCTGACCGAAAGCCTCTGCCGCTTGCAGGGCTTTTCCGGACTGGCGGATGGCTTGCAAGTCATCTTGGGGTGGACCACGAATTTCTGGTCCGAACTCTACCCTCAGATTGATCCCCTTGATGACAATGATCCGGTGGAACGCCTCGGTGCACTGAATCGACTCTGTCGTGGAGAGTACTTACTGGACGGGCTAAATCGCCTCACCTTAGCTAGTTGCGACGCGCTAGGACAAGTCACGCTAACCGACTTAAAACAAGCAGTCTCCACGCCGGAGGAACGAGCCAGTTGCTTAACGCGTGAAGAGATTCAGGCCATCTTTCTCTCCGAACCACTGGAAGAATTACAGCGGACCGGCACAACGATTCAACAGTGCATTAACTGCGTCGAGCAGTTGCGAGCTTTTTTGGACGAACAAATCGGTGCTGGACAGTGGGAAGCATCGCCGCTGCTGAGCGCCTTGCGCGATTGCCTTAGCGCTGTAGAGAATGCTCATGTCGCGCGTTCAGGGGGGGCACGCAGTCGAGTTACTGAATCAACACCAACACAGACTGAGGTTGAAACGCGGCAGCACGGGGACACGCCCTCTGAAGAGGTGCCGATTGCAACCAGTCTCGGCGCTGAGAGTCGTGCGACGATCTCCTCTGCAGGCGGACCACCGAAGAAACTAGTCATCGGCACGCGTGCGGAGGCGATGACCGTTTTAGATAGCTTGTGCGTCTACTTTGAGACGCACGAGCCGGCCAGTCCAGTTCCGTTGTTACTGCAACGGGCCAAGCGGCTTATCCCAATGAGCTTTGTCGATATTCTTCGCGAATTAGCACCCGACGGATTGCTGCAAGCCATGCAATCGGTGGGAGCCAGCCGGCAAGAAGACTAAGAGCCAACCCGCTCACAATTACCCAACCAACCAACCAATCAACCAATCAATCCATAGCATAAGGCCACTACCAACCATGAGTGAAAGCAGCCAAAAGTTCATTGCCCGCAATCGAGCTCCCCGCGTTCAAATTGAATATGACGTGGAAGTCTACGGTGCCGAAAAGAAAGTGCAATTGCCCTTTGTGATGGGGGTCACCAGTGATCTTTCGGGCAAACCTGCTGAGCCGCTCGAATCGGTGGCGGATCGCGAGTTTCTAGAGATCGATGTCGACAACTTCGACGCGCGACTCAAATCGATGAAACCTCGCGTGGCCTTCACAACGGCGAATAAGCTAACAGGCGAAGGGAATCTAAACGTAGATGTTACGTTCGAGAGCATCGACGATTTCTCTCCCGACCGCATCGCCGAAAAGATTGCTCCACTAGCTGCACTCTTAAAAGCTCGTACCCAGCTCTCGAACCTGCTGACCTATATGGACGGCAAGACTGGGGCGGAAGAACTGATCACGCGGATCATGAACGATCCCGAACTGCTCAAGTCGTTGGCGGCAGCTCCGAATGCTGAAGCGGTCGAGAGCAAAAAGGCGGCTGCGGCAACTGCCTCATAGATTACGAGTGATGCGTGGGCGTGAGTCGATCAAAATATCGACGTTGGCATCGTCTACGAGACAACTTCGATGTGGAGCGTTGAGCCACTCTTGGTGGCTTCTAACAATACAATCAATTTTCAAATATTTTCATAGGACGTGACCAAGTATGAGCACGACAGCTCCAACCAGCACCGCGACGGCAACCGCCTTCGCTCCCATCGCGGCGGACGATTTTTCAGTAATGCTCTCCAAGGAATTTAAGCCGCGCAGCGAACGGGCCAAGGAAGCGATTGAGTCGGCGGTTAAAACGCTGGCTGAACAATTGTTAGCCGATACCGTGACGATCAGCGATGATTGCATGAAGACCATTGAATCCTTGGTCGCCGAGATTGACAACAAGCTCTCCGAGCAGATCAACGAAGTGATCCACCATGAAGAGTTTCGACAACTCGAAGGGGCCTGGCGTGGTCTTCATTACCTCGTCAATAATACCGAAACAGACGAAATGTTGAAGATTCGCGTCTTGAATATTTCCAAGGCCGATTTGCACAAGACCCTGAAGAAGTTCAAAGGGACCAACTGGGATCAAAGCCCCATATTCAAGAAGATGTACGAAGAAGAGTACGGGCAGTTTGGTGGCGAGCCCTACGGTTGCCTAGTCGGTGATTACTACTTTGACCATACACCAGTGGATGTGGAGATGCTGCGCGAGATCTCCAAGGTGTGCGCCGCTTCGCATACACCGTTTATCTCCGGTGCTGGCCCAACCCTGATGCAAATGGAAACTTGGCAGGAGCTGAGCAACCCACGCGACTTAACGAAGATCTTCCAGACGGCCGAATACGCCTCCTGGCGTTCACTCCGCGAGGACGAAGATTCGCGTTACATTGGTTTGGCGCTACCACGCTTTTTAGCCCGTCAGCCCTATGGTGCCAACAGCAACCCGATTGAGGCCTTCGCTTTCGAAGAGAATACGGCCGGATCCGATCACAGCAAATTCGTATGGGCCAATAGTGCCTATGCCTTTGCGCGCAACGTCAATCGTTCTTTCAAGCAGTTCGGTTGGTGTTCGCGAATTCGTGGTATTGAATCGGGTGGCTCGGTAGAGAATTTGCCCGTGCATACCTTCCCAACCGATGATGGCGGAGTGGACATGAAGTGTCCCACGGAGATTGCCATCAGCGATCGACGCGAAGCGGAACTAGCCAAGAACGGTTTCATGCCTCTAGTATTCCGCAAGAACAGCGACTTCGCCGCGTTTATCGGTGCTCAATCACTCAACAAACCAATTGAATTTGACGACGCTGACGCTACGGCCAACGCGAACTTGGCCAGTCGCCTGCCGTATCTCTTCGCAACATGTCGCTTCGCTCACTATTTGAAGTGCATTGTTCGCGACAAATTGGGGTCCTTTAAAGAGAAGGGCGATATGCAAGTCTGGCTCAACAACTGGATTAGCCAGTATGTGGAAACCAACCCAGCCACTGCCACCGAATTTGACAAGGCGCGCCGTCCGTTGGCGGAAGCCGAAGTGGTAGTTGACGCGATCGAAGGAAATCCGGGCTACTACAGCTCGAAATTCTACTTGCGACCGCACTATCAACTGGAAGGTTTGACCGTCTCACTGCGATTGGTCAGCATACTACCTTCGGGCAAAGCGGCTTAGCATTTAGTAACCGTTCAAACGACATCAACTCATTCAGGAAGCACACATGATACTTTTAAAGTTTAAGAAAGAGATCAAAGGCGATTCCAACGTTCAGGGGCACGAAGGCTGGATCTCGCTATACTCGGTGAGTATGGGCTGCGGCAGGTCCATTATGGTTAACTCGGGAGGTGTCGACCGAGAAACGAGCACCCCAAATTTCCAAAATTTGTGCTGCAACAAGGGCTGTGACATCGCATCGACGGAGCTTTTCATTCAAAGCATTTGTGGAGTTAGCCTGGAGCAGGCTGAGTTTCATTTCATGCAGACCGATGGCAAGGATTCGAACCAAGTGTATCTCAAGATCACACTCGATGATCCCATCGTGTCCAGCTATAGTGTTTCGTCTGGTGGCGGGCGTCCCAGCGAAACGTTCGACTTGAACTTTACGAAGATTAAGATGGAGTACACCCAGTTCAGTGGCGAGAAGAAGAAGCAAGCTTCGCCCAAAGGTTGGGATCTCATGGCTGGTAAAGCCTGGGCCTAGTTGAACTTTAAGTTGGCATTTTGTGGCGGCCGCCCTGTCGAAGGGGCAGCCGCCTCTCCTGTGCGACCTTCCCTGGCCGCACATGATCGATGACAGGATGTCGTCGATAGCGATTTCCGTCAACCTCATGGATGAGACAGTCGATGAACTCTACTTCTCAATTGCAGGCGACTACCGGTTCGCTGCTCGACCGCCTCAGCAATCGCACCACGGATCAAATCGCCGACGCCACGGTCAGCCGTGGCGACTTGCAGGCCAATAATCCGCGTGAATCAATTCTGCGCAATCTACAATGGCTGTTAAACACGACGCGTTTGGAATCAAGCGTCGATCTCAGCCGCTGGAAACACGTTCAACAGAGTGTCCTGAATTTCGGGATCCCAGAACTCTCGGGACAGTATCTTAGTTCGGTCGACACCGAGCAACTCGAACGCCACTTGGCCGAAGCGATTGTTCGGTTTGAACCTCGCTTGGTAAAAGAGACGGTGCAAGTGCAAGCGGTAGTCGAGAGCGGGGCGATGGGGCAACGCGCGGTGACACTAGTCATTTCTGGCCAGTGCGTTGAATCGCTCTCTTTTGAGCTTGTACACTTAACCGCACAAGTTGACATGGAGTCGGGACGTATGCTGCAGATACGCGAGTAAGGCCTCGGCTAAACAATTACTGTTTTAGCTATGTTCGCCAGAACCGAGGTTCCCTGTGGTCTGACGACCTAAGCTACGGTGGAAATGCAATTCGAATTTACCCCTTAAACGAAGTTCAGCATGGATGCTCTCTTCCTCGATCACTACGACCGCGAGCTCGCTTACCTGCGCGAGCTGGGTGGGGAATTCGCCACTGAATACCCCAAGATTGCCGGGCGGTTGGGGATGGATGAATTCTCCTGTGCCGACCCGTTCGTGGAGCGCCTGCTGGAGGGTTTTGCCTTCATGGCCGCGCGGGTGCAACGTCGGCTAGACACCGAGTTCCCCCAGCTTACTCGCGCGCTGCTGGACACGGTCTTTCCGCATTACGCGCGACCAGTGCCGTCGGCGGGCATCTTTCAATTTGTCCCCGATATCGACTCCAGCTCGCTGGCCGCCGGTTACACCGTCCCCAAGGGGACTCGGCTGATCGCCGACTTGGCCACGGGGCAACAGACCCCCTGTCGCTTCGATACTACCAGCGATGTCCAGCTCTGGCCGATTCGTATTACTGAGGCGGAATACTTCACACGCGAAAATGCCGTTGGCTATCCTTTGCCGCGTGACTTCCATACCACTGGTTTGCGCAGCGGATTGCGATTCAATATTGAGTCGCTAGGAGGACTTAAGCTACAAGATATCCAACTCGATTTTCTGCGCATTCACTTGCGTGGTGGCGTAGTGGCGCAAAGCCTGTACGAGATGCTGATCGCACACACTCAGTTGGCATCTATCGGGACTGGGGGAGGTCGCTGGAGCCATTTGCCCCGTCCGGCAGTTCGACCACAGGGTTTCGACGAGTCCGACTCATTGTTGCCGCATGAGCCACGATCGTTCAGTGGCTACCGTCTGCTACAAGATTACTTCTTGCTACCAGAAAAATTTCTGTTTGTCGACATCGCTGGCCTGCAGTCCACTTTGGCGCAGGCAGAAGGATACCAATGCAAGGTCGTGATTGGCTTTGACGATCTCGATACGACGCTGGTGGGGCGAGTTTCCAACGAGCACTTGGCGCTGCACTGCGCGCCAGCCGTTAATCTATTTCGTCGCCGCGCAGATCGCATTCATATCGAGCACCCACACAGCGAGCATCATTTGACGATCGATCGCAGTCGACCGCTCGATTTTGAGGTTTGGTCGATCGAGAATGTGACGGGGCATGCCACCAATTCTGGCTTGGAGGTACCCTATCTACCGCTCTATGCACCACCAGATTTCGATGCTCAGCGACAACGACATGCTACCTACTACACCCTGGAACGCCGTGCGCGGACCAGTTCAGCAGGTGCCAATTCACGTCGTTCCTTCTATCCAGGCTCTGAAGTTTTCCTGACTCTGACGGATTCGCACCAAGCACCCTTTCGACATCAAGTACAGCAGCTTTCTTCGATTGTCTATTGCACCAATCGAGATCTACCCCTCATGCCACCGGAGCAGGGCTGGCGCGAAGCGTTTAAAGCAGAGGCCAGTGGACCGATCCAACAAGTCTTCTGTATTTCGGGTCCGACTCCACCAGCACCACCGCTGGTTGGTGACGATGGCGAAACCGCTTGGCGTTTGATTAGCCACCTGACTCCCAACTATTTGTCACTACAAGATAACGCCTCCGGGGGCGCGGCCATGCTGCGCGAGATGCTGATGCTCTACTGCGCGCCAGATAGCCTGTCCGCGCAGCGACAAATTGAAGGGCTACTCTCAGTTCAAACGAAACAAATCGTGCGTCGCCTGCCGATTCCAGGCCCGATTACGCATGGGCACGGCGTGCAGATCGAATTGCGATGCGATGAGGATGCGTTTGAGGGTGGAGGAGTATTCCTGTTGGGTAGCGTGCTGGAACAGTTTTTTGCGCGCTATGTGTCGATCAATAGCTTCACCGAAACTGCATTGACTAGTGTCAAACGTGGCCCGGTTCATCGTTGGCCAGTACGGCTTGGCAATCAACCGTTGCTGTAGAAGGAAACAGAGCATGACAATCCAATACTCCTTCAATCAATCGCATCCGCGAATGATTCGCTTGCGCAGGGAGCCCAACCGATTCTGCTTTTTTCAGGCCTTGCGCGATATCGAGTCGGTGGCTGACGACTTTCCAAGACTGGGTCACGCCCTCAGTCCAACTCGGGAAGCCGTGCGTGTCACCCAACTTCCCAATTTAGAATTTGCTCCCAACACAATCGACTCGAGCCACAAATCGACCAGCGGCCGAATGCATATCAGCCAGCGCTTCTTTGGCATGTTCGGACCGTCGGGCGCGTTGCCCTTGCATTACACCGAACTGGTCCGCAATCGCACTCGACACGCTCACGATCCGACTATCCAAGCGTTCCTGAATCTGTTTCATCACCGCATGGCGCTGTTGTTCTATCGAGCTTGGAGCAGTTCACGCCCAGCGATCCAACGCGATCGACCGTGGCAGGATCGCTATTCTACGTACGCCGGCGCGCTAGCTGGCTTCGGCCTGCGCAACGCGCGCAACCGCGATCGCTTCGCGGATGAGACCAAATGGTTTTACACTGGTCGCTTTGCATCGATTCGTCGTAATGCTGAAGGGTTGGAAGCGGTCGTGGGGGGCTGTGTACAATCACCAGTGGTCCTCAAGCCATTTCAATTACGACACTTGCCGGTCGAAACCTCGGACCGTACGCACCTGGGTCGCCAATCACATGCGCTGGGGAGACAGGCCGTCTTGGGCCGCAGCGTACCCGACCGACAAAGTTGCTTTGAATTGCGAGTTGGACCGCTCTCCTATCACAAATTCGAATGCCTATTGCCAGGGTCGCCGCGACGTAAGGGACTCGAGTCGCTGGTTCGCAACTACGTGGGCTTGGGGGCGACCGCGCGTTTGCGTTTGGTGCTTGCTCACCAGGAGGTTCCCAAGCCGCAATTGGGTCGACTCGGTCAGCTCGGCAGAAACGCTTGGATTCATGCCAAAACTCCAACCAGCGACCTTGAGAGCTACTGCCAACCATTGACTGCAGATAGCTAGATTTGGTTTCCCACACTGCGCTGGAGTCCAGGCTTTAGCCGCAGTTATAACGTTTGACACGCAGTGGCGCCTAAAGGCTGTACTCCAACGAGAATGCGACGGCGGTAACTCAAGACTGTAGTTCACTTAACGAAAACCGAGCATACCAACCATGGCCGAAATCAGTCGTAGCGACCTGTTTGCAAAACTCACGCCTCTAGCGTTCAAAACGCTTGAGAGCGCCACCATGTTTTGTAAACTGCGCGGTCATCAAACCGTAGAACTAACGCATTGGCTCATCCAAATCCTGCAACTGCAGGACGCGGACTTACAGCGTTTGATTCGCGAATTTGGCTTGAACGAATCGCGGCTTTCCAGCGACTTGACCGATGCACTGGAGCGACTGCCGCGGGGGGGAGCGAGTGTCACCGACCTGTCAGCGCATGTGGAGGAAGCAGTCGAACGGGGCTGGTTGTACGCCAGTCTACTATTTCATAGCCAACAAGTTCGTACTGGGCATCTAGTGGTCTCGATGCTCAAGACGCCCGCGCTGCGAAATTACCTGCTAAGTGTCTCGGCTGAGTTTTCCAAGTTCAAACTGGAGCGGCTAACCGATCAATTCGATGAACTGCTTAGTGGTTCACCAGAAACTCCCAGTAGCCACGCCGCACCATCATCGAGCAGCAATCCGGGAAGTCACCATAGCCAATCTCCTGCGGCCATGGGTGGGACAGCAGGACTTGATAAATTCACTACCGACCTAACCGCCGCCGCGCGGAACGGTCGTTTGGATCCAGTGGTGGGACGCAATGCGGAGATTCGTCAGGTCGTAGACATCCTCATGCGAAGGCGACAAAACAATCCCATCCTGACGGGTGAAGCGGGTGTGGGAAAAACTGCCGTGGTAGAAGGACTCGCGCTACGCATTGCAGCGGGAGATGTCCCGCCGAGTCTCAGCAACGTCCGCTTGCTGGCTCTGGATGTGGGGTTGCTGCAAGCCGGTGCGTCCTTGAAAGGGGAGTTCGAACAGCGATTGCGTCAAGTCATCGACGAAGTGCAGGCTTCCCCCACTCCAATCATTTTGTTCATTGATGAAGCCCACACTTTACTCGGTGGCGGTTCGCAAGCTGGTCCAGCCGACGCGGCCAATCTGTTGAAACCCGCTTTGGCACGTGGCAACCTACGTACTATCGCCGCTACCACGTGGAGCGAATACAAGAAGTACATCGAGAAAGACCCTGCCCTAACGCGACGCTTTCAAGTCATCAAAGTCGACCAGCCTGCGATTGCATCGGCGATTAATATGCTGCGTTACCTAACCGATGTCCTACAGCAGCACCACCATGTGCGGATCTTGGACGAAGCAGTTCGCGCGGCGGTTGAATTGTCCAGTCGCTATATTCCGGATCGTCAATTGCCTGACAAGGCGATCAGCCTGTTGGACACCGCCGCCGCGCGGGTAGCGGTCAGTCAACATGCCGTGCCAGCCGAAGTTGATGACTGTCGCAAGCAAATCGAATCGCTGCAGGTCGAAGCCGCAATTGTGCGTCGTGAAATTACTGCTGACCAGTCGAGAGCCAATGAGTTGAGTTCCCTGGAATCGGCGATGGCCAGCATGCGCGAAACGCTAGCTGGTCTCGAATCGCGTTGGGAACAAGAGCGGCAACTGGTACAGACCATGCTCGGCATGCAGCAAGACTTGGCGTCCGCTGCGTCAGCATCGTCTCACGCGGGTGCTATGGCAACTGCCCGACGTGTCGAACAGTCGGCGCTGCAGGTGGCCGTCGAACAGCTCAGTAGTCCTCAGGAACGCCGTGGCTTGCGCAATCGCGTTGAAAATGAAAATCCGTGGGGCTCATTGATCGATACGATCGAAACGAACATGGAGGATGTTTCCACGTCAAGTTCCTCGGGATCAGTTTCGTTCGCGCACGACGGGAGTGAACCCGGGCTAGTTCAATCCGCCGCTGAGCGCGGGATTGTCGAACCAGATCAATTGCAGCGACGATTGGCTGAACTGCAGCAACAACTTCGGGAAGTGCAAGGTGAAGATCCGTTGGTGTTAGCCGTCGTCGATCAACAAGCGGTGGCCAGTGTCGTAGCCGATTGGACTGGAATCCCAGTGGGTCGCATGGAAACTGGTCAGATCGATTCGGTGCTGGGGCTTGAACACGCGCTGGCTGAAAAAGTTGTTGGTCAAGATCATGCCATGCGCGGACTCGCTCGACGCATTCACACTTCCCGCGCGGGACTAGATGATCCTGAGAAGCCAGTGGGGGTATTCTTGCTAGCCGGACCAAGCGGCGTAGGTAAGACAGAAACGGCCATCGCTCTAGCTGAAATGCTCTTCGGCGGACAACAGAATCTGATCACGATCAACATGAGTGAATTTCAGGAATCACACACGGTCAGCACTCTCAAGGGTGCTCCTGCAGGATATGTCGGCTACGGGGAAGGGGGAGTGTTGACAGAAGCGGTGCGTCGTAAGCCCTACAGCGTGGTATTGCTGGACGAAGTCGAGAAGGCGCACCCCGATACTCACGAAGTCTTCTTTCAAGTGTTCGACAAAGGACGCATGGAAGATGGCGAAGGCAGATCGATCGATTTTAAGAATACGCTGATCTTGATGACCAGTAATATCGGCAGTGAGACCATCCTGCAACTCAATCCATCGGGGGACGAGCGCGAGGATATCGATCGAGTGAGCGCAGCCATTCGTCCCGATCTATTGCGTGTCTTTCCGCCTGCCTTGTTGGGGCGCATGGTAGTGATCCCCTACTATCCACTGGACGATGCGAATCTAAACAAAATCATCGGACTGAAAATTGCGAAGATCGTCCGTCGCGTGCGCGATACCTACGCCGCTGAGATGGTCGTACCCCAGTCGGTCCTCGACTTGCTTCGCCGGCGTTGCACAGAGGTAGAAAGTGGTGGGCGGATGATCGACGCCGTGCTAACCAATACATTGTTGCCGGAGATCAGCCAACGCTTACTGCGGGGTCTATCGAGCAAGCAAGTCTGTCGACAGATTAGTTTGTCCGTTGTCGAGGAACAGATCGAGTATGAGCTGTCGTAGTAGCTGCGGTCGCCAGACCGCAGGGAGTCTACGTTCGGGCGAACGTAGCCACGGTAGTTTTTTCCGCACGATACTAGTTCACGGCTCAATAAGATTCGAATTCACCATGGTAGCGACACTGAAACCTTCACAACAACATGCGCCCATGGCTGTGGAAACGGTCTTGGGTCAGGATGCGTTTCAGCTCATGGGGCTCACTTGGCACGAATCGCTGGGGAGTCCCTTTGAAGGGACGTTGGAGTTGCTCAGCGCCCAAGCGAATATCGATCTACTCAAACTACTCAAGACTCCTCTGGCTGTCCGCATCGACCGCCCGACTGGCCAGTCGGTCTGGCTCAATGGATACATTCATCGCTTGGAAAACGCGGGACCCGACCAACGCATGACACGCTATCGAGCGCGCGTGGTTTCATGTTTGGCACTGCTCAAACATTCCGGTGGTAGTCGCATTTTCCAAGACTTCACTACGATCGAAATCGTCAAGAAGGTTTTTTCGACCTACGGCTTCAGTGGTAATCTTGAAACGCGTCTGTCAGGTACCTATGCCAAACGCCCCTATTGTGTCCAGTACGGGGAATCCGATTTCAATTTCGTAAGTCGCATCCTGGAAGAGGAAGGGATCTACTATTTCTGCGAATACACACAACAAAAACACTGCGTCATTCTAGCCGACGATGCGCAGTCCCACCGACAGGCCAGCGGCAATGAACAGGTCGAGTATCGTCCAGCCGGCAGTTCGAAGCTAGATGAATTTCTGAGCGACTACTCCAGCTTCCGTCAGTTCGGCACTGGAGGAGTCGAGCTGAGCGATTACGATTTCGAGAAACCCAAAGCTAGACTCAATAGCAAGAGTCTATCGAGTGCCGGTGATGTGAAGTGGCTGTGGTATGACTATCCAGGAAATTTCACAGAGACCGATCGCGGTGGGCAGTTGGCCAAAATTCGACAACAAGCCTTTGATGCGGCTGGGGTCTCCATCTCACTGTCGGGGAACCCGCGCAGTCTACGCTGTGGCCACACTTTTAAACTCCAAAGCCATCCTAGCGACAGTTGCAATGCGGAGTACTTGATCACCGCGCATCAGCTCAGTGCCTCCGTGGGAGGTCATCAAGCTGGCGACAATACCGAGTTCAGTTTTCAAACTCAGTTGACCGTGCAGCCCGCGAAACTCCCGTTTCGTCCCCAGTTGAGTAGCGAGCGCACAGTCATGCACGGTCCCCAGGTAGCTCTCGTCTGCGGCAAGCCAGGTGAAGAGATTTGGACCGACAAATACGGTCGCATCAAAGTCCAGTTCCCGTGGGACCGCGATGGAAAATCCGACGACCATAGTTCCTGTTGGATTCGCGTGGCGCAAGCCTGGACCGGCAAGAATTGGGGCGCCATGTCGTTGCCGCGAATCGGTGAAGAGGTGATCGTCGATTTCCTAGATGGCAATCCAGATCGACCGATCGTGGTGGGTCGCGTCATCAATGCCGACCATATGCCCCCCGAAGATTTGGCAGCCGCTCAAGCCAAAACGATCTTCCGCACCCGCAGCACCAAAGGGGGTGACCGCACCGCGTTTCACGAATTGACGTTCGACGATACCAAGGACAAAGAATCGATCTATCTGCATAGTGAACGCGATTTCAAACGCATCGTCGAAAACAATGATGTGACAAAAATCGGCTTCGATAAGAAAGATCCAGGCGATTACTCCGTCGAGGTCTACAACACCACGCAGTTCAAAATCGGACAAGGGAGTGGCACGGGCTCGTTGCACGTCGATGTTGAGCAGGATCGAATCGTGACATTGGCTAGTGGCAACGATTGCCTGACCGTTTCTAAGGGAGATATGGTGATCAAGGTTACCGCTGGCAAGACGTCGATCGATTCAGCCAAGGAGATCGAGTTGAAGTGCGGAGGATCGTCCATCGTGATCAAGCCGAGTGAAATCGTATTGAGTTCCGCCAGTATCAAGCTCAACGCGTCGGGCGAACTGGGGATGCAAGGGGCTAAGGCCAGCTTGGCAGCCTCTGGCAGTTTGGAACTCAAGGGTGCGATCGGCAAATTGACCGCCAGTGGACCACTCACTGTGAAAGGTGCCATCGTGCAGATCAATTGATGCAGGTCGTGGGACACGAAAACTAACTAGAAGAACTAGTTCACCCGCGAGACGAGCTCGCAGGAGCCTGACATCAACGAACTCAACTCAGTCTAAAATTCAACTTGCGCGAAGTCTCGACGATGATGATTTTCCTAAAATGCAATAGCCCGCAAGGGACACAGCAGTTAGTGCTGCGTGCGGGGGAGCGCGCGCGAGTGGGGAGCTCTGAATGGATGGAACTTAGCATCTCAGATCGCCTGCTGCAGCCTGAACATTTTGTGATCGACTGCCGTGGACCACTGAAACTTATCTGCTCCCCACAATGCACCGTGGAGATTGCCGGAGAGCCCTACGCACAAATCGAACTAGTCAACGGGACGACGTTTGGTGTGGGGAGCTGTGAGTTTGAAGTAGCGACCCAAGGTGAAATCGAAGAGAACCGCGCAAGCTCTCTCTCGGCTCCGAAATCGGAATCAATTGGCCAAATACCATGGTGGAGCGACGTCCAGTGGGAAGTGGTAGATACCGCCTCCAACATAATTGAACAGTTAAAACAACTCCCCACCGCTCGCGAAGCAGTAACGCATTTGATGCATGAGGAGCAAGTGCCCGCCGCATTGCGTTTGGTTGCAAGCCTACTCTCACCAAAAAACTGCGTCTGTTGGGCGTCACAGGCGATCGAGACAGTTGAGGAGATAGCAGCGAGCGTTCAGGCTTGGCTGGCAGTGCCAGATGAAGCGCATCGCAGGGAGGTCCAATTAACGACGGAGCTCGATTCCCCCGCCGATTGGATCGCGCAAGCGGTCAATTGGACTGGTGGCTCATTGGCTCCCGACGATGCGCCACCTGTTCCTCCATCCAAGTCGTTATGTGGTATCGCTTGTGCTACGGCGATTCAATTGCATTTAGCCAGCGGTCGCGCGAGTTGCTCGCTGGAACAAGTATTGGATAGTGGCTTGAAGGTTCTGCAGGAAAGTCGTGGATTGCTCCGCGATCCATCGGTTTAATTTTGAAGCGAAAGTGCGCGAAGAACGAAACGACATTAAGCAATGATCGCGGAGCGATCAGCGACTTTAATCGGAGAGAGGAACATGCCAGCAGCGGCGAGACTAACAGACATGCACGTGTGCCCAGCCTCGACTGGTCCGGTGCCGCACGTGGGCGGGCCCATCGTGGGGCCAGGCGCGCCGACAGTTTTGATTTGCATGATGCCCGCCGCAGTGGTAGGAGACATGGCGGTTTGTGTCGGCCCTCCCGCCACAGTCGTCAAAGGCTCGGGAACAGTGATGGTGGGTGGCAAACCTGCCGCCAGGATGGGAGATAAGACCGCACACGGCGGCACGATCGTCGCCGGAGCTCCGACGGTTTTGATCGGCGGCTAAGCATCGCGGCGAAATAGGCGGTCGTTTTCAGGAGAGTCGCTGCAACGTCACCCGTTGAGGTGAGGCAACCGATACGCTGATTGCGAATTGAGCTGATTGAGAATAACACTGACCGGCGGAGCGATCAGAGACTTTAACGTGAAGGCCAAGGATGGCACTGCAACGATATAGGAGAGAAATCGATAACTCATTCGAGCTGGCGTCTTGGAATGCGCCGCAGCCTCGTAGCTTCGTCCCAAGTCTACGCCTGGTGACGGTAGCGTCAGCCGTACTGGGACTGTGCACTTTGCTCGCTGTGATGGTCGCACCTTATCGCATTGCCAAACCACATATCTTACTGCTTCTGCCAGCGGCAACCACAACGGGCGATCCATCCATTGAACTTGCGCGCCAGTCAGTTGGACTGAATAGAAATGCGGACCAAGCTCGCGTAACTTTTAGCAGCTTGGAGATGATAGCGGGCCTGGTGGAATCGAACTCAAGCGTCTTCGGTACTTCGCCCGCTTCGCTCGCCTCTGTCCTACGCAAAAGCGAAACAGGCCATGCTCCATTGATCGTTTATGCCAGCGGCGTCCTGCGCGTTACGCCACAAGGTTGCCTGCTCTGCGAGTCATTGCCGTTGGCGCAGAAAGAGCAGGGACTGAAGATATCGACGCTGTTGACGCAAGTGTCCCAAGCGGATAATGCTGCAAACATTGTTTGTATCGAAGCTTGGTCTGACCCAAACTCGCTTTCAACCAAGCTCGCACCTGGTTTGGAAATAATTCAATGCCGTGAGGAAATCGAGAACCATCTAAAAACCAACTCAGATCAGCCCATGGCGGTGATTGTCTCTCAAGCTAACGAAATGGCTGAACCTGACTACGGCTCCATGATCAACGGCGCACTATTACATGATCTGGCCGAAGGGATGGAGCGACTTAGCAGTCAATCAAGCGAACTGCTCTCGTCTCATGATTTTATTGAGGCAGTCTTGCAGGTTGTCCCCGAACGAGGCTCTTGGCTAGTCAACAACGCTTGGCGCAGTCGCTCTATCCCAATCCACTTGCCGCGTGTGGAGCTTGCGAAGGATGTCACCCCCTCGGGCCCCGCCGATCATCAGCTCAACGCGCCAGCGAGTGGGTCGCCGAGTTCTTCGGAAGTCGCGCCGGGCATGTCTGCCGACCATGCGAGCCACTCGCTGGCGCGTCGAGCGGAAACTCGAGCTGATACTAGTGCTGTCCAACTAGAACAAGTGCATCAGTTGACTCAGCTTTCGACGAGCGAAAACATGGGTCGGGCAATTATCGCGTCGTGGAAAACAGACGGCAACACCACGGAGTCAGCGATCGACGGCGGTTCGTCGACCAATCTCGACTGGGCCAGATATTACCTAGAAGATGAAAGCCTCTCCTGGAAACTGCGACAGGATTTGTTGCGAAATAAACTATTGTCGCTGCGGCTGTTGAGCATTTGTCCTGTGCCGATTGACCAATTTGCGGCCCTTGAGCTCGCGGAAAAACTGCGTTTGTCTGCCGACCGAAACGCGGTAACCCAATTCGGTCGAGATTGGCAAGCCCGTTCTGCCGTACAAACTGCGGCAGCCTATCAGCAGTTGCAAGACTGCGAACGCTATCTGAATGTCCGCACAAGCGCGGCGGCGTTAGCGGTTGAATTTAGCCGTGAACTACCCCACTGGGATAGTGTCTTGATCCCCAGTGAAGATCGTCAAACTAACCTCGATGGAGTCTGCCGCGGTGTTGAGCTCTTAACGGAGCTGAATCGATTGATAACGCGAAATGATATCGAACTGACCAACGATCTGGAACGACTGACTCGAGAGCTGACCGAATTGCGGCAATCATGGTTGGCCCTCAAGGAAAATCCACAACCAACAACTACTCAACCAACACACGCTCGATTGTGGATGCGTGCCCAGCGTCAGACATCGATATTGCGCTACCTTTCGGAAATGTGTCACGAGCGAGCTGAATCTGCGCCCAGTCAATTCACTCAAACTGAACTTTGGAATACGCTATCACGACTCCAAGCGCTCAGCCAGTCCACCCACACAACCACGTCTGAGTTGCTGGGCGCATTGCGTCCCCTAGACCAAACTCGCACGGAGTGGTTAGAGCGATTGCCGACCGACTTTGGGAGTTTTGCAGAGCAGGGCGAACAAGCTGCATGCGCGATTAGCCTACAGGCATCCCTTGCGATTGACCTCCCGGTAGTGGAGCAGCGAACGGAAACACTGCATAACGCGCAAACTATCCTCAAGGTTCGGACACAAGCCGAACACGCCATCCGACAACTTGCAGTCTGCGATCAACATGCAGCTAAAATCTTGCAACGAGAACTGGTCAAGTGGAATCAATTGTTGACTGAACTGCGACAACCACCGGTCCTAGATCCGCTGGCGGGTTTGACTCTACAGATTGCTGATGAACTGGATCTGAGTTTGAGTGGCGAGCAACAAATTCGATTTCGTATAATTAATAACTCGCCGCACGCTCACCAAGCATGCATCCAAGTAGAGAGTGACACCGAAATCATCACTTGTCGTCTGCTGCCGTCGGATTTTTTGGACAATGGAGAATTTCTAAAGCAGCCAACCTCATTGGTCAGCACGCAGTCTCGTTCAGCAGACCATTCGCAAACGACTCGTTTCTTGCCCCCCAATTCGACGTTCGAAAAGCAACTGCGTGTTGAGCGGAAAGAGTTCGTGTCAGATCATACCAACGTCTCCCTGCACCTTAGTTGTAGCTTGGGAGAGAGACATCACATTTTGCGAGCTAAATTAGAAAACCAGGCTATGGTTTCGTTGCGTATGGTCAACCGCAGTAGCCTACCCACAGTGAACGAATTAATTGCTGAGGACGTTCTATTCGCCAATCGAATTGGCCGTATCGCCTGTGAATTGACCAACGAACGCGAACAGCCAATGCAAGTAGCAGTGCAAGTATGGGCCGCCGAGAAACCGACTGACGACCTACCCCGTGGTGCGTTGAAGACCTCCGCAATCGAATCGTGGTTGGCCACTCAATCAACATGCGTACTGGTCGAAAGCAGTCCGCCAGCGTGGCTACAACCTGGGCAGGGACTGGCCCTGAGGCTTCCGCCACTCAAACTTGATCCAACTGCATTGAAGCAGGTAGCCAATCAGTTGCTGTTAGTTGTAACAGCCACTGGAACTGACCAATCGCAGATTCTCGCTTGGCAACCGCGCACTGTCCGACCGGCCGCGTACATTCGTCCACGTATAAGCTACGACGCGCACCGCAGCGAGCTTAAGCTTAAGTTGGACGTGAACGAGGAGGCGAGTCTTCCGAGCGAAGGAATCCGAGTCGTGGCCCGCCTCTCTGATTTGAACGATTTGAATTCTGGCAACCAGGCTGCTTTGGAATTAACGCGTGAGCATGGCAACGGTGAGCTATTGATGAAGGCACAGTCATCAGAGTCACCATTGCGACTATTGCGGGTCGATGTTGATGGTTGGCCCAACGCGTTCGTTTACCGCATCGACACGCGCCGCTCGCAGGATACGATCGCGTTGGCTGACGAAATCCAAGCGATTCACGTTGCCGAGTCGACTGGAAGGCAAGTGCTATCGAACTCCGACAACTTTGTCGCTGTCGAGGTCGAAGCAATCGTTAGCGATGGTCACTTTTTGCCCGAGCGCGAGATCGTCTCAGTCGGCTTGGACTTCAATCGAGATCGCACGCTCTGGAACGAGCCAGCAGCCAGATTGTTCAGTCCAGTTGAGTCGTCGATTCTCTGGAATGGTTGCGATGCCGACGGAAACCTGTTGCTGGAGTCCGTGGTACAGAAACCAGTGCTGCGACTCCCCGTGGCAAGCAGCTTTAACGGCCATGCCGCGATCCTGGCGAGCGTCGAACATCATGGCGCGACAGTCTGGAGCAATTCCCAACCATTGATCATTGACCATCAGCCGCCACGGATCGTTTATGCTGCCCCGACTGGCACGCAAACTCCTCTACTCGGAAAACCTATTGAGGTGCGAGTGCTGGTCGATGATGGCGATCTGTCAGGCGTAGCGGCGGTGCAAGGAGCCTGGTCACTGTCGGGTTCCACGGAGCTTTCCGCTAACATTTCGGTTGTGGAAGCAGTCAAACTGCAAGCCGATACTTGGTCGTTGTTGCTGCCAACCGAAGCGCTGCGATCAGGTTCGACATTGCTACTGGTGCGCGCCGTGGACAAAGCGGGGAATGTGAGTGATACGCATCGAGAATTCATCGAAGTGCTGGATGAAGACGCGGTCCTGCGCAAACAACAGTCGATCACCACTCACATGCGAGGTCGCGTCCTGTTTGCCACTCAGCCTTTGGCCGGTTTGAAGCTAGAACTAACTACAGAAGCGGATAAGTCGAAACAGTGGCAAGCCACCACCAGCACCGCAGGTGAGTTTTTTTTTGATGCTGTACCCAGTGGGAGCTACCAAGTTGCAGTCGGTGGCATGGTGCGTGGAATGCGGATAACGCGTCGCGCAGCTGTGCAAATTGACGCGACTCAACAACCTGCTCCCATCGTGTTTCGACTGGACCGCCCCGAAGCAAGCCCAACACAGGAGCAGCGATGAATAGTCAAAGATCCGTACGCAATCTAGGGATCGCTTGCATAATCGTGTTCAGCCTATGTGGCTGTGCGGTCACAGGGCCTCCCGCACCGCCTCCCTTGCTCCCTGGTCCGGCGACCAGTGGAGCACCGACGGTCGTGGCGGTAGCCGTCCCCACACCGCCGCCGCTGACACTACCGCAGTACCTGGGAATCGATGCACTCGGGCGTGGCGTCCTTGGTGGGGCGCGACATTTGAGATTGAAGTTAGCCACGCGCTGGCCAGCGCTGCAACCGACAGCGACCAATCCACCGCGGGCAATCGGTGATCCAGCCAATCTGCAATCTCCTTCGCCAGCGGTGGCTACGGCAGCAGCCGCGCAACTCGCTGCCGCTGATGCACCAGCCAAGGCGGCCGCACTCGCCTATCTAGCCACGCTCGGCTGTAGCTCGCAACCAGCCACCGAGGAGGCTCTGCTAGCTGGACTGGACGATGTCTCGCATGACGTGCGCGCCGCAGCCGCACAAGCTGTCGCCAACTCCCAAAAAAATCCAGGTTCGCTGGGTTGTCAATGCAATTGCAGTTGCAGCGGGTGCTGCACTCCCGCGATTCGCGCCAAGTTGACGCACATGGCCTATGCACAAGATCGCCCCGGCTGCTACTGCGAGCCCAGTCCCAAGGTTCGTCGGCTGTGTCGTTTGGCACTGGCTGCTTGTGGCGGGCCAGGGGTAGAGTCATTTACAGAACCCGAAGAACTCCCTCCACCTGCTAGTATTCAAGCGATCCAAGTGAGTGCCACAATAGATAAATAAGCACCCACGCATAAGCTTCTGGGAGCAGCAGCAGTGTTTGAAAGAATCGGCATTCGATGATCTATTATTGGTAATTGTCCACGGCCACAAGAACATTGGTCTGAGTCGGCTGCGTTCTACCATGCCTTTTGCGTTCGCTACAATACTGAAACGGCTCCGGCAGGCGGGCATTCACTTGGACGGATTTTCGTACGTCTCGCAAGGTCGTCAAACGGTTCACAACGACCGCTAGCTGTCTCGCTCACGGTTGGCGGCGCGCGCTTCCAAGTTGGGCGACCGCTATGCGTCGATGTATTCGGCAACCGATGATGGTTCTGGGATCGCAACTCCGTCTTCCCGCATACCATCGAGATGCATGCGGATAGCATCGCGCATCCGTTCTTCAACTTCAGCTTGTGTCGCGCCCGTCGCGACGCAACCGGGCAGGTCAGGCGAAAACGCGGACAAGTTGTTGGGTGTTTTTTCGATGATGACTAAGTATCTTGTTGACATGGTTTTAGTCCTTGAGTCCTGCCTGCCGCAGAATGCTGTTCAGCGTGCCGGGAGCAAGGTCATCCTTGGGATGCCCGGCAATCGTCACCCGCCCTGGCTTCGTCGGATGCTTGTACTGGCGGTGGCTGCCCTTCTGAGCGACCATCACCCAACCATCGTCCTCAATTATACGCTGAACTTCACGAACAGTCACGGATCACCAGCTTTAGAGTCGCCTAACGGAAGGTTTTGCCGATGCCGTTCGTAACCGAAGCGAGAAAACGTGGCAAGCCGATAGATCCTACCAAGGGAGTGAATGTCAAACAACCAACACTGCGTCCGTTTCATAACGATCGCTAGCTATCTCGCTCACGGTTGGCGGCACGCGCTTCCAAGTCGCGAGATTCGTTGAACTGCTTCACGATCCAAATCTGTGCGTCAATTTCGTACCATAGATCACCAACGTGCTGTCTCCAATCTGCGTTCTCTTTTGGCCAGATGCGATAGCCTTCGTCGCCCTGTTGAAACCAGCCATAAGTGAAGTCGGATGCTTCTAGTACTTCTTCGATCGTTCGCTCCCCAAGAAGCTGACGCAGCTTTCGATCGAGCGTTTTGCTCTCCCAGATGGACCACAAGTAACTGCCAAGTGACAATGCGAGCGCCACAATAAGACTCATCGCAACAAAGATCAATGCTCCAACTCGGAACCCTGAATCAACGCACAAAAGCCAAATTGCCCCCAAGGCGAACAAGCTCCACCCAAGAGGAAAACCGGAAGGGGGACAACAATCTAACGGAAGGGTTCGCCGACGCCGTTCGTAAGCCGACCGCGCAGTCGACCCACAGCATTCGCGTCCATGTGCGTGATTCGTGGGCAGACGACCGTGACGTTTTGCCCGCTAATGGCGCGAATAAACGCGAATGTTTCAGGTAAGAAATTAGCTGTCAGTCAATGCCTTTTGCAGAGACTTCGCATCGGGAAATCGTTTAGTTGGCTCCTTGGCCATGAGGCGAACCACGAGCAGGCTGAGCGCGGGGCCAAGCTGAGTCAAAGGGGGTGGATCCAATGACTTCGTAAACAATGCCAATGCCGCCGCTTCCTAACAGCCGGAATACTTCGTACTCTGCAAATCGCCCCAAAGAGTCCGCGCGAGTTGCTGGTTCTAGTTTGCCAAGCAGACCGGGTGTCGGTGTGGCCGATGTGGAGCGAAAAGATGACAGCCCTGTCGAACTCGGTTCAGGGCTCAGAACGAAGGATTCTCTCAAATTCAACTTGACTGCATCAAGCATGGCGGTGTTACCAGCACCCTGAGTATTTGGGCTGTCTGGCGGTAGTTCCGCTGCGCCGCTTAGCTCTTCGATTCTTTGCTGACAGAGTTCACACTCGCTCAAATGCAACACGGCTGCATCCACCCAAGCGGCGGCTTCGGTGGGCCTAAGTAATTGAGCCAATTGGCCAGCGGACAAGCAGTTTCTCATCGATCACATCACTGGTTGATCAGCGCCCAAACGCGCCGGACATTGCAGCCCATCCATAGACGAGCGTGTGATAGGCGAAAACACACGTGAGCCCATGGTAGCCAAGCCACAGGAAGCGGTTGCGAAGGTATTCCTTGGCATCGAAAAAGAAGAGCTGTATAACCAACCGAATACCCCAGAACAGACTGATGTATCCGCATACTGCGCGGGCTAGTGGCGAGCCTGCTGCGAGCTCGTGACGAAGGATGATCGACACCGCAGCGAATGCGACTATGTTCAGTACGATATAGCCGCCAGCGGTCAGCACCCAATGACGCATCATCGGCTTTAGTTTCGGAAGCTCGTTGCGAAAGTCGAGTTCCTTCGGCACCTGTACACTTCCCAGCAGTGTCCCTAAATGCAGGATGCCTCCAATCAAAATCAAATTGGCTTGGCTGATCATTGAATTCGTCTCCTAGTCGCCAAAAAACAAATTTCTCCGCCTCTACCGCGTTAGGAATTCAACCATCGGCAAAATAACACGCTGCACGAAATAGGGATGGAAAAGTATGGGAGCGGGCAACACCACCCAGGCAATTGTCCAACAGCTTCCATAAATATTTCCTTTCAATTTCCATCCCCGCTTAGCGATTTTGCGCTCCGCAGCGACACCTAGGCCTTGCAATAGAAAGTACAACATGGGTAGCCCATAGCCTCCACCGGCGGGAAGCGAAATTGCCAGCTCGTGAATAAAACCGGAAAAGGCAAAACCGCCTAGCGTTGCCAGCAAGAGGTTGGTCCGCCGTGAGAGCGGACCAAAGATCTTGGTATGTGCATAGTCTCGAAAAGCCAAGTTCCAGCGTTTGCCCCAAAACTCTGACAGAGAGGTCGCGGCGATCGGCCAGTCCATAATCGGACGGACTTGACGGCCAAGTCGGTTCCAGACTAAGGCCAACAGATGAATACCGCCGAAGTGAACCATAAATGCCAAGCCTACCATCGCTATCCAACCGCCGAGCATGATTTGGCTCTCAGCAAAACGCGGCGCCACGAAGCACAGCAGCCAAACTCCCAATGCGATTTTGCTCACCGCAAAGGCGAAGCTGCCACTGGATGGAACTCCAGCCTCTTTTGCATCGAAGAAGGGGCGGGGATCTAGCCCGGGCCAGCAAACATACCAAGCGATCAACTCGGGGATTCGAGGCGGATCGTTGGCTCTCGCCAAAAATGTCAACAGCACATGCGTCTTAACGAACGTGTACATAGAAAAGGCAACGGCAAACATCGTTGCAGTTGGCGTTAGGCCGGGGACCAGTCCCCACAGGGCGATGGTTGCAATCCATAAAACGCCAAGGCCACTATCCGGCTTGGTGGTTCTATTTTGCACCTTGGCTGTTGCTCCAGTTATCAGACCGGTGGGAGGTAGTTTTAAATTCGGTTGTGCGAGTTCGTTGGTCATGTGGGCACGATTTATTAATGAGCTCAACAAAAATTAACCGTTCACCGAAAGTAGCCATCACGCTCCGCGTGATGAGCGTAAAGCAGGATTGTAGGGATCTGTAAGCCGATCTCGATAGTTCTTCATACTTTCGCAGAAGTATTGCGCACATCTCGCGGAGCGAGATGGCTACTATATTTTCGAGCACGGATACAAAATAAGTTGCTGCTCTTTATTTAACCGCAAAAGTGATCGGATCGTAACGTATCGGTCATCTTAAGGTGTCGCAATCCGTAGTGGACGAGGCCCACGAGTCCCGGGCATCCGGTGAATCGACGGGTTTGTTGGGATCAACTAGAATGGGTGCTATGATAGACCCAAACTTCTCACCTTCCTCGCCATCTCAAAATGAACGCTTCGCTACGACAAACTGGAACGTGGTTGTGGCTGCGGGCGGGCCTGAGTCACCGAATGCCAAGTTAGCCCTGTCAACTCTGTGCGAGCTCTATTGGTATCCACTCTAT
>JBGSJT010000744.1:0-29613 GCA_041741715.1 Pirellulaceae bacterium | reverse complement strand
CTTCGTCGCGCAACACGTCACAGGCGGCGGTAATGATCGTGGTAGGTGGGAGTCCGGCCAGCGATTGGGCTTTGGCGGGTACGGCATACACGCCTGCTTTATGCTCGCCCAAGTACTGCTGCCAAAACCATTTCATGTCGGCTCGCGATAAACCATAACCACTCGCGAAGGTTTGGTACGACGCTGAATCGCAGCGATTGTCCAAGGCAGGATAGATCAAAACTTGGCCGGCGATTTTTGGACCTGATGCGTTGCGCGCCTTGATCGCTACGGCCAGGGCCAGTGTCGCTCCTGCGCTATCGCCGACCAAAACGAGGCGATCGGGATCGACTCCCAGTTCATCGCCATGCTGGGAGACGAACTCAGTAGCAGCGTAGCAGTCGTCCAGCGCCGCCGGGTAAGGATGTTCGGGGGATAGGCGATAATCGACCGAAACCAAGGTACAGTCGGATTGTTTGCACAGTCGGCGGCAGAGTGCGTCGTGCGTATCGAGATTTCCCAAGACCCAGCCACCACCGTGGAAGAGCATCACTACCGAGAGCTTGTTGTCCGAGCTCTTAAGATTCGCTGGCTTATAGATTCGCACAGGGATGCGATCATCGAGCCGCACGTCTTGGGCTTGGACGTCTGCGGGACCTGAGCCGAAGAGGTCAGTCAACGAGTTGAAAGTGATGCGGGCTTGCTCAACACCCATTTCGTCCCAACCTGGTCCACCCTGTTGGGCCAGACCGTCCACGAATGCTTGGCATTGTGGGTCGAGGTGGTGCGTTGGCTCGGGAGCTGGTTGAGCCAAAACCTTGGGCGCATCAACCATGACAATGGCGAGTGTTAGGAAGAGCATCCGTGTGAGGTAGAAATGATTTGTGACTGGTCGTGAAGTACTTACGGTTTCCAATGTTCAATCCACTTCTGAGCTGTGTTGGCGATGGTGTCGTGGGGAGGTTGATTCTGCTGGCTGTTCGGCCACTGGACAAAGCCAAGCCGAAAGGCTTGATTGCCACCGCGCAATAGTGGCTTGGTTCCGTCACCGCGACCAAAACCGAAGACGATCATGCCATCATCGGAGTCGGTCCCTTTGTCCGAGTTACCAAGATACCACAAAGTATCGTCGAGTTGATCGGTGTCACGCTGCGCGATCAGCAACACTCGCGACTGAGTTGAGTCGCCAAAGTAGACCCACTGCCAACGCTCGAAAAGTTTGAGTTGATTTCCGGGGACTTCGCGCCTTGGCCCTCCGCTGCTGGTACCGAAGTAGTGTGTTGAGGGGGACCATTTGCCACCCACCGGGCCTTCATACAAAAACCAGTATGGAAACTGCTCATCCGCCTTGAGCATGGTGAGTGTGGCGTGGTTGTCAGTGAATTGCCACCGCCACTTCCACTTGCCACTGAGTGAGTGAGTGACGACGGCGTCGGGTCCATCTTGTTCGCTGGTACACTGTTCGAACCCGGGATGACCAGCACCCGCATCGGGGTTGTCCGAGCCAAAAACTAGATTGGGAATCCCACGATAGCCAGCGGCGGCCGAAGCGGGGAATTGTTTTAGCGGATCGCGATGAAAGCTGATCCAGTCATTGCCGTCGCGATCAATGAGTCGTGAAAAACCGCCGCCAGCCCGATCCAAATAGTAAGTGGCCTCTGCGGTCTCAATCAGGAACTGAGGACGCTCTTCGTAAGTGGTCTGGCTGATACGAATCTCACCCTGCGCGCGAGGAGTGGCGATGGTGAGAGCCAACAGCCATGGGCCACACACAGAAGCGACCTTTAAAGCTGTTTGAAGTGTCATGGGAACGTTGATTGTCGGCATGAAATGTCATTGTCAAGTGAACGCGATGTGGGGACTGTGCTTCTAGCGTAAACTTTAATCTTTGACTTGGCTTGGCAATCGGTGATCGAAACTGGGCAGAACGACCTGCTCATTTTGCAGCCAGCCGGGCGGAAACGAGTGTGCTATGATAAGACTAGCTCAAGTTATCATTTTATTTTTGCAGTCACTGCCGTTCAGGTCCTTGGATGTCAACACTTCCTCAGAAAACGCTCGAATTCTCACCCTTTCCTGTACACCGTTTTACGGTTGAGCAGTATCGACACTTGGGACAGACCGGCGTGCTAACTCCCGCTGATCAAGTGGAATTGTTGGAAGGATGGATCGTTCCCAAAATGAACCACAACCCGTTGCACGATGGCACTATCGAGTTGGTTGACAACGAATTGCGTAACTTCCTTCCAAGCGGTTGGCGCATTCGGATTCAATCGGTGATCACCACCTGCGACAGTGAACCTGAGCCTGACTTGGCAATTGTACGCGGGCCGGCCGGACGATATCTACAAGCCCACCCCACGATGAAAGACATCGCGCTGCTGATTGAAGTCGCTGACTCATCCCTGACCAAGGATCGCCTCAAATGTCGGCTGTATGCCCGCGAGCGAATTCCATTCTACTGGATCGTCAATTTAGTTGAGCGACAGGTCGAAGTCTATTCGTCGCCGAGTGGTCCCATGGCCAGCCCGGAATACCTAACACGAATGGATTACGGCGTCGAGGAAGTGCTCGCATTCCGCATCGGGGATAGCCTTGATTTGAAGCTCGCCGTTGGCAGCTTGTTTCCACAATGAACTCTAACACCTACAACAAACAGTGCGTCGAGCTGTTATTAGCAGCCTAGCATCAAAACGCCAGCCTCGCGGATTGCCTAGTTTCTGAGACCAAATGCCGAGATTCGCTCGCGCAAAAAGCGTATCTTGACCTATGGACTACCGGTCACTGGCCGCTATGTCCTCTATCGGTTTTCTGGAAATTCTTCAAGTCGTCATAGGGGTAGTGGTCATGGGACTAGATAGATACTGGCATGCGGTTCTTCAGTCTGGCGTGCAGTTCGATTTTAAGCGAAAGAAAAAGCGAGGTGGGTTCACGCTGGTGGAGTTGTTGGTGGTGATTGCCATCATCGGCATCCTGGTGGGCTTGCTGCTACCGGCTGTGCAGGCGGCCCGCGAGGCAGCGCGTAGGATGCAATGCTCGAATAACTTGAAGCAAATCGGCTTAGCCATGCACAACTACGAAAGCGC
The DNA here is from genome assembly GCA_041741715.1 of Pirellulaceae bacterium. Lineage (GTDB taxonomy): Bacteria > Planctomycetota > Planctomycetia > Pirellulales > Pirellulaceae > Aureliella. Next base: position 26,548 of record JBGSJT010000744.1, on the reverse strand, counting down.
CAATAAGCGTTTTCCTCCGGGGGCAATCGCGCGCGTTCAGGGTAACGCCTGTCCACCTCAAACCGGCAATGGAGCGACTCGGCAGAACGCGACTGGGAGCACGTTTACCTTGGCCATTCTGCCGTATGTGGAGCAAAACGCCATGTACAATGCGTTTGATTTTGGGCAACCATTTGCGAGTCGTCACGTGACAGTGAACGCTGTCAATGCGCGCAACGGCAATCTGCAATTTCCCGCGTTGAATTTAGGTGGGTTCAATACCCCCAGCTTCTACAATTGCCCGTCGAGCGCCCGCAGTGGAGCTGGCACCGTGCTGCTCGACTATATGGGTGTCATGGGTGGCGGCGACGATTGTGTTCGCTCGGGGACGTGCCCCTTTGGAGCGCAGTGTCAGGGTGGTGCCGGACGCTTGTACTGGGATAACGGAATTCTGCATATCAATTCGAAGATGGGCTTCGGACAAATATCCGACGGGACCTCGAACACCTACATGGTGGGGGAAAGCAAATATATGCGCAAGCAGGGAGATCCTGGCGTTGCCAACAACAACTATCCAGCTTGGAATTCCGGTCTGGATGTTCTAAACGCGGTCAACACATCGGCTCAAACATTGGCTGGAGCTGTGTTTCCCATAAATTTTCGCCGCGTCGATGTTCCGGCATCTGCGGGGGGCTACGATTGGAACGATTCTGGACAATTCATGCGTCTGTTTGGTAGCTATCACGTTGGCGGTTGTCAAATGGTGTTAGGGGATGGTTCGGTCCATTTTGTCAGTGATAGTATTGACCTGACGATTCACCGAAGTCTGGGGTCAGCCAATGATGGACGCGTAGCTGGGATACCACAGTGATGACGTCATTTAGTTTTGTGCGTTCCGCGTTACTAACAGCGGCGTGTCTCGTAATGTTGGGGTGTGGGGATGGTGGTCCGAAAAAGTATCCCGTCGCCGGTAAGGTCACTTTTGGTGGTAAGCCGATAATTTACGGCGACATCCGCTTTGAACCCAAGGAAGGCTTGAACAATCAGCAGACGATGGCTTTCTCGCAAATTAACGATGGAAATTTTGCAACGGAAGTTGTGGGTGGTCCGCATTGGGTTTATGTTCGCGATTTGACCGGCGATGCCGATATGGGGAATCCCGAAAAACCTGGTCGCTCCATGTTCAAGATGGAGTACCGCGACGGTATCGATCTTCCTAAAGTCGAAGATGTCGAATCCGGAAAGCCGGTTGAGCAGGATGTGACTATCCCTACCTCGCACAAATAGAAGAAGATGAAAACTGGGAATCCGCGACGGAGTTGGTTGATCGTTTGGCTCATGGCCGGTTGTTGCAATGGAGGCTCCATTGCCAACGCGGCGGATTGGCTGGGCTTTCGTGGAACCATCGGCAATGGAATCGCGGATGCCGGCGAGTCCCCGCCACTCACGTGGGACGAGTCACACAACGTGGCCTGGAAAATCGACTTACCCGGAACGGGTGCGGGTAGCCCCATTGTCGTCGATCAAAGCGTGCTTCTGAATTGTGCGGAAGCACTTGGCCAACAACGTTCTCTGCTCTGTTTCGACATTGTCAGTGGCGACTTGCGATGGAAACGGACCGTGCAAGTCGCCACGGCGGAGCTGACGCACAAGGACAATCCTTACTGCGGCTCAACCTCGGTCAGTGATGGCCACGTCGTCGTGACCTGGCATGGAACCGGTGGCCTGCATTGCTACGCGTTGAACGGCCAGGAGATGTGGTCCAAGGATTTTGGCGAAGTCCAACATTTGTGGGGCTACGGGAATTCGCCAATCATTCACGACGATTGTGTCATCCTGCAATCGGGAGTCGGTGAGCGAATGTTTGTGGCCGCGCTCCAGTTAAGCGACGGTGAAGTGCTGTGGATGAGGGAAGAACCTGGCGGGACAACCAGCGCCACGCCCGCTGATCTGTGGGTAGGATCATGGGCGACTCCCGCAATACACGACGCTGGGGATGATTTGCTGGTGATCTGTGCGCAGCCGACGGCTGTTGTCGCATTGGACCGCGACACGGGGGCCGAGGTGTGGAGGTGCGAGGGATTGGGGGCTGACCGAGGGAATTTGGTCTATACGTCTCCCATCGTCGCGCGCGATTGCGTGGTGGTGATGGCTGGCTATAAAGGGCCCGCACTGGCGGTACGCTTGGGAGGAATGGGGAATGTGACCGACACTCATCGCCTATGGCACGTGACCAATCCAAATCCGCAACGCATCGGATCGGGAGTGGTGGTGGGAGAGCACATTTACATTGCCAACGCCGATAGCGGAACGCTGCAGTGCCTGGAACTCCAGTCGGGACAAGAGTGTTGGCAAGCGCGGATTGCCGGGGGGCCCCATTGGGCGTCGACTATATTGGTTGGTGGTCTGTTATATGCCACCAATCAAAGTGGAGTGACGCGCGTCATTCGCCCCGATCCAAGTGGCTACCAACTAGTATCCGAAAACGATATCGGCCAGCACGTCGACGCAACCCCCGCCTTTGCGAACAATCGTATCTATCTTCGAACAGCAGAGCAGCTATGGTGCATCGCTGAGTTGGATAAGGGTGATGCGCCATGAAGGCGACAGCGGACCGATTTCGGTGGATTAGGACGTTGTTTGTTCGGTGCGCTGCGCCACTAGCGCTGGCCGGGATGGGGCTCTCCTTGTGGATGCCTTGCGTGTTGCATGGAGAGGATCCAGACGCCGGACCGACAGACGCTCGCACAACTCAAGCACAAAGAGATTTCTTTGAAGCCAAGATTCGTCCCATCTTGAAGGAGCATTGTTGGGAGTGTCATGCGCGCGACTCCCAGTCGGTTAAGGGTGGTTTGTTACTCGACAGTCGCCAAGCCGTGCTACGCGGTGGTGACTCCGGGCCGGCCGCCATGGTCGGTAAACTCACGGACAGCTTGATCATTTCGGCGATTCACTACAATGAATTGCAGATGCCACCTCAATCACGGTTGCCTCCGTCATCAGTCGCTTTGCTTGAAAAATGGGTCGGCATGGGATTGCCGTGGGGTGCGACGGTTGAAAGCTCAACTCCCGAACTCGACAAGGATGGCATCGTTGATTCCGCGCAGATTGCCGCTGGGAAAAATTTTTGGTCGCTGCAACCACTATCAACAGTTGAGCTGCCCCCCGTCTCCGACACACATTGGCCCAGAACGCGGATCGACTACTTCGTGCTTGCCGGCTTAGACGACGCGGGGCTTCGGCCCGCGATGGAAGCTGACAAGCGAGCGCTAATTCGGAGACTTAGTTTCGATCTGGTGGGTCTTCCGCCGACGTGGAAAGAAGTCGAATGCTTTTCGGCTGATCAGTCATCTACGAGCTATGAACAGCTCGTCGAACGTCTGCTCGCTTCACCTGGATACGGCCAACGCTGGGGGCGACATTGGCTGGATGTCGTGCGCTATGCCGAAGACCATCCCAATGGTGCCCTTCCGCCGCGCTATCCGCACTTGTATCGCGACTGGGTGGTGGGAGCGCTGAATGTGGACCTACCGTACGACGAATTTCTAAGTCGGCAATTGGCCGCTGACCAGATGGAAGGTTTACCGCTGGAAGAACTGGCGGCGCTCGGATTTCTCGGTTTATCGCCTACCTACTTGATCGATGAGAAGTTTTCGAAGGAAGTCGTGGAATCGATCAAGGCGGACGAATGGGAAGATAAAGTCGACGTCGTCACGCGCGGTCTGCTCGGCTTGACCGTGGCCTGCGCGCGGTGCCACGATCACAAATATGACCCGATCACCAGTGCTGATTACTACGCTTTGGCGGGGGTGATGGCTTCGACTCAATTGGTTGAGACACCTACCGTCCCGTTGTCCCCGGAAGATCGCGACAACATTTCCGGATTGACCGAGCAACTCAGGTTTCATGAAACGCGGTACGAGTCGCGATATAAACAGCGTCAAGGATTGATCAAGGATGGCGAGCCGGACATCTACCGCTACGACAAGGAGATTCTCGAGTCAGCTTCAGAAATTCAGCGTATCAAAAGTTTGCTTCCCGATAACTACGAGAGCATTCCGCGCGTCAATGCCGTGCGGGATGCGGCCGAGCATGTGAATCCAGAATCATACGTGATTCGCGAATTGGTTTCGCCTGAAGCGAAATTCTGGCGGACCGTCGAGTATACAGCGGGCAAGGCCCGTGATCTGCCGATTCATATTCGCGGTAGCGTTACCAATCTTGGTGAGCCGATACCGCGACGATACATCTCTGTATTGTCGACTGGGAGTCCCCTCCCCTTTCGTCATGGGAGCGGTCGACGCGAATTGGCAGAAGCGATCGTGGGGCAATCTCGGCACTTGACCGGCAGAGTCATTGTCAATCGCGTGTGGGGCTGGCATTTTGGGAGCCACCTGGTTGGAACTCCCAGCAATTTCGGCGCGCTGGGTGATCGCCCATCGCACCCAGAACTGCTCGACGATCTAACGCTTCGTTTCGTCGAGCAAGGTTGGTCGCTGAAGCAATTGCACCGAGAAATTGTTCTGTCGGCGACATATCGACAGTCGAGCCGATTTGATGAAGCCAGCTATCTGATCGATCCCGCCAACGCACATTATTGGCGCATGAATAGTCGGCGGCTGGAAGTAGAAGCTTGGCGCGATGCAATGCTGCAAGTTTCCGGTGGGCTCGATGCGAACTCGGGAGGCGAGTCGTTTGACGTGGATGATCTTGGTCAGAGCCGTCGGACGTTGTATGCCAAGACCAGCCGCCAAGTTGCGGCGACGCTGCTAAAGCTGTTTGATTTCCCCCAATTGACGCGCCATGCCGAGTCGCGGTCAGTCACGACCACTCCGCTACAGCAACTGTACTTCATGAATAGTCCCTTTGTGTTGCGACACGCGGAAATGACACGAGACGCGCACGTGGATGTGAGTTGTTGGGAATCGTCCGTGATGAGCTGTTATCACGCGATTTTGCAGCGCGAGCCAAGCGAGTTGGAGTTGCAATCCGCCAGAGAGTTTGTTGGCCTAGCGACTGGCGCAGATCGCGAAACAGCTTGGCTGATGCTCGTGCAATCACTGCTGACCAGCAATGAGTTTTTGTTTGTTGAGTAGTAAATCACATCAGCCGCCACGCGTTAGCGTTCGGTTGACGATACATAGGAAACCGGGTGCTAACGCATGGCGGCTGATAAAATCACTACCGAGAGAAGATGGATGAACAGCTTCCATGCACAGCACCTGACCACAATCGCACATCACGCGAATTGGTCCAGCCGTCGTCAGTTTATTGGTTCATTAGGTGGATTATGTCAGCTTGGAGGCCAAACGGGAACATTGGGATTGGCTGGCTGCCTAGCCACGACGCTCGCCGGACAATCGCTGGCGCGGACGCATTTCATGCCCCGCGCCAAGCACGTGATCTATATGTTCATGAGTGGTGGACCATCGCAGCTTGATACGTTTGATCCCAAACCGCTGGTGACAAAATATGCGGGGCAACGTCCACGTGGTACTGGCTTAACGACCGAGCGGACCACGGGGGGACTGCTCCCTTCACCCTTCCGCTTCCGTCCCGGCGGTCAGTGTGGAACGCAAGTCAGCGATCTATTACCAGAACTGCGCCAGCACGTCGATGATCTGTGTATGATTCGTTCGATGTATACCGTTTCTCCAAATCATCAACCCGCCATCAACTTCATGGCGGCTGGTTCTATCGATGCCACGCGTCCCACCTTGGGTGCTTGGGTGTCGTATGGACTGGGGACGGAAAACAGCGCCATGCCCACCTTTGTAGCGTTGGGGGGACGTGATCAACGCTTATTGCGCAACGGCTTCTTGGCTGGCGAGCACCAAGGGACGGTTATCGATACGCAGTCGACCAAGCCAGCGGAGATGATTCCCAATCTCTCCAACCGTCGCTTGGAGCCAAGTCAGCAAGCTCGTCAACTGAAATACCTGGAGCAACTCAATCGCCAACATTTGGAGGGACAGGGTGGTTTTGACCCCGCCCTGGAAGCTCGAATCCGTTCCATGGAAACCGCTTTTCAAATGCAATTCGTGGCCGAGGAAGTATGTGATATTCAGCGCGAATCTGCAGCCACCCTGAGCAGTTATGGCGATACTTCCTTCGGGCATGTGTGTCTGCTCGCGCGACGGATGGTCGAGCAAGGGGTGCGTTTCGTCCACGTTGAAAACGGTAGCTGGGATCACCACACCAATATCAATCGCAATATCACGAATGCCTGCCAGACGATTGATCGACCTATCGCCGCGCTCATTGCCGATTTGAAACAGTGTGGCTTGTTCGACGAAACCCTGATTGTGTGGGGAGGCGAGTTTGGACGTACGCCAGTCTCGGAAAGCGAGGATGGCCGGGACCACAACAGTTTCGGTTTCACCATGTGGCTGGCAGGTGGTGGCGTGCGGGGTGGAATGACCTACGGAGCTACCGACGAATTCGGTTTCCAAGCGATTGAAAATCGCGTGTCCGTACATGACTTGCACGCCACCATCTTGCATCTACTAGGCGTCGATCACGAACGGTTGGCCTATCGCTATTCCGGACGCGATTTCCGTTTGACCGATGTTCATGGTCGCGTGCTGAAAGAACTGCTGGCCTGAGTCTGCCCGCGAATGGCGCTAATCCACGCGAAGGTTGACGCCGTTAACAAAACTTTCGCTCCTGCCGGATAAACCGCCGAGATTGCTTGCGAAAATGTCACGGATGTCTAGTGGGCAATTACGCGATGTTTCTCGCTAAATTGATTGTAGGAACATTACAATCGAACACGGTTTTTTGGGTTCCCCTTACTGTTTTCGGTCCTCTTTTCAAAGGAAAACGAGATGGTGCTTAGGTGGCGTTGGAGTAGGCGGTCGGCGTTTACGCTGGTCGAAATCAGGACTACAAGTAACCGTCAGCGGTGACACGGTCTTTGATATCAACATGGTTAAGGAGAAGCGATAGCTATGTCGTCGCTGTACTGCACAGGAGGCGCAGACGCTGACGATATTCACTCGGAGTCATCTTTCGCAGCTTGCGAAAGGAGCGGTTGAAAGTGCTGAGATCGGCGAAGCCGCTGTCGAGTGCTACGTCGGTGATCTGCCGATTCGGATCGACCAACAATTGGCAGGCGTGCCCCACGCGGACTTCAATTACAAAGTCATGGAAGGCCATCCCCGTATGTGTCTTAAAGAATCGACTAAAGGCGCTGGGACTCATGTGCGCGATGTCGGCCGCGGTATTGCGATCGAGCGGTTGATTGAGATTCGATTTAACAAATGCGTACACGTGCCGTAGCCGTTCAACTTCCAACTCGGCTCGCACGGGCTGAAACAGGGGACTAGAGAGAGTTAAAATCTCGCGCGTGCGAGCGATTTCGTCCAGGATGGAGAGGAGTGTTAACAGACGAGCCAATCCCATTTGTCGGCGGAGCATTTCGATTTTGTCAACCACTCGCTCCCGTGTCCGCCCCACAACTTGTAAGCCTTGACCGGCGCGAGACAGCAGCAACCGCAGATCACGCATTTCCGGTTTGTCGAGAAATTCACTCCCCAAAAAGTCTTGACGGAAGTGGATCGCCACTGATTCAAAGATGGTGTCGGGACAAGGTGTTTCGAAACGCCAGACGTGTGGAAGATTCGGTCCCAACAATACCACTTCGCCTGCCTCGATCGAGTGTACGTCATCACCGATAACGCGTTCACCAGTCCCAGCAGCTACATAACTAAGTTGATACTCGGGATGAAAGTGCCAAGAGCAACCAGTCGATTCGGTATCAATTTCGAACAACCGGAATGATTCGTCTTCGCGGTGGAGGCTCACGAAACTTTGGGCACGATTCATGGTTTGGTTGCTAATCACCACTTGCTCTCAGATAGTTGACAATAGTTGCTCGGAATATTTGCGCTGCCGTGCGGCGCGGCACAATTTATTGGACAGCGTCACTTTCGCTAAGAACAGAGAGAGTATCGGCTCGATGTGCCAGCGAGACAGGCATCCCACTCGCTAGCGCGTCGAGCTGTTATTGTGGCCGAAAGTTACGCTGCCCGCCATTTAATGGGATTCTAACATGCCGCAGGAGCATTGTGTGGGGCGAGACGGGCTATTGTCTGGGGGGGGAAAGCGAGTGGCGACGTGGAGCGTCGGGGTACTTTACAGGCGTTCGATGTAGACGTAACTGGCACCGAATTCTTCGCCGTCGGCTGTGATAAACCAGGTTTGGAGCTCCGTGGCCGCGAGGGGAATGTCGAATTCCAGAATGGCTTCTTGATCGTCGCTGTTGACGGCGATCGTCTGTTGTTTGTCGCCCCACTGAACGCGCGCGCTCAAAATCCAGGCTCGGGCCGGGCGGAAAGGGGGCGATGTCGTCATCGTAGGCCATGAACGAGTCGGTCGGCACGAAACGCTCGACGGGAGCGCAAATGCCTAGGCCCGATTCACGCGGCCAGACCAGTCAAAAGTTGCCCACGCGTGGGTGTGCACGAAGGAGCGACATGAAAAGCGGTCAGCTACACAGTCCGTGGGCGGGAGACAAGTCGACTGATCCAGTTATGCAATTGCGCAGCTACCATCAGTTGCTGAAAGAGGCCGGCTACCACACCGGTGTAACTTACAAAACACACGTTGCCATGCATTTGCTCAATGGTGCCGAATCTCAATACAACCAGGCTGGCCAAAATTTCAACCGCTTTTCAAAATATGTGTCTGTAGGCAAGACGGACGAAGAGCGGCGGCACTTAAGACAGAAACGGCTCGACGAAGTCCCCGGCAATATGCCTGGTTTCTTGGATAAAGGCGATGATGACGCCGCCGCTGAGTGAAGGTGAATCAACGCACGGTGACTTTGACGGTGGACCAACCAAACGCTGGTTCACCGAAGTGCAAGGGCAGCTCGCTTATACAAAGTATGTAGATTGGGCGTGGGGCAAGCGTGCTGGAGAGGAGCTTTACGACTTGCAGAGCGACCCTGACCAACTGACGAATCTAGCCCACATTGCCGAGTATGCAACAAAGCGTGCTGAGATGTCGGATCAGTTAATGGAGATTCTTAACGAGACTGGAGACCCACGTGTGGTAGGCGAAGGTGATGCATTCGACCGAGCTCCCTACCGCGACTCAAAAGGGAGGTAGGCGTCAATAGAAAGCGTTGAGCGGTTAATCGGTGCGGACCGAAAAATAGGAGGCATCTGTGCCAGCGAGCAAATGCGCACCAGAGGGAAGCAACAGACAATGCCACGAATAATGTCTTGAGGTTGAACGCGTTTCGTTGCATATGACATTCGTCGGCGAACGATGGAGTGTGCCCGCTAAGCACTTGCAATGCCGCCGGGGCGAATTACGCTCGATGAGAGTAGGGATGACAGGAGTTGAACCTGCACACCTTGCGGTACTAGAACCTAAATCTAGCGCGTCTGCCAATTCCGCCACATCCCCAAAGTTCTGCTATCTTTTTATTATGACTAAATTCGCTGTTCTGAGAAAGGGGTAAAGGCCGATGGGATTCATCGATATCGATCAATGCGACGTAGTGCAACCGTTGCCGGGGATCCGCTTGAGGGCACCGCACGGTGAGCGGATCATGCTATCGTACTTGGAAATGGATGCGGGAGCGGAAGTACCACTCCATTCACATCCACATGAGCAGGCTGGGATGCTGCTCAAGGGGAAGTTGCGATTGACGATTGGCGAAGAGACACAGCTTATGGAACCGGGGAGTATGTACCTGGTCCCCGGCGGCGTGCCGCATCGGGCCGTGGCAGTTGACGGCCCTGTGCTGGTACTGGATATCTTCAGCCCGATCCGCGAAGACTATGCTAAGTAGCGGTGGGGACGACCCACACCTTGAGATCGCATTCGATCTCCTGGTGCAAGTGAACTTTGACGGTGTAGAGTCCCAGTTCCTTGAGTGGTCCCTGGAGGCGCACTTGATCATCAGTGACATTGATATCGCTGGCCTTAAGAGCAGCGACAATCTCGGGTGCTCCGACGCTACCGTAGAGGTGCCCTTCGTCATTGGCGTTGGCTTCAATAGTGATCGACTGTTGAGCGATCTTGTCGGCCAGCGACTGAAGCCCACCCAGACGGGTTTTCTCGATCTCTTTGAGTTTCGTCTTGTGCTTTTCGACCATCCGCTTGTGGTGCTCGGTGGCGACGATGGCCAAGCCCTGCGGCAGTAGGAAGTTGTTGGCGTGTCCAGCGCGAACTTCGACTACGTCACCCTGCCGACCCACAGCATCAACGTTCTGGATCAGGAGCAATTCGATCCCGCCATTGGGACCCTTGGGGAGCCGCTTGAAAGCCTGTTTTCGCGCGCGTGTTTTTGCAGCAACCATCGTTGAACTCACTAGTAGATTCGTAAAGGTTTGAAAGTCGTTAAGCACTTGCATCCGCATGGGGATGCACAATCACAACTAGTTAAAAGGGGATCTCATCGCCAGACATGCTACCACCGCCACCGTGTGAGGGTTCGGGGACATGCTGATGGGCCGAGGGTGATTCGACATAGTTATCGTGGGACTCGCGAGGTGCGGCGGGACGGCCCCCCCCCTCGCCGCGCGAACCGAGCAGTTGCATGCGGTCGCAGACAACTCGCAGTTTGTAATTTTTTTGTCCGTCTTTTTCCCAGGTGTCTAGCTTGAGGCGGCCTTCAATGAAGACAGGCGAACCTTTGCTCAGGTACTCCGAGGCGACTTCGGCGGTTCGTCCCCAAAAGGTAACGTCGACGAAAGTTGTTTCGTCGATCCATTCACCGTTTTGTCCCTTGCGACGATCGTTGACAGCCAAACCGATTTCGGTCACTGGGGTCCCCGACGGCGTGTACCGGAGTTGTACATCGCGGGTTAAATTCCCCATCAAAATCACTCGATTGTAGCTTGACATGGATGCGATTCTCCTAAGCCTGTGAAGTTTAACTGAGCGACCTTCCCCGAGACTCGATATTGGGGAATAGGTTGATTGCGTAAACTATAAGGCATTTCACCCCGTTGTTGAACTGGGCCGGTGAGGCCTGGATGGCGAGGCGGTCTAAATTCCTATTCTTCTTCGTCGTCCCCGTCGGCACCGACTGCGACAGCCACACGTTCGCGAGGTTCACGATCGAGATCGGGGCGTGGCATTTCGGCTTTGCCCAGGGCATGAGCGACCAATGGCTCAACCAATCGCGGATCGACCTTGATGATCAGCATGCGTAAGATGCTTTCGTTCAATTGGCAAGCCCGATTGAACTCGGGGAGTCGCGTCCCTTCCAGGTTGAAGTAGCTGATCCAGTAGGTCCCCTTGGAGTGGCCATCGATTTGATAAGCCAACTTGCGTTCTTCCCAGAGTCGGCTGGCCAAGATCTCTCCGCCGAGTTCCTCGATGATCTTGTGAACTTCAGCGATCACACCACCTGGGTCACGGTTGTATTTGTTGCTGTCAAATAGAAAAAAGCAATCGTAGCATGTGGCTGGCAAAGTCTTTTACTCCCGGTCAATTACTGATATGGTTCGTGCAATGGGTTATTTTTGTGTTCAACTACCTACTCGATCAGGTGAACTACTCGATCAGGTGAAAAACTCCCGATCAAATATTATGGTTCATGCAACGTGAGGTTGTTTTGGTTTATAAGTATCAACGCGATCAAGTGTAAAACCGTTGATCAATTGATTTGGTTCATGCAATAGTTCAGATCGTGCTCGCACCAAGTCAGCAGCGAATTGGCTGCCTCTTTGATCGCCGTTTCGATCGTCGGTTTTTCATCTGGGCGAAAGCGTCCGAGCACGTAGTCAGCCGTATCCCATTGGGGAGGGGCTGGGTCGATGCCGATTCGCAGTCGTGCAATTTCCTGGGTGCCACACATTTGCAAAATGTGGTTCAGTCCCTTTTGTCCTCCGGCCGAACCCTTGCCTCGCAACCGCAGCTTTCCCAGTGGGAGGCTCAGGTCATCGCAGACGATCATTAGTTCGGTCAGCGGGTCAAGCTTATAAAACTGGGCGAGTGCTTTCACGCACCGCCCACTTTCGTTCATATACGTCAAGGGCCAGACTAGCACGAGCGTCGTCGATTTTACTGTGACGGTCGTTAGTTGTCCCTCAAATTTGGCTCGCGGTGTGGGAGCGGCCAACGATTGGCTGAGGTAATTCAGTACCTCGAAGCCAACGTTATGGCGCGTTCCCTCGTACTTCGGGCCGGGGTTGCCAAGTCCCACAGCCACTTTCAATTGTTTTTGGGCTGTGTTCACTTGGCCATTAGTCGTCTTTGTCGTCAGCTTTTTCTTTGCGTATCAACTCGGGCTCGACCGACTGTAGTGCTGCGTCGTCGTCGGTCATGCCAGCCGGTTTGACTACATGCACTACCACGGCGTTGGCTGCAGTTACCATCTCGGCACCCGTGGGGAGGTTCACTTCGTTGGCATGAATGGCTTGGCCCATGTGTAAGCCGCCGATATTAACATGCAAATGATCGGGGATATCGGAGGCGGGGCAGCGAATCGTCAGTTCGTGAGTTACGAAGCTGAGTTGCCCACCTTCACTGGAACCTGGGGCTTCGCCATGCAGTTCGACTGGCAGAGTCACTTCCACCAATTCCGACTGGGAGACGCGGGTCAAGTCAATGTGCACGACAGCGATACCAAAGGCATCCCACTGCACTTCGCGCAGCAGAGCCGTGTCGGCCACATCGCCGGTGAGCGAGAGGAGTTTGGTACCATGGTTAATGATGGTCTTGAGTGCATCGGCGCGGACGGCCAAATTCACATTCGCCTCACCGTGGCCGTACAAATTAGCTGGGACAAAACCTTGCTGTCGCAACCGGTTCGAAGCCAACGTACCCAAACCTTCACGCTTTTTGACTTCGAGTGTTTCGCTACTCATCTAGGAACCTAATTTCGATTAAAAAATCAACCTGACCAAAGCTCATAATTCGTCAAATATCTTGGGCGATGTCGAACCGATTGGACGCAGGGGGACCGATTCAGGATCGGGGCCGCCGCCGACGGAAACGAGTTGGCTCGATTTTCGCAGGGGCCAAGTATCCCAAAACCGTAAGTTCTTTCAAGGGCAAACCGCACATTTTGGGGGCGATCAATAGAGGAGTTTAACAAAAAGAGCCGCTACGCTCTGCCGTCTGAGCCCCCAATGTCGCAAGGTTAAGCGTTTTGACATTAGCTGTTTTGGCGCTAGCCACGGTTTTTCGTTGCGAAATTGCGTAACGCAACCGTGCCTAGTGCTAAAACGGCTAATCCTTGCGACATTCGGGACGAGCCCGGACGGAAATCATTGCTGGCAATACCGTGTAGATAACGAAGGCTAGTGCCTGAAACCTTAAGTTACGTCCGGTTTGTGATCTACATCATAGCCGCCTCTTGGCACTCAGTTTTGACGGAAGGATTTTGAAACGCGGAGTTGCGGAGGAATTGAGATTCGCGGAGCCATGGGACTGTATTCGGAAGCCTAGACTTACTTAACTGCTCAGAGGCAGCAGAATATTCAACAAACTAGAGTGGAATTCGCATCGGCAACGCCACAATCCTGGAGGCTACCGCGTATATTTTATAGTGCAGGGGGCCTTTCGTTTCTCCGCGAATCTCAATTCCTCCGCAGCTCCGCGTTTAAAACGTGTTCCTTCGGCGTCTCGATTTCCAGTCCATTTTATTGCAAGCCAATGTGATTGCGGGCTGCATAAAACGCACGGTACTTAAGACTTCTAGCACTAGCGCCTGAGGTTCAGAAAGTGATGACCGGCAGTTTTCATTGCAATATTTAAAACGCCTTCTTCAGTAAATTCCCTTGGGAGCACTTGTCGCTGCGCCCCGTCTCCAGTAATTTCGCAGGCTAATCGAATCCCCTATTGTCCCATCGAAATCCAATCGAACGATTGACTGTTATGGCTGCCAAGAAGAAGACTCTGCAATATATTGAACCTATTGGTGGCCGCGTGTTGGTGCTCAAGGATGAACCCAAACGGGAAACCAGGGGGGGGATTGCGCTCCCCGATGCGGCGGAAATCCCAACGATTACCGGTCGCATCGTCACGATTAGTCATCAGGTGGCCCACGACGAAGATGTCCCTCTACGTCAATATGACAAAATCTTGTTCCACCCCAAGAACGCCATTCCTGTCGATTTTGAACCAGACAATCAGTTGTTCGTGGTCCCTGTCGAGGATATCGTGGCGGTCTTTCGCAATGACAAGCCCGAGTAAGCATCGTTCGGGAAATAACTGTCGCGACTTAATCGTAGCTGCCGTCGCCAGACGGCAGAGAGTCAACCTTCTGGCGAACGTAGCTACGACAGTTATTTCCCGCTCGATGCTAACTTAGCATCGAGCGGGAAATAACTGTCGGGACTTACCCGTTGCTGCGGCAGTTGTTTTATGAACGATGCTGATTGCCGAATCGGTGTCGCTTTTTTCCGCCAGAGTTGCTAATTCAGGGGGAGGACTGAAATTTCACTACGTTCTCACTTGGGAGCCCTCCGACCATGGACGTTCGCCTGCCACGTCGCGCTTTGACTGCCAGCCTTGTTTGCGTTTTATCTCTGACTGCTTCATTGACGGTGCTGGCTGAGCCCCCGTCAATACTGAAAATGTTCCGCGTCAAGCAGCCGCTGTCGGACGAGTCGTTGGAACTTAAGGTCGAACATGGGCCGTGGATGATCTTGGCTTACAGTATCCCTGGAGCCGATGCAAAACCGCAAGCGATTGAACTTGCCCGTGAGATTCGCCAAACGCTCAAGGTCCCCGCTTTTGTAATGGAGAAGACTTCGGGAGGAGCATCCACTTTGGTCAAACGCGAACGAATTCGCAACGATGCCAATGGCAATCCTGTCCAGGTTGGCCTGGAAGCGCGTTACGCTAACGGTGGTCAAGAGAGTGTGTATGTGGTCTTGGTGGGTGAATTCGCTTCGATCAATGATCCAAGTATTCCAGAAATCTTGCAGAGCGTTCGCGCGGCACAGCCGACTGCGCTGGGGGGTGGTGCCAGTGATTCCGCTTCCCAGACCAACAAATCGGAGAGTAGCAATTGGCTGGTCCAACAATACCGTTCCAGGCTGTGGAGCCGCAATGATCGCAAGGATGATCTTGGCAAGATGGGGGCTGCCTTTGTGACGCGTAATCCGTTGCTACCAGACGACTTTTTTGAGGCTCCAAAGGTCGACGAGTTCGTAGCCGACCTGAATAAGAGTGTCGAGTTTTCGCTGCTCGATTGTCCTGGCAAGTTCACCGTCCGCGTGGCTGAGTTCACTGGACACCAAGTTACCGATTTCGGTAATGGGGCACTCGCCTCCAAGCCCAAAGACACCACCGATGCACTCGATCAAGCGGCGTTGAACGCACATGAACTAACTGGGGCACTGCGCACGCAAGGGGTAGAGGCCTACGAGTTTCACGATCGCTACGGCAGTTACGTGATGATTGGCAGCTTCGATAGCCTCGGTCAAGAACTTACCTCGGGTCAATTCCAGTATCATCCCGGTATTCTAGAAGTGAATAAGAAGTGGTGCGGATATCGGGTGGTGGATGCCAAGAATCCAGGCTCAGGTGCCGTTAACAAGACGACTTCGCTGAATTCATTGAATAAGATCCCATTTTCTATTGAAGGAAAGCCGATGGCGGTGCCGCGCGTCGCGACCAGCAACCTTTATCGCGGAGCCTTGTTGGGGAGTCATTAACGCTGATGGATGTTAACGGTTACGAACTATGAATCCACCCTGCCCTGTTCCCAATCGAGTTCCTAGTCGCCTGATTCTGGGGACGGGTAACGCGAAAAAGTGCGTTGAACTGCGGCAACTGCTTGCCCCCTTGGGACTAGAGTTGTTATCGCTGGCCGAGGTGGATCGACCACTTGAGGTCGAGGAAACCGGTGAGACGTTCATTGCCAACGCGCGGCTGAAGGCTGTGGAGCAAGCGCGGCATTTATCGCAGTGGACCATCGGCGAAGATAGCGGGCTGTGTGTCCCCTATTTACAGGGTGCACCGGGTGTCTACTCCGCCCGCTATTCTGATCCGGGTGCCACCGATCAGCGCAACAATGAGAAATTGTTGTCCGAGTTAAGCGCTGCCAAGGGGGATCAGCGACGCGCGTACTATGTGAGCACGATCGTCTTGGCTGATCCTGAGGGGGAGGTGCAAATCGAAGCCGAGGGACGCTGTTGGGGACGGATCATTGACGAGTATCGAGGTAGCGGCGGTTTCGGCTACGATCCGCTGTTCGAATTGCCCGAATACCATCAAACCTTCGCCCAGTTGGGACTGACCGTGAAATCAGTATTGAGCCACCGAGCGCGGGCCTTAGAAAAGTTCATTCGACAGTTGCGTGAAATCAAAGGGACGGGCTAATGCTAGAAACCTTAAGTTCCGTCCCTTCATTCTGAGGTTCACGACCGGACGGAACTTAGGGTTTTTAGCACTAGTGCTTCGTCCAGATTAAAAAGTTGGGTTGGCAGCGCTTAGAGTAGAACGATTGTCCCAATCGTTTCTCAAGCGATTGGGACAATCGCTCTACTCTCCCAACCCCAAAATTAAAGTTGGTTGAAGCACTAGCCTGCTTTAGCTTACGGCCTGGGGTGTACTCGAATGTGGCCCAACGCTCCGCCGTCGGTTGTGCTGTAGGCACAACTGAAGGGGTCCCTACGACGGGGAGCTTCGAGCCACTTTATTTTGCGAGGTCGACAAACTTGGCGGATTTGTCGCGTAGCGGTCGGCTGGCTCTACTTACTTGCCAAGAACGCTTGATGCTCTGCCGTGGCTAGGCCTTGGTTAAGAGTGCGCATGACAGCTCGGCCATCGCGCGCAAGCATGGCTGCGATGTGGAGCCACAGGCCGGGGAAAACCTGGCTGCGATAGATGCCATCGGACGGAAGGGCTTGCAACTCGAAGCCCGAGTCGCCCAGGACGTACCATTCTATCAAGTTGTCTTCGACGCGCCAGATCAGATACTCACGAACTCCATGCCGTTCGTAGGTTCTCAACTTCGGACCGCGATCCAGCGAGACGCTGGACACAGAAACTTCAGCCACGAACTCGACTGGGCCAGTCAGATAACCGTCTTCACTAACGCGGCTCTGGCCGCCACGTTCCGCTTCGATAAACAACGCAACATCTGGCTGAGGCTCGTTGTCGATATCCAAGCGATTGGTCGCATTGTCAGCGTAGTCGGTGCCGGGAGTCGCATCTACATAGTTGCCAATCCAGGTGATCAACCGACCATGATGTTGACCATGCCGAAGTTTTGCCGGTGATGGCACGTAAACGACTCCTTCGATGAGTTCCGCTTTCTTACAATCGGGCATCGCATGATAGCGTCGTTCAAATTCCGCGCGGTTCAGCCGGTCGCCCGGCTGCAAGGTGGGAATGTTAAGATCGTGTTTTGCAAGTCCAGCAATTGACATGTTATCGCCAAAGTCTTTAGAGTGCCGTCTATCTCCTATTATTCTATCGTCGCTCGGCTGAGCCAGCAACTCGCACACATCACCCAGTGGCGGGCGCTGTATCGGTTCAGCCTAAGATGTCAAAACGTGGTCTGATGATTGGCGTAGGGATTCGGTCGGTACGTAGATCGAAACGCATTGCGAGCTGACCCTTTTTGATAACGCCCGCTAGGACAGCTCCGAAGATTCGGAGCTGTCCCAAGAGTATGAACAATTGTCACTTAGCACTTCATTCCAATGTGCTATTGATCGATACTAACCACGAGTCCATCGTTGCGAGATTGGGTCGTATGAGATAGCGTAACCATGCTCAGTCGAAAAACTTCAGATTCGCAGTTCACTTAGCATCGGCCGAAATATAAGTGTCGCAATCGGTAGTGGACGAGGTTACGAGTGCCGTGCTGCAGGACTCGCGGGCCTCGTCCACTACGACAACAATTGATTGACCGATGCTGAGTGCGTGAATTTGCAGTGCCTGATGGATTAGTTCATCGAGTCGCTGTTCTGAGTCAACTTTCGCCAATGATGTTCGCACGGTTGCTGGAATACGGTTGCTGGAATACGGTTGCTGGAATCTCGTGGGAGCGAAATCGGAGCGTCGGGCCACTTTGGGGGAGTGTGCAATGGCAAAGAACGGAGAGGACAGGATTCGAACCTGCGGACCAGTTTTACCCAGTCGCTTCATTAGCAATGAAGTGCTTTCGACCACTCAGCCACCTCTCCAGATGGTTGCACTCACCTACCAAGAGCTCTCATGGAAACTCTCAACTAGGCGTCGAACGGCCAGGGGGCGTTTCTATCAGCCCCGCTGGGAGCGTATATCTAACCAATTTCGACCGTTTCTTGCAACACGGTTCGACAAATTTTCTAACAATTGGAAAACAGGCTGCACCTAATTGCTGGAATTCCAGGCAATCGGTAGCGATCACGCCGACTTGCCCGGCCACTAGGGAGCGTTTCTGGGTACTATATACCGAGGCGGTCAATACGATCGGTCTGAGGTTCACACAGAGGGAGCCCACGGCTAGAGCCTGAGGTTCACCAAATTTTCGCAATCACTTTATCCCACCTCTAGGATGGATTATGGGTTTTTCCATGGTGCTGCCGCTCGTAATTTGGGCTGTGGTAGCGCAAGTACAAATTACTTCCACGGAGCGTGGACCCTTCCCGGCTCAGGTATTGGCTATCTCAGATGCCTCTGTCGAAGTTTCCGAGGGGAATAAGCGATCGCAGATTGCTACTGATAAGCTGCGGAATCTGAGTTTCAATCAGTCGAGTGGAGAGAATCCGAAAGGGACGCAAGTTGACGGACGGAATTCGGCCCTGCGAGCGACGCTGGTCGATGGCAGCACGTTGTACTATCGGGCGTGTTCGCTAAGTGATGGTACCGCGAAATTCGAACTCGGCTGGGGCGGTCCGCTGTCGCTTCCGGCAAGTAGCCTTTTTAGCATTCAATTTCAGCCGCTGAGTGAACCACAGTCGGTGCAGTGGCAAGCCATCGCACAGTCGCGATCATCGGCGGATCTGTTGGTGCTGATCCGCGCGGCCGATGCACTTGAGAAATTGGAAGGAGTCGTGTCGAAAGTCACTGAGGATGCGGTCAGTTTCGATTTCGGTGGTCAGACCATCGACGCGCCACGAAGCAAGTTAGCTGGAGTGCGATTCTTTTCGACAACGAATGCAGAAAACGGTTCCTCAACAGCCAAAAATGACACCGTTCGTGGTGACACACTCCAGAAGCTGACAGCAATCGTGGTTGACCAGCAAGGAAATCGGTGGTTGACGTCCCACATTGCGCTGGCACGGGGAAGTGCCAACCTGGAATTGCAGTTGCGCTGCGGAGGTGCGCTGACACTCCCTTTGGAGCAACTGCGGGAGATCGATTTTTCTTCGGGAAGCATGCAGTTCCTGGCAGAAATGGTTCCGCTGTCACATTCAGCGACGGGACGGTTTGAGCTGGGGATCGACATTGCGGAGGCCGACGCATTGTTTGGCGCGCGACAACGCGATTTGCGACGCCCAGGCTCTGGGGCGCTCGGACCAAGTCTCGAGTTCTTGGGGAGTGGCGTGGTCGAATATCGCGTGCCAGCCGATTTTTCGCGGCTCATGGGAGCTTTCGAACTACGCCCAGCGGGGAACCGATTCACACCCTGCAAAGTCATCATCAAGCTGGATGGACAGACGTTGTGGCAAGAGCGCCTGAACGAGACGGGTAAAGTGTGGCCGATCGACGCGGAAATTAAATCTGATGGGCGACTGCGGATCGAAGTGATCGCCGATGCCCCCACGCCCGTCGGTGATGTCGTCCTGTGTCATGATTTGCGTGTGGTCAAATAGTTGTTTTGTCGCGCTGTCCAACTAAGGAATGAAAAGTACTGTGCATATTCGACTGCTTGGATTGGTTGTCGCACTGACAGCCAGCTCGATGGGATTGCTGGTCAATGGATTCTCAGCGCGGGCCGACGATGGCCGGGCGAGTAAGCCAGCGGCTAATCTCTTCTCAACCACTCCGCAGGCCATCGATCCGCAAGTCCTGGCCGCACAATCGCAACGTGTCGCGGTGATGCAACGCGCGGCAGAAGCGACGGTGGCGATCTTCGGCTTGGATGGCGGCGGTGGTGGGAGTGGTGTGTTGGTCTCCGCCGATGGTTATGCGCTGACCAACTATCACGTCTCTAGCGCGTGCGGCGATCACATGCGTTGTGGTTTGAGCGATGGACGAGTCTACGATGCCGTGATCGTGGGGGTCGACGCACCGGGAGATGTGTCGCTGATTCAATTGCTCGGACGCGATGATTTTCCAGTCGCCCCCTTGGCCGACAGCGATCAAGTCCGCGTGGGGCAATGGTGTTTCGCGGCGGGCAATCCATTCGTGCTGGCTACTAATCTACAGCCTTCGATTAGTATGGGGATCGTCAGTGGCGTGAATCGCTATCAGTACCCGGCCGGTACCTTGTTGGAATATGCCGACTGCATTCAAACCGATGCCGCGATCAATCCGGGGAACTCCGGTGGACCATTGTTCAATATGGCGGGCGAAGTGATCGGCATCAACGGTCGTTGTTCGTTCGAAAAACGTGGACGCGTCAACGTGGGAGTTGGTTACGCAATCAGCGCCAATCAAATCAAATATTTCTTGGGGATGCTCAAGAGTGGACGATTGGTCGATCATGCTACGTTGGGTGCCACGGTGTCGACCGACGATACGGGGCGCGTGTTGGTGAGCAATATTCTGAGTTCGTCCGATGCGTATCGTCGCGGGTTGCGTTACGGCGATGAGATTCTAGGCTTAGCCGATCGCGAAGTCCGTTCGACGAACATGTTCAAGAATGTCCTGGGGACGCTACCCAAAGATTGGCGCGTGCCACTGAAAATTCGCCGTGATGGGAAGACGCAGACTCTGTTGGTCCGGTTGGAGGGAGTCCATTCAGAAAAACAATTGAGTGATCTGGTCAATGCCGAAAGCGTAGCCGAGGAAGGCCAGCCCCCCGGCGGGCACGCCCCTGGCAAAGACGGCGAGGGGGGGGGGCCAGCCCCAGAGGAATCCACGCCCAAGGCTAATCAAATCGAGCTCGAAGCTAATCAGCCCTACGAAGCGGGGCGGCCCGACAAGCAATTGGTCGAATCGATGTTGGCAACTCGTGCGGGCTTTGCCAACTACTTTTACAATCAACGTCGCTGCACCGAAATTGGGAATGAATTGCAACAGGCGTTCGATAGCGGAACGGCAACTGGAGTTTGGAAGTTGACCGGGAGGATCGCCGGTGAAACAACACCTATCGAGATCGATTTGTATCCCGATCGTGGCGAACTGCGAGTCGGCTCGCGGGTATTAAAAGCGGAGTTGTCCGATCGTCTGTCCGATGTTGTCGCCCTGCGGCGCGAGACTGGGTTGCTCGTCGCGCTGCATGCCCTGCGACAGTTGTTGCAACTGGGACCGGAACGCATCGGAGATACCGTCTTCCTTGGGGCACTGCCGGTTTACACCGGGACGTCCACACGCCTGGCTGAGCAACCATGGCACGATGTGTTGCAGACACTTTGGTACGACGCCAAAGTCCGTTTTAGTTATGATCCGTTGGCAAAACAAATTTCGTTGATCGAAGTTTTCGGTGACACCGGAATGGATCCAGTGGAATTGTACCTCGATCAATATGCGGCTATTGCTGGTGAGGCTGGTGCCCCTCAGCAGCCTGGTCAACTATTCCCCCGACGCTTGCGCTTGCAATATGGAACCGAGCCGCTGTTGCTGTTGACCATTGAGAATGTGACCTTTGACGATCGTGGTTCGGCAGCTAAGCCAGCAGCCATGCCGACCGCGCCATCCCCAGCCATTAAAAGCCCATCCATTGAACGCCCAGTGGCCCCAGTCCCTCCCGCGAAATCTCCAGCTCCCGTTACCCAGACTCGAAATTCAGGGACGCGAACAAGTAGGCTTCACTTCGTGGCGACTCAGATTCCTGCCAACAGCGGGGCCGAGCAGACCTCTGAGTCGAGTGATTCAACGCGCGATAAGAGTGAAGGGTTGGATGGTGCCGCAGTGTCCATGAATCAAGTCGCGATCGCCACGGAACTAAAAACGGTGAAGCTGTTTGGCGCTGGCGGAGTGGCTAATCTAGATGCCTATCAAAGTGGCTTTTTCATTTCGCCTGAAGGGCATGTGTTGACGGCTTGGAGCACCGTGTTGGACGTTGACACAATCATCGCAGTGAGCAGCGATGGTGGCAGGTTTGAATCGAAGGTTGTGGGGATCGATCCGAATTTGGAAATAGCGGTGCTCGCTACCAATCAAGCGACGACGAATTACTTCGACTTCAAGCAAGCGACAGACACGCCAGTCGGAACACGTGTGTTGGCGTTTAGCAATCTGTATGGCATCGCCACTGGAAGCGAGATGTCGAGCGTGCAGAAGGGGATTGTTATGGCGCGGACTGAGCTCAACGCGCGGCGCGGTACGTTTGCATCGGTCTATCAAGGTCCGGTGTTGATTATCGATGCGATGACCAACAACCCCGGCGCGGCGGGTGGTGCCCTGACCACCTTTGATGGGCGGTTGGTGGGGATGCTGGGGAAGGAACTGCGCGACGCAAGCGCGAACACTTGGCTGAACTATGCGATACCGATGAGTCGCTTGAGCGAGTCGATCGAGCGCATTGTGTCAGGTAAGTCGATTCAGCGGGACGTGGCCACCGAGCGCGTCGTCGATCGCCCCACCAGTTTAAAAGGGCTGGGGATCGTGTTGGTCCCAAACGTATTAGCCAAGACACCCGCCTACGTCGATTTGATCGAACCCCAATCGCGCGGCGGAGTCGCTGGTTTGCAAAGTGATGATTTGATTCTCTTTGTCAATTCAACGCGTGTGATATCGCAAGTGGCGTTATTGGAAGAGCTCAAGAGGATCGATCGTAGTGAACCGCTGAAGTTGTTGGTGCAACGCGGCAATGAATTAACTGAGGTTGTGCTAGCGCCTTAAACCCGGATTATTCATGTACCCTCCCGCTGGGAGGGTCGCGAGTAATGCGAGCGGGGAGGGCTTGAACTGCGAAATGAATGTGAATCTAAGGCCCTCCCCGGGCCTGAGAGCCCGACCCTCCCGCAAGCGGGAGGGTGCCTTGCGGCTTGAATTAGCTACTCATGAATAATCCGGGTTAAATGGACAGCGTTGGTTTCGCGAAAAGTATCGACACGGTGTTTGAATGAGAACAACTATGCGGCAACAAAAAGATATGGGATCTCGACTTAAGCAGTTTTGGTGGCTGCTCATGGGCTTTATGGTCCTTGGCTTGACACCAGACGTGGTGGCACAAGCTCCTCCGTTGATCGGTGCAGAAGAGGCTGCATTTCAAGCCGCCGTGAAGAGGGTGGCCGATTCGGTGGTGCGGATTGAGACCTTCGGCGGATTGGAGCGAGTCGGTGATGAGCTGGTGGCCGAAGGGCCGACGACCGGGACGATCGTGGCGGAGGAAGGTTGGATCGTCTCCAGTCTGTTTAGTTTTCGGCAGCAGCCCGCTTCGATCCTGGTTACGCTCCCCAACGGTCAACGAGTGGCAGCGCGGATTGTGGCTCGGGACAATAGTCGCGAATTGGCTTTGCTAAAAGTCGAGACGGCGGAACCGCTCCCGGTGGCTGAGTTCGCCCCAAAAAGTTCAGTGCTGGTTGGCCAGTGGTCCGTGGCGCTTGGGAAGACTTATGACGAACAGCATGTATCGCAATCGGTGGGGATCATCAGTGCGATCGATCGAGCGTATGGCAAGGCGATTCAGACCGACGCGAAAGTTTCACCGATCAATTACGGTGGTCCGCTAGTTGATATCTCAGGTCGGATCATCGGCATTCTCTCACCGATCTCGCCAGGCGCGTTTCTGGAAGGGGACAGTTCGCAGCTCTATGACTCGGGGATTGGTTTTGCTATTCCCATGCAAGACATCCTCGCGCGGCTCCCCACCCTGCAGGCTGGAGATGATATCCGCAGTGGCAAGTTAGGGGTGGTCAGCTCTGATCAAAACGAACTGATCGGTCCTGTGCGCATTAGTGGTACGGCGCCTGGTTCTCCAGCGGCCAAAGTAAAGTTGCAAGCTGGCGATGTGATAGTGGAAGCGGGGGGCAAACCGATCAGCTTGTTGGCACATCTCAAACATGCCTTGGGACCCGTGGATGCAGGCCAGTCGCTGAGTTTAATTGCGGAGCGGAAGGGACAACGCATTACCTTTGAGCCGACGTTGACCGACGAAATCCCTGTTTACCGTCGCCGCTATTTGGGAATGCGGGTGAGCGAGAGTGAAATGGGCTTAACCATCGAGGCTATCGAACTCAATTCACCTGCGGCGCAAACTTCGTTGGTGATTGGTGAGACCATTGTGGGTTGCAATTCGGAGCCGGTGAAGAGTGTGACGGAGTTGTTAAAGTTTGTGGCCGTCGCCGAACTTGATCAAGTCCTGAAGTTGCAAGTGAAACCGGTCCGCCCAAAAGCGAGTCCTGAGGCCACATCCGCGCCAGCGGCAGACGTCGAAGCTCGCGAGGTAGAGATTGGCGTGGAAACTTGGCCCGAGCAGTTGGCCGCATCGTTGCCAAAAATTGATGAGCGGATTGAGGAGAAGATGCCAACGGAAGTAGTGGATGTGGTATTGGGAGATTTTCCGAATAAGGCGTACGCCATCATCCCTCCACTTTCTGGCGCGCGTCCGTTAGGGTTACTGATCGTGTTTCCCGAGCCTGGGGAACTTGATCGCGTCAAGACCCAGAGCTACTGGGCTGAATTCTGTCGCGATTTTGGGTGGATTGTGGCGGTAATAAATTCAGGGAATCCGAAAGGCTGGTCGCGCGAAGAGATCGAGCTGGCGGGGAGGGTGCTGGGAAGACTCGACAACAGTTACCAGATTGACAAAGCTCGGACGGTGATCGCGGGCTTGGGGGTGGGTGGTAGAATGGCTCTAGCTGCTTCATTGACAGAGAGCCAGCGGGTGAGCGGAACTGTTGTGGTGGGGACTGAACTATCGCGTTTCGGTTGGCCTCGACAGAATGCCCCCTTGCAATCGATCGATTTTCTAATGATCGGCGACGCGCGGCAGATGGGACTAATCGCTCAGTCGCTGGGGGATATGGGTTACGTGGCCAACTTGTTAAGCCCCAATAATTTAGATGTATCCAAATGGGAAACGTTCCCCACAATCGAGTTGCAACGTTGGTTGCAAGGGCTCGGGCGACTGTGATGCCACCCCGTGCGTCAGGCTTTCTTGCCTGACTTTGTACGTTATGCTGACTTTGTACTTCAGGCTTTCTTGCCTGACCCATTTTCAACAAACCTACCCGCCAACTCCATACCCCGAACCACCCAACTCACCAATGCTCGCCGTACCGCGCCGCAAATCAAAACCTATCTCGGCTGAAGCGCGATGGCATCGGTTGATGCTGGCAATTTCCTCAGTCGCCTTGCTGGCTGCGGGGGCGCTGCTGGAATTTGTCCCTGGTTTAGATAACAGCAGTCGCAAGTTCGCTTCGGGGACTCTACTGAAGGTTGGATTTGTCCTCGGGTTGGCATGGGTCTCCGCTCCGCAATTGGAGCGAATGGGTTGGCAACGACTGCGGGGGACGTTGTTGGCGGCAGTAATTGTCGTGATCGTGCTATATGCAATTCGTCCCAGAATCGGCGCGATTGCTGCTGCGGTGTTGATAGCAGGTTCGGTCGCCTTCAGTCTCTTGGGTTGGTTTCGACGGCTGACTCAACCGCCACGCTAAACATGCGCACTTCAGATAGCCAGCAATAGCAAGAACTGGAAAGTGGAACACTGAAGGTACTCGTTTTAAACGCGGAGTTGCGGAGAGGAAGAGTTTCGCGGAGAGAGGAAAAGCCGCTGCACTGAAAAGGCGAACTGTAGCTTCTGCGATTGTGAAATCGCGTGTGCAATTCTCGTTTAGTTTGTTGACTAACTGTGCGGCCACTGGATGTAGGCCGCTGTGCGGTTATGTGAGGCTAGTTTTGCCAAATAATCATTCTTACTCCGCGCATCTCTACTCCTCCGCAACTCCGCGTTTCAATTGCCGTCTGTCGTCCACCACGACAATTATTGATTGGGCGATGCCTATCCACCAAGGAGACAGTGAGCAAGGTGGTACGACCGGCAAGGTTTATGCAGCTTTCCTGAGATGGGGCAGGTTGAGTGACGGAGTAACTGTTTTTTGCGGATAGAGCGTCAAAATTGGAAAAAACGTTACCAGAGTTATCCTCGGGCTGCCGAAAACTATCCTCGGATGAATTGCTACATGTGGCAGTTTGGGCCGAACTACGACTGCGTAGGTTGGTCTGAACTGGACGTGTGGCAAGTCCTACTGCGAACAAGGGGGGCACTCTTGACGCGATAGGGAACTTCGCCGCCTGACGAGCATTGACACATGGTTGGATTAACTAATCGTGAGTAGATGCCGTGGATGGGTTGCGTCTGTCCCTCTTGCGACCTGCTGTGACAACTCCGACTTCGCGGATCCCAGTGACTTACATTCTTCTTGGCTGCGCGTGCTACAGGTGCCCGTGTGGTCTTGGAGATACCACTATCTCCCGCAACCCTTCTGCCGCCCGACGCTTGCTCAGGCAAGGCGCAAGGCAAGGCAGGAAGCCAGATTGTGGACACTCGACAGTGATTCGTAGGAGGGTTTCCAATGCGACGATTTCTGTTTGGCGTGGT
>JBGSJT010000743.1:0-8485 GCA_041741715.1 Pirellulaceae bacterium | reverse complement strand
GGATTAGTCCTGATGGTCCGGCGCACGATCAGTTCTTGCTCGATCGAGAGGGCAATCAGGAGATTCAACTCGATTTGTTCCTCAGCTACGGCAGCAACCCTGCGTTGTATCCGAAATGGCAAGAGTACTTCCGCAAACATCAGCCGCCGATGCTAATCGTTTGGGGTGAGCACGACCAGATCTTCCCGCCTGCCGGAGCGGAACCTTACAAACGCGATTTCAAAAACCTTGAGTTTCATCTTCTAGACGCCGGTCACTTTGCATTGGAATCCAATGGAGCCGAGATTGCCGGACTGATGAAATCCTTCTTGGACAAGACGCTCGCCAAGTGACCGTGTTACGGTTTTGCACTCGCTCGGCAGAGACGAGCGAGTGCTCTTGCAAAGACCCATGAAAAAACAATTCATCTTTGGACAAAGACCATGCCAACTTCATCCAGCGATATCGCATTCACTCCGGCTGTCAAAGCCATTCAGGCACAGAAGGGATCGCGTGCAAGCTACGCCCGAATGGAGTCGCATGGTGGTTGGCAAACAAAGGTTTCGCCCGACCTAGCGGGTTTTCTCGCGAGATTGGACATGTTCTATCTCGGCACAGTGAATGGAGAGGGGCAGCCCTACATCCAGTACCGCGGCGGACCTCCTGGATTTCTCAAAGTCATCGACGATCAAACGCTTGGCTTTGCCGATTTCGGAGGCAACCGGCAGTACATCACACTTGGCAACTTATCAGAGAACCCTAAAGCCTTTATCTTCATGATGGATTACGTGAACCGCCAACGAATCAAAATCTGGGGCCGCGCTGAAGTCATCGAAGATAACGCAGAACTCAACGAGCGTCTTCACGACCCCGAGTATGTCGGCAAGGTTGAGCGTTCCATTCTATTCCACGTTGAAGCCTGGGACGCAAACTGTCCTCAACATATTCACCAACGCTATCCCCACAGCCAAATCGCCCCGATCATTGAAGGCCTGCAAACCCGCGTCGCTGAGCTGGAAGCGAAACTTGCGCGATATGAAAGCGATCGGTGATAAACTTTGCCATAGTGTCTGCGCGCATCGAATGATTGACCTACGGAAATCCAAGTCTCGGAACCTCAAAGTAGATCGAACCACGTTAGCAAGATATGCTGAGAATTCAACTGTTCCGGTTACGTGTGCGAAGCCTGGTCTTGTCGGTGTTTCCGACAACGACTGAACCGTTTGCTCCTGCGTCTGTGGATTAGCAAGCTGAGTTAACTGCGAGAGGGACTTCGAAGCGTTTCAGAAGGAAGCTCACCGAACAATTGACGATAGGCTCCGGCAAAACGACCAAGGTCCCAAAAACCGAAGTCGAATGCTACCTGGGTTACCGTTGTCTTGTCAGGGCAGTTTGCCCCCAAAGCGGCGCGAACTTGATTCAGACGAAGGATGCGAAGATACTCCAGCGGCGAGAGGCCATAGCAACTCTTAAATACGCGTCGGAGAGTTCGCTCAGTCATGCTGTTCCGTTGCGCCAACTCCGAGACCGTAAGCGTTTGGTCAGGTTGACTTAGTGCAAGTTTGATGGCTGACTCCGCTTGCCGATGCCATCGAAAAAACAATTGACTTGAGGAGCGTTCACTTACTGAGATGAGGTTTCTTGTTGCCGCCACGAGTTCATCTTGAAAAGACTCCACTGCAACGGGAGAATGCAGCAGTAATGGCTTTGCGTCTGCAATCGTAAGAAAACGGCGGACGAGCGACGTGAATTTTCGAGTGGCGTACGGTGGCGGTTTGAGCAAATGTGGTCTTGTCGAGGATGCGACCTCCCGCTCTTGAGGTGATTCAAACAGCAAGAATGGCGGCACAATTACCGTGATCCACTCGTGACTGGGTTGGCAAGCGAGACAGAACTCTCCCTCCGGCGGCACTGCAAAGACTTCATCCTCGGTCAAGGCTTGCCCATTGGCGAGTCCCGGACGTGATCGGCTGATCTGATGGAAAAACGCCCAGCCATCGCGGACTGTTGCCCCCTCGGCAATGCTGCCTCCCCCTTCACAGCCATGCTGGATGCGGATCGAGCCGACACTTGCATGTCGCAGCGTCCATTTGGGCTCCTCCAATGCCGGCATTCGCATACTCATGGTTGCGTCCTGCACGGCTTCGGCAAAGGCTTCGTATTCGGTGAAGGTGAGTTGGGACAATTGTCGTTCCTAGCGTCAAACAAGATCTTCCCTATTGTAACAGCGGGAGCGGCTGTCCGAAATTACGTAGACGCGGGTACTATCTCCCTTAAAATTGGGCTTTTTGCAGGTTCCGGAACCGTTGGGCGATCCCGCACTACGCCCTTGGGAGCCACCGAAAACACATCTGCACATAGGGAGGAGAAGAAGTTGAAACTCTTCATCAACAATCGGCCAATTTACGTCTGCATGATTTTGGGTCTCTTACTCTCAACTGGTGCCGCCGAGGCACAGGAGAAAGAGAAAGCCACCGGCGTGCTCGTCACGCCCGAGACCTACATCCGCGCTGAAACGGATCGCCAGTTCGCTGAGATCGCCAAAATGGCGGACGGCGTGAATCGCTTCTACCACTTCCGCAGCCCCACGCCGCTCGACAAACAGAATATTGTGCGGATGAACCGCGACACGCTCTATTCGATGGGAATTGTGGACACGTCCAAAGGCGCGACGATCACTGTCCCGGAATTACCGGAAGGTCGTTACGCATCGGTCTTCCTGGTGGACAACGACAACTACACTCCTGTCGTGTTCTACACGGCGGGCACGCACGAGCTGCCGAAGGACACCCAATACTTCGGCGTGGGTATCCGCATCAAGGTGTTCAATCCGAACGACCTCAACGAGATCGCTCTCGTGAACAAGTTGCAGGATCAGTTCATCATCAAGGCCGGCAGCGCCCAGCCGCTGCCTGCTTTCAAGTGGGATCGTGACTCACTCAAAGCGTTAACGGTGGAGTACGAGAAGGACTCGAAAGCCTATAGCAGTTGGAAGGGCATGGCCGGTCCGCGCGGCAAGGTGAATGAGAAGACCCGCCACATCATGGCCGCAGCGGCGTGGGGCGCGTTTCCGGAATGGGACGCGACCTATTTGAACTACATCGGCGGAGATGACCTCAAGACCGGCTGGAAGGCCACTTACAAAGTGCCGGAGAACAAGGGCTTCTGGTCTATCACCGTTTATGGCAACGACGGCTTCATGAAGAGTGAGAACTGCATCGTCAATTCCAGCAATGTGAAACTCAACTCCGATGGCACCTTTACCGTGTATTACGGCTCGAAGGAACTCTGCGGCGATGTGCCAAACCGGCTCGATGTAACCGAGGGCTGGAATTTCCTGATGCGCGTCTATCGTCCCGGACAGTCCGTGCTGGACGGCAGCTACAAGCTGCCGGAGGTGGTCCCGGTGAAACCGGCCACGCCCGCCGAAGTTCGGGCAATCGCCAAAGAAGCGTACGTCTATGGTTACCCGATGGTAGACAACCTGCGCATCCAGTACTCCTACTTTGTCGATCGAACGAGTCCTGAATTCAAGTTCCCGTACAACACGCTTTTCAACATTCCGCGTGTGTACACGCCCGAAGACAAGGCGATCCAGACTCCCAATTCGGACACGCCGTATTCCTGGATCGGCCTGGATCTACGGTCCGAACCCATCGTGTTCACAGTTCCCAGGATCGAAAAGGAGCGGTACTGGAGCCTACAACTGATCGACCTCTACACGCACAACTTCGAGTACCTTGGTACCAGAACGACGGGCAACGATGGCGGCAGCTACCTGATCGCCGGCCCGAACTGGCAGGGCGAAACGCCGAAGGGTATCACGAAGGTGATCCGTTGCGAGACAGACATTGCATCGGCACAGTTCCGCACACAACTCTATAACCCCGACGATCTCGACAACGTCAAGAAGATCCAGTCGCAATACATCGTCAAGCCGCTCTCGGGATTTCTTGGCCAGCCAGCGCCAAATGCCGCGCCGGCGATCGTCTTTCCTAAGCCGCTGTCGCTTGTTGAACAAAAGTCCTCACTGGAGTTCTTCAACCACCTGAACTTCGGTCTGCAATTCTGTAGCCCGGAGCCTTCGGAAAAGGAACTCCGTGGTCGGTTCGCTCGAATCGGCGTCGGCCCGGGCGCGGTGATCGATTTTGGCAAGTTCACGCCCGATATCAAGAAGGCCTACGAGGCAGGTATCGCGGACGCTTGGGAAGAGTTTGACACCCACAAAAAGCGAATCGATAGGGGCGAGTTGACTTCCGGAGATGTTTTCGGGACGCGGACATTTCTCAAGAACAACTACGCTTACCGCATGACGGCCGCGGTCCTGGGCATCTACGGCAACTCGAAGCAAGAGGCGATGTATCCCACATACTATGTCGATGCGGAGGGTAAGAAACTGAGCGGGGCGAATCACTATGAGCTTCGATTCGCACCGGGCCAGTTGCCGCCGGTTGATGCATTCTGGTCGCTGACAATGTACGACCAGCCGAACAGCCTGCTGGTGGCCAACCCGCTGAATCGTTACCTGATCAACTCCACAATGATGAAGCAGTTCAAGCAAGACACCGACGGCGGGCTGACCGTGCTGGTCCAGAACGAATCACCCGGGAAGGATCGGGAAAGCAACTGGCTGCCCGCCCCCAAAGGGGACTTCTCCCTCATCATGCGTCTTTATCGGCCCAAGGCCGAGGCACTTGAGGGAAAGTGGACCGCACCACCCTTGAAGCTTGTGAAGTAGGCCGCGAGACATTGCGAGTCTGGAGCGTCTCCCGGCTCAACGAAAAACTCTCGGAAACGAAATCATGAAAATCAACCCACTCACCACACTCGCCGTCGTCATCGCGACGGTTCTCGCGCTCTCTGGCGTTTCGAATGCGCAGCAGCAGCAGCAGAACAAGCGACCGAACATACTGATCATCTGGGGCGATGACGTCGGCATGTACAACATCAGCGCCTATCATCGCGGCCTCATGGGTGGCAGCACGCCCAACATTGATCGGCTGGCGAGGGAAGGGATGCTGTTCATGGACCACTCCGGGCAAGCGTCATGCACGGCGGGTCGTGCGGCGTTTATCACGGGTCAGTATCCCATTCGTGTCGGCCTCGCAACGGTCGGTCTGCCGGGAGCCGAGCAGGGGATGAGCACGAAGGACCCGACGTTGGCCTCGCTGCTCAAGCCGCTAGGATATGCGACGGGGCAGTTTGGCAAGAATCACCTCGGTGACCGTGATGAGCATCTGCCGACGAACAACGGCTTCGATGAGTTCATGGGGATTCTTTATCACCTGAATGCCGGCGAATATGAGGAGCAATATGACTTCCCCAAGGACCCGGCGATGGCGAAGAAGTTCGCGCAGCGCGGCGTGATTCATTCGTGGGCGCAGCCAAACGAGACGCAAAAGATTGAAGACAATGGTCCGTTCGGTCAGGATCGCCAGCGCACTATCGAACAGGAGATTCTCAAAGAATCGAAGCGTTTCATCACCGAAGCGGCGAAGAAGGGCAAACCGTTCTTCGTCTGGCACAACACAACGCGGATGCATTACCGCACCAACCTACGTAAAGAATACGAAGGTAAAAGCGGGTACGGACTTTACGCCGACGGAATGATGGAGTTGGACGACATCGTTGGTGAGCTGCTCAAGACGCTGGAGGAGCTTGGCATTGCCGACAACACGATGGTGATGTTCTCCACCGACAACGGTGCGGCCTCGAACAGTTGGCCTGACGGAGGCAACCAGCCGTTTCGCGGCGAAAAGGGCGTCGGTGGTTACGAGGGCGGCTTTAAAGTGCCCATGGTCGTGAAGTGGCCTGGCGTTATCCCGGCGAATTCAACGACTGCGGAATTCATGATTATGGAGGACTGGCTGCCAACCATCATGGCACAACTCGGTCAACCGGACTTGAAAACCCGGCTGCTTACTAGCTACCAGGCCGGTAACCGCAAATACGATAGGATTCACCTCGATGGCTACGACCAAAGCGATCTCATTACCGGCAAGGGCAAGTCAAAGCGTAAGGAATTCTACTATTTCACGGAGACCACTCTGCACGGCGTGCGCTACGGTGACTGGAAGTTCCTTTTCAAGAAGCAGGACAAGTGGTTCAACGGCGTTCAGGAGGACATGGTAACTCCACTGGTAACGAACCTGAAACTCGACCCCTTCGAGCGCTTCCACGAGGCCCGCGGCTTCGACGAATGGCAGGAGAACCGCGCGTGGACCTATGCCCCAGCTTTCGCTCAGGTTGGTGAACTTGTCAAGTCGCTCAAGGAGTACCCACCTCGCATGGAAAGCCTTGATTTTGATATTGACGAAGCCATGAAATCTCTTGCTCCGAAAGGTCACTGATGCAGTTCATGGCCTCCCCGGGCGCAACCCTCTTCGTAACAATACTCTCTTTTGTGATTCGCTCTAAGGCCTTGGAGAACAAGCAGTTACGCGAGTTCGAGACCCGTTCGGTCGATCGCGCGGCTTGAGAAGAGTTCGTAGATTTGTCTCGAACTCGTTTCACCCGCAGACTCAATGCGAGCTACGAACCATGGAGTTAACAGAAAAGGTTCGAACCGAGAGCATCAGGCCGGCCGCAGGAGTTGAAAATGCCACCTCGGCAACTAATCTGGAGGGCGTTTCGGCAGTGCAAAAAGTGCGCTCCACCCACGATTTCCCTTGGTTTTACGGCATTTGGCGATGGCTAGCTTCCGCAACGTGTACACCTCCCTCCTGCTCGTCATCGCCGGCTCGCCGGCTCCACCGACAAGGAACTGGCTCGACAGGTGAGCTACCTGAAGGCGGAAAACCAGATCCTTCGCAGTCGGTTGCCGGATCGGATTAGTCTAACCGAACGCGAGAAGAACCGCCTGATTCGCTTCGCCAAAAATCTGGGTTCGGCACTCAATGAGTTGGCCACGATCGTACACCCGGGGACCATCCGTCGCTGGATTCGCGAGGCCGCAGCCAAAACCGCGGCGCTCCGAAAAGGCAAAACGGGCCGCCCGCGGACCGCTGAGGACATCGAAAAACTGATCCTAAAACTGGCCAAAGACAACTCCTGGGGCTACACCAGGATCCTGGGAGAGCTCAAAAAGCTCGGTATCGAGTCCGTTACCCGAAATACGGTCAAGAACATCCTCAAACGCAACGGCTTCGAGACGGGCCCCAAGCGTGGACCGGGTACCTGGGATGAGTTTCTCAAACGGCACGCGAAATCCATGTGGCAGTGCGACTTTTTCTCAAAAAAAGTCGTTTCCAAAACCGGCCTGCGTGATCTCTTCGCCATCGCGTTCCTGCACGTCGAATCGCGACGCGTGTTCATCACGCCGAGCACGTACAATCCCGATGAAGCCTGGGTGCTCGAGCAGGCCTCTGCCTTCCAGCAGTTCATTAAAGACGAACGGTTACCTGTGCCGTGAGTACGGCGTTCACTACCATGAGGAACGTCCTCACCAGGGAGTCGACAACGCCATCCTCCAGCAACCCACGGCGGCCAAAGCAAAACCACCCGCGGCGGGCGCTGAGACCCTTCGCCTGAGTGAACTTCGCTGCAAAGAGCGACTGGGCGGATTGCTCAAGAGTTACTCAAGGAAGGCGGCGTAGCGCGTCAGGCAGGCAAAAAAGTTGACCAGGCCGCCGACAACCAACACTGATGTAAGGACCGACACGATCGGCGGCGCCGCGTCCCCCGCTTTGTTCTGCCGCCTTTGTCAATACGCACCAACCGCTACGGAACCATCCGGATTTGGAGTATACGCCGTGATTACAGTTTTCGAATCTTCAAGCCATTCCGGATACGGACCAACAGCCACACGGTTGCCGTAGCAATATTCATCGCGCAATTCGGTTGCCATTTCTTCGTTGGAGTCGCCAGCAAAATCATGATACCAGGATGCCGCGCCCATTTTGATTTGATCAAGGCATACGATGAGCCATTCGTCGCCGTGTCGATTTGAGGTCAAGGCACGTTGAATGAAATCGTCGTCCACGCGCCCACGAATTGGTAGTTGGCGTTCTGCAATTACGGTCACGGATGCGGACGGCGGAAGTTCGTTGATGCGTCGTATCAATGCATCGATCGAAGTGAAGAATTCAAACGACTTTGAGCCCGCGCCTCCAGCGAAACGAATCACTGCCAGCACTTCGCCGTTGTCAATGATCCAACCATCGACGGCTGATCGAAAGGCGGCATCATCGGTCGATCTATGCTGGGTTGTGTCGGTCATAGGATGGACGCGGGTTTTCAAGATAACGGCGGCAATCAGGGCGTCGCGGGAAGTGATTGATTAGCAAAGTGAGGCCGCCACCGCGACTGACGTGCATTGCATTGTTATTTTGCTTGCATTTTCCCAGTGGGTTCGCCGTACCCAAAATGGTAGCACCACTCTATTGCATCGTAACGCCAAGCGACTTGACGAACGTTGCCGCCATACGGAATTCGTAGCATTCCGTTCGGCCCCATTTCGCCAAGCCTACACTCGCACCACTCAATTTCATCCGTATCTCCAGAGATT
>JBGSJT010000742.1:0-21298 GCA_041741715.1 Pirellulaceae bacterium | reverse complement strand
GTTGACGCTGACTCGCTTATATGCTCTCTTATTTACCATGGGGATGACCTTCCACTTACTGGTGCCTTCGGGAAAAACACCAGTTTCAAGGCATCCCCTATTTTTACGACCCCTATTTCTCTGACTATAGCCAACTTGCCTCGGCGGACGCAGCAACTGACAGCTACATCTGCAGGTGCACGCTTGATTGGACGCTCCGTCCGGACAAACCGGACGGAAGCAAGAATCGGCTTCGGTAATTCTTGGCGGGTGCGATATCTCGATTGCGAGAAACAGGAGTAGCCGATCGCCTTATCCATGTTCTTCGTCGCGGAAGCGCAACAAGAACCAAAATTGCAAGCGAAAGAGTCGAATATGTCGCTAGAGCATGTAGTTCAGCATCCAGCCACCATTCGTTACCACGGACTCGACGCGCTGCGAGCGTGGGCTATGTCGATGGGCGTCGTGTTGCACGCCGCATGGATCATGACGCCCGGCAATTCGGGTGCGCCCAAGACCGATGCTTCTGCTTCACCCTGGATGGATTATCTGGCGGGCGGAATTCACATGTTTCGTATGCAGTTGTTCTTCGTATTGGCCGGATTCTTTGCCTGCCTGCTGGTTCGCAAACGGGGGCCAAGGAGGTTTTCCATCAATCGCCTCCTCCGTGTCGGTCTACCGCTGCTCTTGTTCTGGCTCGTGCTCCGGCCACCCATGACCGCCCAGTTCTATGAGGCGCAAATCCAGTCCGGCGGAATCCAAGGGGACAAGACAGCCTGGAGCATGGTTCAGACGGATTACCAGAACATGGCAGCGGAAAGTGTCTTCACTATGCACTTGTGGTTTATCTACTATTTGTTCGTGACTTACATAATCGTTCTGCTGGTCAGGACAATCGTGGTCGCCATCGACCGCAATTCGAACTTTCGCGATTGGCTTTCGAATGGCTTCTGCAGAGTCCTAACCAGCCCCTGGTCGGTCGTTCCGTTGGCCGTGTTAACCGGCGCATTCATGCTGCCGATGGATAATTTCTACGGGATCCAAATCGATGCATTTTCACTCTATCCGGTATGGAGCGGCCTGCTGTGCTACGCGGCCTTCTTTATGGTGGGCTGGCTCATCTTTCGCAATGTGGATCAACTGAGCGAGATGCTGCGTGGCTGGAAGTGGCAATTGGCGGGAGGCGCCCTGTTGACGGTGCCCTACTATTTTTTTTCATTGTTCACCGCACACAATGGATATCAAACTGAGAAGTATCCCGCGTTGACCGTGCACGACATGCACTATAACCAAGCGATCGGTGAGCCGATGTATCCGCAGTTCCGCGAAAAGCTGCTGAGTGCTGGCATGGATACCACCGCCGGCGTGGCTTTGCGCATGTTGCCCGAACCGAACCAGCAGTTTCTGCGAGAAACCCCTACGGCTACTGAAAATCAAATCTCAGGCTTGCTCGACGCGTTCAACATCGCTGTTCTGGCGAAGGCTGACTTCGCCGATCAATCCTCTTCGCCAACCAACGGTGCGCTCTCGCCTAGGGCCAAGGCTATTCAGGATATTCCAGCCAAAGATCGCAATCCAGATGATGTCCAATGGCTCAATCGCGAAATCTTGCAAGCTGACTTCGCGGGCATTTTGTGGAGCGAGGATATTAACAGACCGAATTACATGGCGATCCGAGTCGCCTACTGTTTCTCCTATTCGCTCGCGACTTGGATGCTGATTTTCGGTTGCATTGGCTTTTCGCGACACTACTTTGACGAACACAGTCGTTTCTGGCGCTATTTCTCTGACGCCTCGTATTGGATTTTTCTCATGCACCTAATCGTTCAATTCCAAATTCTGCTGTGGGTTGGCGATCAACCTTGGCATTGGACATTGAAGTTTGGACTCTATGTTTTGGGCACTCTAGCGGTATTGGTTCCAACCTATCACCTTCTCGTTCGCCCCACTTGGCTCGGCTGGTTGCTCAACGGACGCATGGTTCCGTTCGGGAAAGCTGGAAACACCGCGGCGACTGATCAAATGAATGCAGCAGCGTGACGCTGTTTTTTAAATCGAATGCAAAAACTCTAACTTAGAAAGTCGATGATGAAGACCTTATTTTTCCTAGCTGCAATCGTTTTAGGCTAAGCAATGGCGGCAATCGCTCAACAGGCGAACTTCGAAGACTTTCGTCGCTACGGCGATGCGATTCGGCAAACTGCTCGATCCGCTGCAAGATGTAATGTACCGTGTCGGTTCGCCAACCGAAATGAAGTAGCCCACCAATCCTTCTAACGTTTTACCGAGGAGAAATCCATGCGTGCTGGTTTATGTCTGCTATTGACGCTCTGCTTCATTTCCAACGCCCACGCACAAGTGGGCGAGGCCTTAACTCCCGGACAAGAAAAGATGCAGTCTTTGGCTGCGCTAATCGGGACCTGGCAGGGGACGAATGACAAAGGTGAAACTGTAGCGCCTGCCTCTTACGAGTGGATCAACAACAGGAGTTACATCCAAATGGTCATTGGC
Source organism: Pirellulaceae bacterium (assembly GCA_041741715.1). GTDB lineage: Bacteria > Planctomycetota > Planctomycetia > Pirellulales > Pirellulaceae > Aureliella. The sequence goes on along the minus strand of JBGSJT010000742.1, from coordinate 18,808 downwards.
GATGTTCGCCATATAATCGGCTGGGATCTAACGGACGAGCAATTTGTGGGTTGGGGCTTTGGTTCCCACGGCGGACAAGGCAGAGTGATTTGGACACCAGCAGGCAAGAATTCCTGGACGCAACACAGCGAATGGCTCGACCGTTCAGGCAAGCCTGCAATCATTACTAGCAAAATTGTCGTCAGCGGGGACAAACTGCGGGTAGAGAGCAAGTACGGGGACAATCCACTTAGGGTTATCAATGCGACGCGACTTGGGGCAAACGAGATCAACCAGCAAAACACGCAACGCTGGGTGGAGCGGTTCAACAAACACTCGGCTGCGGAACTTGCTCAGGAGTACGCCGAGAAGTGCGATGTTGTGAACACGGGAACTTTCATTGAAAAGCTCGGTAGCCGAACGGAAATGGAAGAATCTTTCGCTGCCTTCTTCTCTGAAAATCCAGCAGCGAAAACATCTATAGCGGATGTATCGTACGAGCGTCTTAGTGATACGCTGGTCGTGGAAAGCGGTGTGTTCAATATGACGGATCTCGCGCAGGGCGAACCCAATCTGCGCGGCATGTACTCTACGATTTATGCGTATGCGGATGGCCGCTGGCAGATCGTCCACGAACGGACTTGGCTACCACCTGGTACCGAGTTGAACGAGGCCACCAAGACGGCACTCCATTCCAGCAAGCTTGGTTCGTATTTGGTTGGCAACTGGAAGGCGAGCGGTACGATCGAAGGGGCGCCAACTACCGGCAACATGACAGTCAAACCCGTGGCTGGTGGAGGCGCGATTTTCTTCGAATGGACGACACGCACTGGCGACCAAATCTCTCGTGGCTCCGCAATTTCGGGCGTCGATTCGGCCACCGGTGGCGTGCTGGAGGTTGCCTTCGGTGATGGTGGAAAATCCTCCCACTGGACCAATCATTACGACAAGCCGCTCGGTGATGCACTCGGAAAGACGACCGGGAAACGTACCAGCATGCTTGACAGTAAAGAAGTCAACGAAACGATCAACATCAACCGCACATCTCAAGATCGCTTTGAATACCAAATCTCTCGCCAAGGCGAACCGCGACTCGAGTGGGTCTTCGAACGACAGAAGTAGGCTTGATAACACTCTCGTGATCGCCAATGTGCTAGTTGAGAATTCACCTTAGTAATCGGAGAATCAAAAATGCGTTTCATGGCAACATTCCTGCTATTGAGTTTGCTTTCGGTCCGTGATCCACTGTGGGCGCAGGAGGCGGGTTCATCCGCAGCCGAGCATCTACAGCCGTTGGATAAGATTGTCGGGGCTTGGGAATACAAAGGGCAGGATAAGGAGGGCGTCGAATTCGTGGGACGCGAGACGGTGCGTTGGGCCTTCAACAGGACAGCGTTGAAAGGCGAAGGCTCGTGGAAAAACGCCAAAGACGAGCTGTCCGACTACGAATTTTTTGTTGTCTGGAATCCCATGTCGAAACAGGTCGAGATGCGTGGTTTTACTTCCAACGGTGGCGGCTTCTCCAGAACAGGAGTCATCGACCCAAAGTCCGGCGTCTGGACAAGTTGGCATGCGGGTTGGATGGAGGACGGCAAACCACTTCAGGGCATCGTGCAGATTGTATTTTCCGAAGATGCCAAGTCGTTTCAATGGAACGCCAAGGAGGGCACTCTCGACGGTGCACCCTGGCCCTTACTCGACTTGACTTTTACCAAGATCGGGCCAACCAACCATCCCATGCATCTGTTGCTTGGTGACTGGGAAATGACCGATCCCATGGGCGTGACAACACCTTTTAGCTCCTGGCTTTCCAAAGATGGAAAGAGCTGCTTTTCAGTCGCAAATGGGAGTTTCTTTAGTGTCTCATACGCCGATGCTAAAAACCAGAATGCCGCGGAGGGATACTTTAAGTCGTTCGAGGACGACGGCTATCTCGTGTCCCACACGAAAACAGCTGCCGCCGGTGGCTACGAAGTCGCAGTCACCGCGTACAAACCAGACGGAACCACGGAAAAACTCCGAGGCGTATTTGAACCAATCCCGGCCGGTTACAAGTACACGATCGACGACACGCAGGTTTATCAGCTGCGCAGAAAGTAGCTAGTCGATCCCAAATTCGAATTCGTCGATGAACCGTATCATTACACGTCCACGGACACCGATGCGCAAGGTAAGATGAAACCGCATGATTGGAGCTACCGAGGTTGTCGGACACAATACCAGCTGATGTTCACGAACGTGGCGCTATCCGACTCATCGCGACCGCTCCTGTCACCCGTTGGCTTTAGCTGTCGCCGGAAAAGACGCATTCAAGATTAAGTCGTCTACCAAGATCAATAACTGGTGCTGGTTGAGGGTACGCGACATGGACACATCGAGCGAAGAACTGCCGCTGGATATCGCTGAGCAGCTGGATCAGTTGGCGGATGAATTCGAGCAGGAGTTTATTGACGGACAGGCACCGCGCATCGAAAGCCAATTGCTGAAAAACACATCCGTGCCTCACGACGCGCTGCTGGGTGAACTATTGCGACTCGAGTGGGAGTTGCGATGCCAATCGAGTCCGCGGCCCACGATTGGTGAATACGAACAGCGATTTCCAAATAACGTGCGACTAGTCCAGGCTGTCTTGGTCGCCCTCGGTGACACTTTGCCCGACACGCACGAGGTAGACCGGAGCCAGCCCAACCTGCTACCGGAGCGAATTGGGCGATTTGCAACCATTCGACGTCTGGGGAGCGGAGGTTTCGGAGTTGTCTACTTGGCTCGCGATCCACAGTTAGATCGATTGGTGGCCATTAAGTGCCCGCTACAACTGGACGGTCTGACAGCCGATCAAGCCGACGGATTCTTGCGGGAAGCTCGAGCGGCGGCGCAACTGTGTCATCCAGCGTTGATTTCCGTGTTTGATGCTCAAATGGAACGTGGGCAACCTTTCATCGTATACGAATACGTTCGCGGCGAAAATTTGGCAGCCTGGTCCGAGCGACAAAAACTATCGTTTCAACAAATTGCCCGATTGCTAGTGCCCGTCGTGGACGCGCTGCGCCACGCGCACGATCGGGGTGTGATCCACTGCGATTTGAAATTGGCCAACATCATGGTCGACCAAGACGGCGCGCCGCATATTGCCGATTTCGGATTGAGCCGACGCGAGGATGTGGCTGGTCAGCCCGAGCTTCAATTGTCTGGGACTCCCGCCATGATGGCACCCGAGCAAATCGATGGGCAACCCCAGTTTATCGACGCTCGTACCGATTTGTGGGCCGTCGGTATCATGCTCTATGAATTACTGGTGGGAAGACGCCCCTTTACTGGACGTAATCGCCAGGAATTGTTCAAACAGATTCAATCGAGCGCTCCCGTGTCCCCGAACGTAATCAACGAAAGCGTGCCTGAAGAACTTGCGCGAATCTGCATGAAGTGTTTGGAAAAAAAGCCTAATAGCCGGTTTGCGACGGCCGGCGAACTTCGATTCGAACTGGACGCTTGGCTAACAGATAGTGAACGCGAGGATGACCATTCAGACGCAGCTGGCCGTCAAGATCGCCCAGTGCCACATAGTTTGAGTTTAGTGCCCCGAGGACTGCGCGCCTACACGCGCCGTGATAGCCACTTTTTTCCGCAGCTATTGCCAGGCCCTCGTGATTCGCACGGCGTTCCAGACTCCATCCGCTTTTGGATTGATCGCATCGAGTCGACCGATGCTCACCCACAATTGACGGTCGGCTTAATCTACGGCCCCTCTGGGAGTGGCAAGTCGTCCTTTGTCCAAGCAGGCTTGATGCCACGACTAGATGACACAAAGACTCTACCCATTTACTTGCAAATGGGAAACGAAGACTCTGCCGCTAACTTAATACAGCGGGTCAAGCAACTGCTCCCTGAGCGGGCCGACGGCCAACGTCTAGAAACGTATTCTGAGGAATTAGTCGCACCGAAGTCCGAAAACCAGCGCAAAAGAATTGTGCTGCTACTCGACCAATTCGAACAGTGGCTGCACGCGCATCATGCATTCGAACATAACGAACTGGTGGACGTTTTAAAGCAATGTGATGGCACGCATCTACAAGCCATCTTGATCGTCCGCGACGATTTTTTTGCCAGCGTCAACCTGCTGTTTCAAGAGATCGGAGTAGCGTTGCGCGAGGGGCACAACTATGCCTTGATTCCGAGGTTTACGGTAAGCCATGCAAGGCGCGTACTCGAGTTGTTGGGCCAGGGCTACGGAGCGCTGGGAGCGGAGCTGAGCGACGACAATCGATCTTTCATTGAGCAAGCGGTGTTTCAACTTTCCGAAGAGGGACGGGTCGTGGGCCTCCGTGTAGCCCTGCTAGCGGAAATGATGAAGCATCGACGCTGGGAGCCGCGGAGTCTGGAATTGGTCGGCGGGGTGGAAGGAATTTGTGTCGCGTATCTCGAGGAGTCGATTTGTGACACCCAAGCTGCCCCGCATCGCCGCGCGCACGAAGCAGCGATGCGGTGTGTGCTCGGTGAGCTGGTTCCTCCCGTGGGGAGCTCGATCCGTGGCGCGGCCAAGTCGCTGGAGCACCTGCGATCAGTGGCCAAATTCGACGACTCCCAGCAGGGAAATGAAGTGATACGTGTCCTCGACCAGGAATTGCATCTTATCACTCCCGTCGACGCTGCCGACCAGCGAACAACATTGGCCCCGAACATGGTTGGATGTCCAACACTCTCATCTGGCCAATTATTTCAGTTGACGCACGATTACCTAGTACCGTCTTTACAAATTTGGTTAGCCAAAAAACAGCGTGAAACACGCCCGGGCCGCGCCAAATGGAAACTGGATGAGTTTGCTTCGATGTGGTCCGCCAGGGCTGAGAAACGCTTCCTGCCCGGCTTGCTCGAGTGGGTCGAACTCAAGTTGTGGACGACCAAGCGGCATTGGAATTCCGCCCAGACCGAGCTAATGCGAGCCGCAGGGAACCTGCATGCGCGGCGACTGTTGGCCACGGCTCTAGCGATTATTTGCGGCATGCTGGCGTTTACTGCGTGGAGCGCCAACGAGCGAGCCAACGGCATCGTCGAGCGGTTGCTGGATGCGGAATTTGAAAGATTGCCCGCGCTCGCCGAAGAAGTGAGGGCACATCGACGCTGGGTTTTGCCAAAACTGCAAGCCACCGCTGTGGTGCTACCGAAGGATTCAACAGGCAATCTAAAAATCAATTTGGCAACTCTGGATGCGAATATCAAACAACTGGATGAGATTATCCACAGCTTGCCCACGCTAGACGCCAAGCATCTACATGTCATCGATCAGATGCTGAAGCCGCATAAGGACCTAATCATCGATGACTTATGGCGGATCGCCGAATCGGCCAGCGGAGAACAAGACGACGCGTTGCTGAGAGCTAGCAGCCTGCTAGCCAGCTTTGACCCACGCAGCGCGGAGAAATGGAATGGCATTGCTGAGAAAATGATCAACGCGATGCTCCAACAAACTGCCCAACTGGCCTACTGGGCGGAATACCATCAGCCAGTCAAACAACACCTACTGGGGCCTCTGGGAAAAATCTTTCGCAATGCTAAACGGAACTATTCCGAGACGCACGTGAGTTTGGCGACAGAACTGTTAGTTGAATTCGCGGCCGAGGATCTCGCGATATTGACCGATTTACTGATGGTTTCTTCGGTCGAACAATTCAACAGAATATTTCCGGCCTTTGAACGGCATGGGCAAGCTGCACTTACAATGGCCCTCAAAGAGCTTGCACGAGATGCTACGTACGACTGGGACGATGAAGACTTCAGCGTTTCACTGGCTACAATCCAAGCTTCGGTTGGATCGACCATCGATCAGTGTGCGGGAATGTTGACGGAGCAATTCGCTTTATGTCAGACTCTTCCGTTGGATCAATTTCTGGCGCTTTCAAACAGGCTGAACAAATTTCATTTTCGACCGACACGCCTGCGACCTTACACACTCGACGGGCAAGTGCTGTGCGCAGCAATCTGGTGGCGGGATGGGGGCAAGTGGCAGTTTGAATCGGATTTGGAAGCCACGGAAATCGATCAACTGCAATTCCGGGGCGAGGAGTCTGAATTGGTGCCTATCGACTTGGCTGGCTATCTTGATTCTCAAGAGGGGCTCGCGCAAGAGCGGTTTTGCTTATTGCTTGGCGAAAATCGCTGGGATCTGAAGGATCTTCGGCTCTACGCGGGTGTTCCTGAATCGCAACAATGGGAGCGCGAATCGACGTTGGCTCGGCAGCTGATGCGGTTCCTCCCTGCGTTGCATTGTTATCCGGACGCCAGCGGTGAACTCAAGTATTGTGGGATCGTGGCGCGAAATAGTACTCAGTCCGCCGTTACTTTTCGCGGTGCGACAACTACCGACTTGGAGACTCACGAAGATCGGAGTCGCATTCTCTGGGATATTAGCGTTTTCCCGGTCGACAAGCCACAAAAACCTGGCGAGTATCATTCGATCATCCTGTCGGATTGGAAGGCATTAGACAATCGTCAAGACTGGCTGAATTCACGATTCATTCACCATCAACTCCCTGATGCGAGCTTCCACCAGGGAAACATCCAGTATTGCAAATCCAGTTGCGACTCGTTTATTCGCTCGTGGAGCCACCTTGCCGCCCCGTATGGCTACCGCAGTCGAATCCATGCATTGCAAGGTGAACGCGACGGGGCGGTTGAGAAAGCTCGTATTTTCGCCCGACTCAGTCTTAACGAGCCGGAAGTACTCGGGTTGTGGTGTAAAGTCATGGCGTATTTCGGCGAGGAAACACAATGGCTTGCCAAGCTGGAAGCGCTCGCGGAGAGCAATCCAGACGACGTGGAAATACACTATCAACTTGCGGCCGCCTACAGTGTTTGCGCGGCCGCCTGTCAAACAACCAACGCCGTTGCCCAAGCTGACGAGTATTGCTGGAAGGCCATGGAGGCGCTACGAGGCGCATTGCGAGCGGGCTTCAGCGATTGGCTCCGAGTCGATCGCAACTCCGATTTTGATCCTCTTCGTCAACAAGCGAGCTATCAAACTCTGCGCAGTGCGGCACCGCCCCAAGTCGTGTATGGCGGCGTTCGCTGCATTAGTCGGAATTTTGAATCGACTGGGATACGTAATGTATCTGGAGGCGAGCACTTGGCTCGTGCCAGAGAATTGTCCGCTGCGGGCTATCGCCCATTCGCCATTGGCCTGACCACTGCGGGTACACAAGCCATTGCGGCATCGGTTTGGCATCGTCCCATGATACGTGAAACCGACAAAGAGCGTTTGGCGGTGAGGCGGGCCAACGCCGCCGTGGCGGCATTCAAACTCGGCTCCGCCGAAGCGGTTTGGCCCTTGCTCGAATTCCGTCCCGATCCACGACTACGAACCCGAATCATTCACCAACTCCAACGCACCGCTTGCGATCCGCGACTGCTCACCAATCGTTTGCACATTGAACCCGAGGTATCGCGGCGGAGGGGATTGATCTTCGCGTTGGGTGAATTCAACTTGACGGAGTTGGACGGGACATTGCTAAAAGACATCTTGCTTGAATGGTACGAGAACGACATTGATTCCGGTATCCACGGCGCATGCGAATGGCTGCTCCGCAAATGGGGCTTGCAAGCGGAAATGGACCAAGTCAACGCGAGATTGGCCACCGGCAAGCCCGAAGAAGGACGTAAGTGGTATCGTTTGAAGTCCGCTGATCACACCTTCTCGGTGATCGACGCGCCTACTGAATTCATACGTGGAGTTTCCCGGGCGAGTTTGTCGATAGATGGAATAAATACCGAAAGCCCTTTGCGAGTTCGGCTCCCGCGCAGTTTTGCAGTGGCAACTATGGAAGTTACGGCGGAGCAGTTGCGTGAACTGTTGCACGTCATTAAGGTCATCGGGCCTCAAAGTGAATTTACGTCGTGGGATGACCGCTGCGGCGCGGGTGGAACAAATTGGAAGTACGCCGCTCTCTACTGCGAAATGCTTAACTTCAAGGAAAAGATTCCGGGAGGGGAATGGCCGACGAATTTACCGGACAGTGATTCAGAAAAGGTTTTCTTGGCCAATAATTGCCTTAGTCGCACCGGATATCGCTTACCGACCGTTTCCGAGTGGGAATACGCATGTCGCGCGGGGACGACCACCGCCCGTTACTTTGGTGAATCGGAGGCTTTTATGGGTCAATATGTGTGGTTTGAGAAAAATTCGCAAATGAAGTCTTGGCCTGTCGGTAGCCTGAAGCCCAATGATTTGGGGCTATTTGATATGTTGGGAAACGTTGAAGAGTGGAGCTTGGAGAAGGCTTATGATGCATTTGGTTACGGCTCTCAGGGTGACGATCTGGAGGACATGTCGGAAGTCGCCAGCGATACACCTCGTAACAGGCGCGGTGGATCGTATACTTCCAGAGCAAGCTCTGTTTATGTGGCAAACCATTCGTCGGTCCTACCTTTTCCTCGCCACGGACAAATGGGTATTCGAGTGGTACGCACAATGCCAACCAATGATGAATGATTTAGATCGAAACGGAATTCACGATGCATCAGTCAGCCATTTGCCGCGGATGAGCGATAGCTTGCGCTCAATGGAGCGTAGCGAACAGCCAATCTGACTCGCGATCTCCTGATTGCTGAAACCGCTCAGTTTACAGATCGCAATTCTACGGAGCCTTTCATCGCCCAACTGGGTGAGTCGCTGTTCAAATTGCTCTGAAAACTCGACCGCTTGGGCGGGACTAGGCTCGGAGCTGGCAATCATTTGGATCAACGACTCATGCCCCAATTCAATTGGTTCAGCGGTGCGCAAGTGCGCGCCACGCTTCGATGTACCGGCCCGTCGTTTTTCATCAATTGTCCTGCGACCGATCAGCATGATCAGAATTTGCCACAGGTCCTGGCGATTGTCCAGCTTGGCAAATTGACCGCGTTCCACCCCTGCGAGAAAGTCGTGAAACGCCTTGATGACGACATCGTCTGGGTCGACCACCGCAACGGCGACTCCGCGGAGCCGATTTCGCGCGATGCCTAATAAGCGACGCAAATAGCGCTCCCACAACTGATGCTGCGCAAACGATTCCCCCTCTTGCGCTCGGTGAATGCACTCCGTGACAGAGCCATCCAGCGTGTCGTGTACAATTTGACAAGTCATGCGCGCCCTACCGTTTTCGCTTGAAGGTACTGATGTTTGATTTTCGGTAAACCGCATCGTGACCTTTCGGCCGTCCAGATTCAACACCACTCTACGGAGTGGAGGTCGCCCCACCCAATCCAAATCAGTTCCAACGACTCGTCCCACAGTCGCCTCAGCTTCAGGCGGCAAATCACCGTCGCTGGCTAGCTAGCAATGCCTCAAATTGTTTCAGTGCTGTCGTCACATCTTGTTTGTAAAAATTCGCCAAAGGCGTGGACTTGAATCATGAAACTATCAAATTCCTCCGGAAAAGTGCAGATCCTCGCAATCCCCGCTCACCTTCGCCGCAACTTTACAAGTTTTCTGATCATTGTTGGCGGTTTGCGTCTCCAGCTTACGAGCTATCCACTAGTGGTTTGTAAATACTAAGAACTAGTGGCCTTGGCGTTGCTATAGGAACACGAATCGCACGGCGAGTAAGAACCGGATGCCTAAAAACATAAGACGTACGGCGTGGCAGAGAATACATGGGGCTATGGCTCTCTTGCTAGTCCTCTGCGTCCAAGCACACAGTCAAGAAAACGCTTCGCAGAGAAGTGGCGAAGCGTCGAGCCGCGTAGCCGTACCGGATGGTTCATTCCCAAGAATGAAAGAATTCAGCGCGGATGATATCGAACAAGGGCGACAAAGCATGAACATCCTTTGTGCTCGGTGCCATGGACGAGATGGCCGCGGTGGGAAGGGCCCAAACTTGACCGAAGGCGTGTTCCGCCATGTGCGCACGGACAAGGACATAATCGACATCATTACCATCGGCATTTCGGGCACAGGCATGCCTGGGTTCGGTGCAACCTACGAAGATTACTACCTGCCTGTCTTAGCCTACATTCGAGCAGAATCTGCCAAGTCAGAGGGGAAAGCAGAACCGCTTGCAGGAGTTGCCACACGCGGGAAGCAACTCTTCGTCAAGCACCAATGCGGTAGTTGCCATTGGGATGGAATGGCAGGAGGCAGGCTAGGAACCAATCTGGCGCAGCTCACAGCAACAGCGAGCTATGTGCGTGAGTCGTTGATAAATCCAAGCTCACAGGTCGATGGCACCCACCAAAAAGTAAAGCTCATGGATCAATACGGTCGCACGTTCAGTGGCAAGCGATTGCGCGAGAATACCTACGACATTCTGATTATGGATGATCAACAAAACCTACATTCCATCGCCAAACAAGAACTCGCGGAACTGAAGTATGCTCACGAATCGATGATGCCGAGTTTTGGGGATGTGTTGTCGAAAGAAGACATTGAAGATCTGACCGCCTATCTCTTTTCGCTTCAGAAGGCCAATTCGCAATGATTCGAACTAACGTGCGTTTGATCTCGGGCTCAATTGCGATTCTGGCCTCCGTTTGCGTCGCCCAGGAAACTCAGCAGCAAAACCTAGAATCAAACATTACCTCGCCTGGCGTAACATCCGCTCAGATCACGGCTGCCGAGGATCAGCCGCAAAACTGGTTGACTTACTCAGGACAGTATCACAGTCAGCGATATAGTCGACTTGATCAGCTCAACTCCGAGAACGTTGCGGACCTTAGAGCTAAATGGGTACGACAGTTTCCGATTTCCGAAGCCTTCGAAAATTCACCTCTGGTCGTAAATGGCGTGATGTACATTACACTGCCAGAAAACAAAGTCCAAGCCTTGGATGCTCGGACTGGGCTGATGTACTGGGAATACGCCTACAAACTACCCGCTCAACTTGCCGTGTGTTGTGGCAAGATAAATCGTGGCGTGGCAGTCTTGGGCGAAACACTCTACATGGGAACACTGGACGCACATCTGGTGGCGATCGATGTTAAGAACGGTACCGAACTTTGGAATAGCGAAGTTGCTGAGGCCAAGGCTGGACACAGTATTACAGGGGCGCCGCTCATCGTTAAAGACATGGTCATCACCGGAGTTGCTGGCGGCGAGTATGGGATTCGCGGATTCATTGATGCCTACAATGCGAAGACAGGTGAGCGGATTTGGAGAAAGCATACGATCCCGGGACCGGGAGAACCTGGCAACGACACATGGGAAGGTGACTCCTGGAAGATTGGTGGTTCGCCGACTTGGATGACTGGTTCCTACGATCCAGAGCTAAATTTACTTTACTGGGGAGTTGGCAATCCTGGTCCCGACTGGAATGGCGAAGTTCGCGAGGGCTCGAACCTCTATTCGGACTGCGTACTAGCGATAGATCCTGACAGCGGAGATATAAAATGGCATTTTCAGTTTACGCCACATGACGTTCACGATTGGGATGCGTGCCAAGTTCCAGTGCTTGTGGACTTGGAATACAAGGGAGAGCCGCGAAAGCTGATGCTCTGGGGGAATCGCAACGCCTTCTACTACGTACTGGATCGCAAGTCTGGTGAGTTTCTCCATGCATCGGAGTTTGCGAAGCAAACCTGGGCCCAAAAGATCGACAAGAAAGGTGTGCCCATTCGAGTTCCTGGAATGCTCCCGTCGAAGGAAGGAGTGATGGTTTTTCCTGATGTCTCTGGAGCCGCCAATTGGTACTCGCCTTCTTATAGTCCGCTGACAAATCTGTTCTATATCATGGCGTTTGACGGAGGTGGAGAGTATTTTATGACAGAAGATCCGGTCAAGAGAGATGGTCTACCATTCACGGGCGGCACTGGCGTCGCCAACGAATTCGAAGAGTTCATGGATCCGGATTTCGTCAGTGCCGTTCGTGCACTGGAACCTACGACCGGGAAACTGGTTTGGGAATACCGAGTACAGCCGAAGTCCACATCCGGCATTTTGTCGACTGCAGGCAACATAGTCTTCGGTGGCACGCGGCGGGGGAATTTCTTTGCACTTGATGCGACCAACGGCAATGAGTTATGGCGTCTCGACCTCGGCGGTTGGGTCCATGCCGCTCCCGTGACTTACCAAGTTGCTGGGCAGCAGTACGTGACTATTGCAGCCGGAAGCGCATTATTTACATTTGGACTTTAACGAACGTGCTAAAACACCGATGCAAGAAGATTGCCGGGTTCACCTTGGTGGAACTATTGGTGGTGATTACCATCCTTGCTGTTCTTATCGGCTTGCTCTTGCCTGCTGTCCAAGCTGCCCGCGAAGCGGCGAGGAGGATATCGTGCCAGAACAACCTCAAGCAACTGGGCTTGGCTCTCCACAATCATCATACAGCCTTCAATCATTTCCCACCGGGACGCAACGTTCCGTTGCCTGCCGTGTTCTCGACGCACGCGTATTTACTGCCCCATGCCGAAGGCTTGGCGTACAACCAGATTGATCTAAAGTCGCCCCCAATTACCTTTAGCTTGGCCAGTGGCGTGGTGCTGGACGGATCGGTGAACTACCCGGCTGCGACCACAACTATGCCTATCTTCGTCTGTCCCAGCGATCGGAATTCAAGTGGCAAATTACCTGGTTCTGAATTTGCAGCAACTAACTATGCCGCCTGCTCTGGAAGTGGCCTACTGAACGCAGGCTCGCTCAACAATGCGGACGGAATCTTCTTTGCGGGCTCGACGATCAGTTTTAGAGACATCGCCGACGGTTCCTCCAACACCATCGCTTTCGGCGAACGACTGACGGGCCGTGGTAAATCGACGGGAACCAACGTCAATCATTCGCCCCAATATGAGATGTGGGAGATCGCCGATCGCAGCGCTCCATCGATCCAGGCCTGCGCAGTGCGTACGCATGGGAGCTGGTACGCCTATCGAGGTGAGAAGTGGATTATAGGCAACTATGGCAACACGTTATACAATCACTTTTATGTCCCTAATAGCCTAAGTTGTGATTGCATGAACATTCTTCAGCAATGTGGATTCATGTCAGCTCGCAGCGCGCATCCGAGCGGAGTCGTCGTGCTGCTGGGCGACGGTAGTGTTCGTTTTGCAAGTCAGTCCATCGACGTGCAGGTTTGGCGTGACTTGAGCACAAGAGATGGTGGCGAATTCGCAGTGGCGATCGAATGAGAACTGTGAGATTTACAACCCGCCGTTGGTAGAGCTCTGAAAACCGATGCAATTTAGAATGTTAGCCGCGAGCAGCGAGCCGCGTGGCGCCGGCGGTTACCCACCAAAACTCCCGCAGACCCGGACGTGACGGTAACACAAACCTTCATATTAAAGAAGGATGAAAAATGGATGCAGAACATTAAGGGAAGCTTGTCGAAAGGAACAAAGACTCAGTTCACGATCGCCCTAGCGATCAGCGACGACGGGAACAAACATGTAAGAGGAGGGGAAGGGGATTTTTGGAGATAAGTCGGCGGATGATCAGCACGATGTATGGCGTCCTGTCAGCAAATAGCATTTGACAATTGAGCGATGCCGCATACTGCCTCGGCCGCCCCCCCGAGAGCATTCCTGTCGCAATCCCCCGGTGCTTCGGTCATCTTGATCGAAGCGAGTTGCTCAACTTGCTGAAGCTGGACAAACCGAAGCGAGTTGGAGAATTGTCGTAACTCGCGGAGGTGTATTGTCCCACTCGAAACAAATGTTGCCGTTTGGGTGTGGGGTGATACATGGTTCCTCGACACCAACTCTATCACGGATTAGGTTCAGCAACGCGCCAGCATAATTTAAAGCGATAGAATCCGGTCTCCGTGAGCCGTAGCTATCCCAGTTCGCTGATAAGCAAGCGATTTGGCGAAGTTTCTCAGCGGCGGTTTTAAACCATAAATTTGGCTGAGAGCGCTGGCGAATCAGTCCCCCAACGTCCCCGCTTGAAGATTTGCTGAGGAGATTAGTTCTCATTGCTCCCCCACTCAGTTTTTCTGGTTTCATCAACGGTTAACCGCTTAAAATGCGAGATAAGTAGGTCATGCGCTAGTCGCATTGTTCCAAACAAGTCGCCTTCCTCATGGCGAATTCGACTCGTCAGCTTAAACTCAAGGAAGGCATTTCCATTTTCGTCGAATGCGGTCTGAATTTCAGCGTAGGTTGTGAGAAGGGTTAGTCACAATGGGTTTTCTAACGGAGTCAATTGCTGTCAAAGATGACCCCCTAGCAGGCGTTTTTGAAGACAGCTCGGAAAACGAAAAAACCCTTGAAATCACAAGGAAGACAAGGGTTTCTCATAGTCGGGGTGATAGGATTCGAACCTACGACCCTCTGGTCCCAAACGAGCTTGGAAAGAACCTAGGATTCACTCTTTTCCCAGGGAAAAACGCATTTCCTGCGCGTTTCCCATGCTCCTTATCTTGCATTGTCTCTCATTGTTTTGCAAGCTATTTCGGTCGTTACCGGACGAAAACGGTAAATACCGGCGCTAATTTTGACGTTTTTTTCACCTCGCAAAATCAAACGAGGGTCGTTAGTTCTGCACCGTATTGGCTGCCGACCATCCGTAACATACCCGCGCAATCTGCGGAATAATACGCCATCCCAATGGACGCGCCGGGGTGTCTGCGCGTCCACTCCTACGTGACAGGAACACGAAATGATCTCGCAAGTCCCATTGTAGCCAGGCGCATGGGGTACCCTTACCGGAAATGAACTCTTCCCTCTTGACCTCGGCGGTCAGGTGCTTGGCAATCGATAGGTGTTCGGTGGGACTAGCCTGGAAGAACATGATGGCTCCAGGACGGGAGGTCGGCGTGCGGAGCCGCTGGTGAACCCAGGTCTTCCAATGGTCGGCGTTGATTTCCGCCAAGTGCACACTGGCGTTGGGCAGCCAGTTGATTTGAAAACCTTCGCCTAGATGCTTAACAACGGATCTCGTTTGAGTGGATCGCCGGCATGAACGAGAGTTGGCGAATCACACGACGTCCCTTCTTCACACTGAGTCGATGGCGAGCTGCTGGTATCAAATCGGAGCGTGTCGCAGTTCTGCTGCGGCGCAGATGAGGGCATTGAGGGTCCATGCGGAACTGAAGCCAAGGGCTGTATCTGCCCCCTAACGCTATACCGCCAAACCTAGGTGGGGCTGCGAACAAGTTCGCTGGTACCTACCGAGGCTGGACCATCCTCCGCGCCCAGGCAAGACGGATTTCAGTGCATTTTGCGCCCGAGGTGAAACAGACCGCCGCGAGTTGAGTCCAGACTTTCGACACTCAAACTCGCGTCGGTCGATGCAGACCGCCAGCTCGAAGCAAATCTCCGAAACCGCAGCGGTCGCCATCACCTCGATCATCTCGCCAACTTGTGTCCAAGTGCGTAAGGACGGTTCGTCATTATGCACGAACAGCGACCGCTGTTGGGCCTGGATTCGACGCCATAGCGCAGTCAGAATGACGACACGTCCAAAGTGCCCCGAGCAGATTTGCAGGCGGATCTTCTCACTTCGGTTATGAACACCGACGCGAGTTGGAACGGATCTGCAACCGCTGAACTTTGTTCAACCGCCACAACTTGGCAAGACAACCGAACTGCCATCGACGTGCGCCACCGACGCGCGGGATAACGTCAGCCAGAATGCATCCGGCGTGACGGACCGGAGCTGGCAACGTCCGTGAAAATTTACGCTTGTTTCGCCTTGCGCTTGCGGGTGGCTCGCTCGCGTTTGACCAGCGCAAGTGGCAACGGCTTATTCACAGCGCGAGGACCTTGGCCGAACGGTGGAATTTCGAACTGCAACGCCGCATAAGTGTAGAGATCGATGTCCGAACCCTCGTTTCCGAAATAACCCCATGGACAATACTCGCACGAGTGAAGGTGCGCTGCCGCTGGCAGTTCGGAATCATCGTCCTTTTCGGATCGCCACGAAGTTTTGTCGGACGTGGGACGAGGATCGAGCCAAGTGATGCCAAAATCGCCTTCCGCCTCGGAGCTTGCCCGAATCGGTAAGACTTTCTCGAGTTTAGCTGAATCCATCTGGGAACGCAGTCTGGCTTTTTCATTGGGTGTCGGAAAGCGGCCAAGTTGCCAGGTTTCATCCGCGCAGTTTTCGAACATGTAGGGATTGAACGTGACTTTCAATCCGGACTGAAGTGCGGTGGCCGCAACCAAGTGATCGCGTCCCTTGAGCATGGTCACTGATTGCTGCGTGATCGAGCTTTGGGTTTGCTGAAAACGCGCGTCTTGATGGTAGAGATGGCAACAGGGATAGCCGAGCGTCCCGCCCTTCGGAAGGAATTTTTGGTCCGCCAACAATGCGCGCCATGCTGCTTGAATGCGCGGCGCTAGATCTTCACAAGCTGCATCGCGCGACGAGCCGCCCGCGTCTCGCCGTAGAAGATAGGTCAAGGTTACGCGTGCTCCGCTCCAGATTCTTTCGATCTGATGATCGACATCGCCGAAGAACGCGGCCCAATGAACTTGGTTCGGCTTTTTTTGTACGTTTATGGCTTGTCCCCAGTCGAACTTCTGCACGATTCCCCGGTGACTCAATACCAACTTGCCGCTGCCAAATTGCGACGGTAAACACACAACCAGTGTGCCAAACATGTCGCTGCCACGCGGTGTGTCCTTGTGTGGCGCGAAGTGTCCGCCGTGGGTATAGACGTTGACGGTGTAGAGTTCTGCCGAGATGGGATTCGGGTCGTGCGGAACGAGTTCTCGCTGAATCTTCTTCAAAATGCCGGCCCCTTCAGGGTCGAAGTTCGCGATTGAGAATTCTCGTCCCCCAGCCTTGAGTTGAAGGGCGTCGCGCACCGTCCGATCGTAACGAGTCTTTTTCCCGGCGCCAAAAGGAGCCGGCTTGCAATGTTCAAGTAACGGCTTCAATTCGTTCTTTTGATCGAACGAACTTTTTGCACGGATGACTTCAAATCTGGTCTGATCCTTGAAGATCAACGTGACGGGCTCGTCCGGAACGAATGCTCCTTCGCATGAAAATGGAGCGGTCACTCCGTGGATTGCCAGCCGCAAGTTCTCCAATGTCGTTTGGGCTTTTTTTCTCATGGTTCTCGATCTCCTGATTGGTGATATCAAAAGGTTGGGTGCCCCCCACGGCAGAGTCGCAACGCGTATTTTCACTCTTTGGCATCCTCGGCTTTTACGGCGATATCTCACCGTGACGTAGCGATTTGGAAGCGCTGGGTCGCCGAATTCGAACCCTTCATCTTGGTTATAGCCATTTATACCTACGGAGCCCAGCAGATGTCAGCGTACGCCGGCTGCAAAAGCTGTCGGAGAACTTCATCACCTCCGCGAGTTAGCGGAGCAGGGAAACTAACCGAGGTTTCCAACTTCAGCGGCTTAGCTCCGAAGCCAACTTGTACCGGTCCGGCGTGACCGGTGCAAATTAGACACTGACTGCAAACGAGTTTCAGTTGACGGCCGATCAACCTGCAAGCTCGAAACGAGTGCGCTCCCATTCTCAAAAGTATGGTCACAGACACAGTTTGCTCGCAGTGACATTTTGATCTAGGGCGTTTACGAAGACATTAAGGGATCGTTCCAGTCTCGCGAGAAAGGCTGGATCCGCCCCATACGCCAGCCCTAGTCGGGGCCGCGAACGAAGATCGCAGTAACCTGCGGAGGATGGACGAACCTCTGCAGCGGGGTGAGCGGCGTTTCGAGACAGAGGTCGGAGACACCGACGCGCGTTAGAGGCAACGACGCGACTACGCTAACTCGCGTCGGTCGATGCAGACCTCCAGCTCGAAGCAAATCTCCAACACCGCAGCGGTCGCCGTCACCTCTGTCATCTCAGCAACTTGTGTTCATGACCCAGGGCGGTTCGTCCTGAGCGCGCGAAGGCGCCGTCGGAGAATTTCTTTCGTGGGATTGGTGCGATTCGTGGACTATCGCTCCGAGTATTGAAGTAGGGGGGCAATTGGCTTGGCCATCTCACGACAAGCATAAGAGTTTGGGAATTGTCGCTTTGCATGATTACGTGACGAGCATACAGGCTTGAACAGGGCCATTGCGTTTGCCGTAATCGGATCAGGTGTCGGACTATTTACCCCTCCTTTTTTTCCAGCCCCCGACATAGCAGCCGTTTGATGGAAAAGTCGCTCTGTGCGACGGTCCTTCACCATCCGATCAATCTCATCTGCCAATCTGCGTACCTCGTCTACAAGCTGAGCCGCCAGTTGCAGATCTTCGAATAGCTTACGGGACTGTTGAAAGGTGCAGTACCAGCGGCGCGTCACCCCAGTCGGCGGGTGGCGTAAGGCTGGCTGTGCCGTTGCCGTATTGACCAGTATCGTAACGTTTGCCAGTATGCGGGTGAAACCACTCTGCCTTCAGCGGTTGGTGCGTCTCTGCAATCTCAAGCGTGAAGGTGGTCGGTTGTATTTGATATACCACGTACTCTCGGCCTGGATTGGCTTGGCACTTTCCTTTACTGACCAGTT
Organism: Pirellulaceae bacterium; assembly: GCA_041741715.1. Taxonomy (GTDB): domain Bacteria; phylum Planctomycetota; class Planctomycetia; order Pirellulales; family Pirellulaceae; genus Aureliella. The sequence continues at coordinate 467 of JBGSJT010000742.1, read as the reverse complement.
GATTTGCGGGCTCAAGCGCCCAGTATTGCGTCGACCGCCAAAAGTCGCCGAAGTGCTTGTAGAGGTCGTATCCTGGAGGTTCATCGAGAGGGCGGACTACATCCCAAGCGGTGTAGGTATAGTAGTAGGCGTTGTAGCCGCCCGCCATTTGAATATCCCAGGCTGTTGAGATCATCACTTCCGGTGTATGTGTCTTGGTATATGTCTTGTCGTCTAGGCCTCCCGGGCCGTGTTCGTAATCGGACTCGACATTGGCTACCGGCCATGCCCTGCGGGCGCGCTGTGCGGCAATGGTGTCGCGGTTGCTGCCCATTCGATTACTGTTCCCTTTGACTTGACCATTCGCGACTTCGTCATCGTTGCCGTGATGTTGATCAGCTCGGAAGTCTGTCACTGCGTCGTAAGCGCCCGAATCGTTGGCTTTGTCATCATCATGAATGGTGGTAAGGTGATGGTAGGGGTCATTC
>JBGSJT010000741.1:0-2805 GCA_041741715.1 Pirellulaceae bacterium | reverse complement strand
CTCAATGCGATAAATCCCGGGGGCCCGGGGGCTGGCCCCCTCAAAAAAATAGTCTTCAGTCCATTTCTTTAACCCACCTCTAAACAAATCGCACCTCCCCGTTCCACACTTCCCGTCTGACCAAAAAACTTCGGGATTAGTCCCCTGTGCGAGACTGGGAGTCTCAAGGAGCTCAGTATACCAAATGACAACTCCGATTGGCAAAGCACTAGGCGAAGGCAACTGCGTACGGGCGACCGTGGGTGGGAAGGAAGCCATAGCCAAAACTGCGAGGTTACGAACAGAAACGTCATACAAGGCCGGATCGGGCGGGCGAGTGAGCCCAACATCACAAAGCCGTTCCCAGTTGATCGATCAGGTAAATGGCGAACTTGCGCAGCAACAATTTATGTTCTTATCCGGGGAGACCTGCATAGGCGACAGTCGTGTCGCCGTTGCTCCAGGGAGTATGGCTTGCCAGAAAGCCTGGAACAGACCAGCGGAAGCTGGCTTGGGCGATGCAGGAGTCAGCAGAGGTCGTAGTACTGCCCCTCGGCATCCAGTCGAGACAGGAAGGACCAAACGATGAAGAAGGAGGAACCATCGATCGGCTCGGTGCGAGGGAACCCCTCTTCGCTTGAAGAGTCCAAAGGTTCGTTGTCCCGACCGGGACGTACCGCACTGGCGCCGATCGAGAAGCCAGCCTTGAGTCTGAATCGAGAGTTTCTGAGGGAACCGGTACCCGATGCGCCCAGCACCGAAACTGTACTCCCGATGCTACTCCGAATTCGGGCTTAAGTCCTTCGTCGAACCGCCGTATGCGGGCCCGCATGTACGGTGGTGTGGGGGCTGCCGTCAGCAATGGCGGCGGCTACCCGATTTCGTCGCTTTTGTTTGCGGGCAATCTTGACGGAATACACTAGGTGTCGGCCTGGGTCGCCTCGGATTGTCGCAGCCGATTGCGAAGCCAAAGTACTATGGAAGCGATGAGCGTGATAGGAACCAGCAGAGCCAGGGCGCGTAGAAACACGAAGAACGAGTTGCGTGGATTGCCCGTCAACGCGCAGACACAACCCAAGTCGATCACCGGGACCACTAATGCTAGCCACCAAAGAAGGGAGCTGCAGCGCAATTGGGCAACCCGCCGACCAGCAAAATACCCGATGGGCATCCCAACCAAGTAGCCCGTACACAAGCAAAAAATGATGGAAGGCGTGTCCGATTCAAATCCAAGCATTTGGAATGCGGGGAACTGAGTCACCGATAATATCGGGCCCACAATTCGTTCGACGCGCTCTTGATGCGGCGACAACCCTTCGTATTGCAAGAAGCCATGCATCGCCCACTCACAAAGGCAAAGCAGATGAAGCGCACTGATGAGGTGTGCCGCCAAAAGACTGGTGAATGGACGAAGCGTAGTTCTCGACACGGTCACGCTTAGGAAGCTTCTTTCGACGAACGGTTGCGTTGACCGGGCCGCCGCCAATCAACATAGACTTCAGGAACGACGCGATCGGCGGATCATCGGCCAACGCTTTGTTATTTCGCGTTCATGGCCTCACGATCGATTCTAACGATGAATGTGCAATCGATGAATCGGCCAAAACGTTTGAGTGACAACGCCCTTCATGTGTGATTGAGGAACCGCGAATGAATTGTGGCCACGGGCACCTTTTTGCCAGAATCGTGAATCCATTGATTGGGCGGAAAAATCCCCCAGCACGAAGAATTCATCATCTCCAAGCAGTGCGGGACGTTCTTCCGATCCCCACAGTTCGGAACCATACCAGTCAGGAAATTCTGACAAGTACTCGATTTCTCGGATTGAATCCGGCGGCGTTTGGCGTGCGCCGTCAACCCATACGGAACCATCTTGAATGTGGATCGTTTCGCCGGGAAGTCCAACAAGTCGCTTGACGTACAGTGTTGCAGGTTCTTCGGGATACTGGAATACAACGAGATCCCACCTTCGCGGAGTGAGGAACTTTGCGACCATAAAGCGGTCGCCGACGTGAACGGTCTTGTCGATGTTCGATGCTATCGTGACGTGGAAATTGTCACAAATCATAAGCGGTGGATCGGCGGTGCCATATCGCACGTCTCTGGGCGAGCAATAATTTGACTTGCCGCATTCCGGGCAGATTCCTTTCCAGTGTTGTCGAAGCAATGTCGGAGCCATTGCGTTCGTTGGGACGACGAAAGATTCAAAGAGAAAAGGTCGCACCACAAGGAGAGTGAACGCCAGCGTTGCGACAGTTGCCAGTAAGGTTGGAAGCCACGCTTGAACTGACCGTAGGAACTGAGTCTTAAAGAAAGCGCTGATCACGGCACAAGGAACGATAACGGCCGCAGCGAGTTCCAGAAATCCGAGAATTATCGCTTGCACATCAGAGGAAGGCGATACGAAGAGAAACAAGATATTAAGCGCGACTTGCAGGATGATCACAACTACGGTTGCGAGCACGACGCGCCGCGTGGTCACGTCCGACACTTTCGCCCAACGCAGTCCGAGTCCAAGGAATAACGCCCAGACCGCAATCGATGCGAATAGCAAGCCAATGAAGAGGGCGGCAAAGACGAGGGTCGAAAACATTTGGGATGAGCGGGCCTTGCGAAATAACGGCGGGGTTCAGCGAGCCCGAGTAGTTGACTCAACGCAAGTCAAAGCGGCTGACCGAGGGCTTCGTTGCAACCCTTTGTTACCCGATTGCTCGTGTTCTCATCCAGTTTGATAGTGTACCATCACCAAAAGTCTTGGCGAAAAAGTATGCCCATCCGTCATCGCGATCGGGTGCTGTGTCGAATCTACCATATTCGGAATCCTCG